>JAYVRD010000334.1:0-3729 GCA_043776595.1 Chitinophagaceae bacterium | reverse complement strand
ATGGTTTTTTAGCAGGCAGTCGTTATATTTTTACTAATGGCATTTCCGCAGGGGCTGGGCTTGGGTATGGTGCAATTAGTGCTAAAAATACTTCAGGTGGATTTGCATATTCTCCACAAGTAGGCTATGTTTCAAGAAAGTATGCTGCTTATTTTCAATATACAGGTTTGGCAATCAGTGGTACTAGCTCATCACTTATTGGGTTTAAAACTTATTATATGTTTTAACTTAAAGCATATTCCACTTGCTCTATAATATTCATTTCAAAAAATAAAAAAGGCTTCACCAATGGAAGCCTTTTTGTTATGCTGATTTTTCTTCTTTCTTTTTCTTGGCTGTTTTTGGGGTAAGCATTAAAAACATACGCTTACCTTCTAATTTAGGAAGGGTTTCTGGCTGCCCAACTTCTGCCAAACGCTCTGCAAATTTTAGTAGTACCAACTCTCCACGTTCTTTAAATTGTATGGCACGTCCTTTAAATTGTACGTAGGCTTTTACTTTGTTACCATCTTTTAAAAAGCCTTCGGCGTGCTTAGCTTTAAAGTTAAAATCATGATCATCAGTACCAGGGGTAAAACGTACTTCTTTTACCTCACTTTGCTTGGCATTGGCTTTCATTTCCTTTTCTTTCTTCTTCTTCTCGTAAAGGAACTTTTTATAGTCAATAGCTTTGCACACTGGCGGGTCTGCCTGCGGCGAAATTTCTACCAAATCTAACTCTAACGCTTGGGCTATTTTAAGAGCCTCATGTGTGGGATAAACGCCTATTTCAACGTTATCGCCTACTAAACGTACTTGTGGTACACGGATTCTATCGTTGATTCGATGTTCAGGCTCCGGCTGCCTGTTAAAACGAGGGTTAAATCTTCCGCCCCCGCCGCCTCTGAATGGTAATGCCATTAAAACTTGTTTGGTTATTGATTTATTTGAGTTTTAGAAATGCTATTATTAGTCCTACAACAGCAATGCCAGTGCTAACAGTCCAGATAATCATTTGGTTAAACCTTTTTTCTACATCTATTTGAAACTTCAGCATATCCTGCCTAATTAACGAGATATCATCTTTGCTGGCTAAGGCTTCTTTTTTGTCTATAAACTTATTATCGATAACAGTTTCCAACTCTTGAACAACGATTTTTGCATCGGCTTCATTTTTAAAATGCCGTTGCAAGATTTCGTAAATTTTCAAGGTTTGAGTTCCCGTCATACTGTAAAAATAATGCTATTCTCCCGATTTACGGTTTACAATTTCATCCACAATGTTGTTAACAAACTCTTCCAGCATTTGTTGCCCCATATCGCCTTTGCCTTGTCTGCGTATAGAAAGTTTGCCTTCATTCATTTCTTTTTCGCCAATTACGAGCATATAAGGCACACGACTTAATTCTGCTTCACGAATTTTTTTGCCAATTTTTTCTTGTCGTTCGTCTATCTCTACACGTACCCTATGCTTGCGTAGCTTGGCTTTTACCTCGTTAGCATAATCTATAAATTTATCACTAATGGGTAAAATTTTAACCTGCAAAGGTGCTAGCCATGTAGGAAATTTACCAGCATAATGCTCCAACAAAAAGCCTATAAATCTTTCGTGCGTACCCAATGGTGCACGATGGATGATTAACGGAACTTCTGCTTCATTGTCTTTATTGGTGAACGATAATTTAAAACTACGAGGTTGTGCAAAGTCAACTTGGTTGGTAGCCAAAGTAAATTCTTTGCCAATGGCACTATAAATCTGCACATCTATTTTAGGTCCATAAAAAGCAGCTTCGTCTTGCACTTCTATAAAAGGAGTATTGGTTTTAATGAGTACATCTCTTACTAAGGCTTCAGTTTCTTTCCAAAGTTCTGGCTCGTTTACATATTTCTGTCCTAGCTTTTCGGGTGCATGAAGGCTTAAACGCATCACAAACTTATCAACACCAAATATTTTAAAATACTTGAGGTACATTTCGTTTACGGCTTTAAATTCCTCGTAAAACTGCTCTTTGCTACAGTAAATATGAGCATCGTTCATGTGTAAGCAACGTACCCTCATAAGTCCAAATAATTCACCACTTTGCTCGTAGCGGTAGCAAGTACCATATTCTGCCAAGCGATAAGGTAAATCTCTATAACTCTTTAACTCAGCATCAAATATTTTATGATGGTGTGGGCAGTTCATCGCCCTTAAATAATAGGTCTCTCCATCCAATTTCATGGGTGGAAACATGCTATCTGCATAGTAAGGTAAATGCCCACTCGTAAGGTATAAATTCTCCTTAGCTATATGTGGCGTTACCACACGTTTGTAGCCTGCATCTTCCTCAGTTTCTTTAGCTAGCTTTTCTAATTCTTCTATAATAACACCTCCATTAGGCATCCATAAAACTAAGCCTGCACCAATATCATCGTTCATGGTGTAAATGCCCAATTCTTTGCCTAGTTTTCGGTGGTCTCTTTTCTTGGCTTCTTCCAACATTAATAAATATTCGTCTAGTTCTTTTTGATTGGGGAAGGTTACACCATAAATACGAGTAAGCTGTTTGTTTTTTTCATCACCTTTCCAGTATGCCCCAGCAATGCTCATAAGCTTAATAGCTTTTATAGCCCCCGTAGCTGGAATATGTGGACCTCTACATAAATCGGTAAAGCCACCTTGTGTATAAAAAGTTATACTACCATCTTGCAGGTTTTGTAGCAAGTCTAATTTATACTCATCTCCTTTTTCAGTAAAATAAGCTACAGCATCTGCTTTGCTTTTTTCAGTACGCAAATAAGTATTATTCTGTTTAGCTAATTCGTTCATCTTCTTTTCAAGCTCGGCTAAGTCTTCTTCGTTTAATTTTCTGTCGCCTAAATCAATATCGTAGTAAAACCCTTTTTCTATAGCTGGGCCTACCCAAAACTTAGCTCCAGGAAATTTGCTTTCTACTGCTTCTGCCATTAAATGAGCAGATGAATGCCAAAAGATAGCTTTACCGTCAGCATCATCCCAAGTAATTAATTGTAGGGTAGCATCTGCCGTTATTGGTCGTGTTGCGTCCCACACTTCTCCATTTATATTGGCGGCTAAAACTTTTCTTGCCAAGCCTTCGCTTATGCTTTTGGCAATGTCTAACGCAGATGACCCACTTTGGTATGGGCGTACAGCACCATCGGGAAAACGAATATTAATCATATTTTGCTTGCTCAAGTCTAAATTTTTGTAAGATTGCAAATGTAAAGAAACCCACTTAAACCTTAACGCTTCTTTATATCATTACACTATATTGCAGTTGTAGTTTTGCCATATGAGATTCAAGTTTACAATTATCTGCTTATTGTCTCTTGGCTGGTTCGTTTCTTTTGCACAGCAAAAACAACCAGGCCAGCAGTCAATTATTAAAAGCAAGGAACAGTCTGGGACAAAAAATCCTGAAAAAAAAGCAGTACCTAGTGCATCCCAAAAATCCAGCCCTCCAAAAAATTTTGAAGCCAATGATGGTGTACAACTTACTGGCGTATGGCGTGGTCACTTCACATCGGGAAACGGCTTTTTTAGAGAAATGTATAAATACGAGGTTCAGATAGACCAAAAAAGTAATAATGCTGTTAAAGGTGTTACCTACTCTTACAAAACAACTGTGTTTTATGGTAAAAGCGATATGCAGGGTATTTTTATGAGTAAAGATAAAAATATCATTATCAAAGAAACCAAATTAACTGATGTTAAGATAGCCGACATGAGTGAGCCTTGCTTAATGACCT
>JAYVRD010000333.1:0-3742 GCA_043776595.1 Chitinophagaceae bacterium | reverse complement strand
GACTAATGACAACGTTGAATTTTAAATTCGGAATTATTAAAGCATTTTAGTATATATTGTGGGTGTGTAAAGCTAAATTTTTAACCATAGTTTAAAATGTGCGACGCCACCGAAGTTTAATAGCACTACAAAAGCTGGCTACCCAAAAACTTAACTTACTGTTCCATCTTTGTTCAACTTAGGTCTAAGGCGTTTGCTTTTATTAAAAATATTTTGCCCAAGGTCTATGCCTTTGCGTATTTCTTTTTGGCGTTGCATGGGCATATCAATAGTTTCTTTACAAGCATTGCTACAACAAGCATTAAATTTTTCTTTACATTCTTTACATTGTATAAAAAGTAAATGACAACCATTGTTAGCACAGTTTATATGTTCATCGCATGGTTTGCCACATTGGTGGCAAGTGGCTATTATATCTTCTGTAATTCTTTCGCCCAATCGGTTATCAAAAACAAAATTTTTACCAATGAATTTGCTTTGTAAGCCTTCTTGTTTTATTTGCTGTGCATAGTTTATAATGCCACCTTCTAAATGAAACACATTTTTAAAACCTTTGTGTAGCATGTAGGCACTGGCTTTCTCGCAACGTATGCCACCTGTACAATACATAATGATGTTTGTGTCTTCATTGCCCTTCATCATATTTACAGCCATGGGTAGCTGGTCTCTAAAAGTATCGCTGGGTATTTCTAAAGCTTTTTCAAAATGCCCAACTTCGTATTCGTAATGGTTACGCATATCAATCACAACTGTTTTATCATCTTGTAGTAATTGATTCATTTGTTGTGCGTTTACATAACGCCCTTTATTTTCCATACTAAAAGCAGGTTCATCAATTCCATCGGCTACTACTTTGTCTCTCACTTTTATTTTCAATACCCAAAAACTTTTACCATCATCGTCTATTGCAATGTTTAGGCGTACGCCATTCAAATATTCTATGCTGTATAAAAATGTTTTGAAGGATTCATACTGGTTGGTTGGTACACTTATTTGTGCATTAATGCCTTCGTGGGCTACATAAATTCTACCAAAAATTTGTAGAATTTGTAAATACTTATACAGGTAATCCCTAAACTCCTGTGGATTTTGTATAGGAAAATATTGATAGAAACTAATGGTGGTTCTTAGCTCAGTCTCTGCCATTAATTTTTGCTTTAGCTCTTGGTTGCTAATGCGGTTGTGTAATACTGCCATAGTTTTAAAATTTCAGACATCAAAACAGCAGCTTCTTTAAGTCATTCACTTTTAGAGAGGGTAGAAGTTGGGGTTTACTGATGTTCCATTTGTTTATGAACCTGCTTGCAGGGCAGGCAAAATTTTTACAGTGCAAATATAACTGCTGTTAACAAAACATTTTCTGATACAATGGGTAATGAGGTAATGTTGGTACTATATTTGGCAATAACTACTAAAATTTTTATGAAGCAATTATTTATACTTACCCTATTTGCAACTACATTTTTTACCAACTATGCACAAAGTTTTGAAGACCGCATTAAGAAAGTTACAACCAAAGACAGTACTATAGGCAAAAGACCAATAGACAATGTGTTGGGAAACCTACCGAGCAAAAATGCTAGTTTAAACTCACTTACCAACACTGATATAATTAGTGGCTTAAAAGAAGCCCTAGCCAAAGGCACAGAAACTGGTACAAAAAAACTATCCCTTACTGATGGTTTTTTTAAAGATGCCGCTTTAAAAATATTATTACCACCAGAAGCACTAAAAGTGGAAAAAAGATTACGCAGTTTGGGCTTGGGTAACCAAGTAGATAACGCCATACTTAGCATGAACCGTGCTGCAGAAGATGCTGCTAAAGATGCTGCACCCATTTTTGTAAATGCAATAAAACAAATGAGTTTTAATGATGCTTTGGGTATTTTAAAAGGTGGCGATAGTGCAGCTACCAAATACTTACGCACTACCACTACTAACCCTTTGGCTACTGCATTTAAGCCTGTAATTGAAAAATCGCTGGTAAAAGTAGATGCTACTAAATACTGGAATGATTTGATTACAACCTACAACAAACTGCCATTGGTAAGCAAAGTAAACCCCGATTTGGCTGGCTATGTAACTGATAAAGCGTTAGCTGGTATTTTTTACCAAGTGGCACAAGAAGAACTAAAAATTCGTAAAGACTCTTTGGCAAGAACGAGTGATATTTTAAAGAAAGTGTTTGGAGCGAAGTAGCCAAATGATTTTATATCAATTTTAGTGAAGCCCCTCTTACAATTTTATCTACAAGCCTATTGTATAATATTGTTGTTACAAATTGTACGATAGGCGTCTAAATTTGAAGCATTAAAACATGCGAACAATATTAATCAAGACTAGTTAGCACTTGTTCTATAATATTCCCAAATCTCCAAATATCTTCAAATGAGTTATATAAAGGAACAGGAGCTACACGAATCACATTCGGTTCTCGCCAATCGGCAATTACACCTTGTTTCATTAACTCGTCAAAAATACTTTTGCCATCTTTTAGCATGAGCATAGATACTTGACATCCTTTTTCTTTTGCGTTTCTTGGGGTAATAATTTCAATGGTTTTATTGCCCCGCTTACCATTGATGTTATCAATAATAAATAATAAATAGTCACTCAGTAATCTGCCTTTGACTAGTAAGTTTTCAAAGCCAGCTTGTTCAAATACATCTAGACTCGCTTTATGGGCAGCCATGCTTAGTATAGGTGCATTACTCAATTGCCATCCCTCTGCTGTTGGAATTGGTTGAAAGCCTTTGTCCATTTTAAAGCGAGTAGTTTTTTTGTGACCCCACCAACCTGCAAAACGATTTAAGTTTGAATTTGCGATATGTTTTTGATGAATAAAAACTCCTGATACACCACCTGGTCCTGAGTTTAAATATTTGTATGAACACCAACAAGCAAAATCAACATTCCATTCGTGTAGTTTTAATTCGATATTGCCAGCAGCATGTGCTAAATCAAAACTACAATAAGCACCAGCTGCATGTGCAGCTTTTACAATGGTTGGCATATCAAAAACTTGACCAGTATAATAGTTTACACCACCAATAATAACTAGTGCAATAGCATCTTTGTTTTGTTCTATTGATGCTAAGATATCTTCTGTTCTAAGGGTATATTCTCCATCTCTTGGAGAAACTTCAATTACTGCATCTTCATAATTAAATCCATGAAATTTCACTTGGGATTCCAAAGCATATTGATCGGAAGGGAAGGCTTTTGCTTCGCAGATGATTTTAAATCTTTGTTTTGTTGGGTTGTAAAAACTTACCATTAACAAGTGAAGGTTTACTGTTAACTGATTCATTACAACAACTTCTTCTTCTAAGGCTCCCACAATTGGTGATAATAATTTTGGAAAAATTTCATGGTAACTCAACCAAGGATTTTTTGCATGAAAATGTCCTTCCACACCATATTGTGCCCAATCGTTTAATTCTTGTTGAATATATGCTGCTGTTGACTTTACTTGCAAGCCCAGAGAATTTCCAGTTAAGTAAACTGTATCTTTTCCTTCATGTTGTGGAATGAAGAATTTAGAACGAAAAGAGTTAAGTCCATCTTTTTCATCAAGGCTTCGAGCAAATTCAAGTGTATTTTGATAAGTCATTTTTGGTTTATTGGATAATTGGTTTATGGGTTAATTGGTAAAAGCAATTACAAATTTAACTAACTAATAAACCAAAAAACTGATGAACTATTTAACCATCTATCGTAGCTATTACTTTTAATTCAATGG
>JAYVRD010000332.1:0-14803 GCA_043776595.1 Chitinophagaceae bacterium | reverse complement strand
CCTTACAAATTAGGCGTAGTGGGCGTGATAATGCAGAAGGCATACGCTACAGCATGAGCCAATGGTACCCCAAAATGGTAGAGTACGACTACCAAGGTTGGAATGCCAACCAATACATAGCTAGAGAATTTTATGGTGTGTGGGGAGATTTTGATGTAAAAATAAATATAGATAAAGAGTACATGGTAGCTGCCACTGGTGTACTACAAAACCCTAATGCTATTGGCAAGGGTTATGGCGAGCCTGGCTTGAAAGTGAGAACATCTACCCCAACACTTACTTATAATTTTATAGCCAATAATGTACATGACTTTGTTTGGGCTGCAGATGATGGCTATACACATATAAGTAAACAAGTACGAAAAGATTTAACCCTGCACGTTTTTTATAAAGCCAGAGATGCACATGAAGATAGCAGCTGGCAGGGTGTGCTTTGGGCTGCAGAAAAAGTATTGCCTTATATAGAAAAAAAATATGGCAGATACCCTTACCCTCAATACAGTTTTATACAAGGTGGAGATGGAGGTATGGAATACGCTATGGCTACCCTAATTAAAGGACCAAGTTTGGGTACTGTGTTTCATGAGTGGATGCATAGTTGGTATCAACAAATGCTAGGTACCAACGAAAGTTTATTTGGTTGGATGGATGAAGGCTTTACCAGCTTTGCTGAAAACGAAGTGATGGAACACTATCAAAAAAATTGGGATTTTATAAACCCTAATCAAAGTATTTTATCGAGAGATTTGGAAAAGAAACGTAGAGATTCTATTGATGTACTTAACAAGCTACCTGCTATACAGGCAGATGACTATGCAAGTTATTTTAAGCTTGCCAAAAGCCCCCACGAAGAACCCATGACCACCCATGCGGATCATTTTAATACCAACTATGGCTATGGTAATGCAGTATATGCCAAGGGTTGCGTTTTCTTAAGTCAATTAGGTTATTTGGTAGGCGATAGTGTTTGCAATAAAATATTATTGGAGTATTACAACCAATGGCGTTTTAAACATCCTAATGCCAACGATTTTATACGTGTGGCAGAAAAAGTAAGTGGCTTAACCCTACAGTGGTACAAAGAGTATTGGGTGTACAGCACCAAAACCATAGACTACGCCCTAGGAAATATAGATACCGATGCAGATGGCAAAACAATGATTACACTAAAACGTATTGGTAAAATGCCCATGCCTTTAGATGTATTGATAAATTATAAAGATGGAAGTAAAGAGCTACACTACATACCCCTAAACCTAATGTTGGGCAACAAAGCTACTGAAGATGCTACAGCAAGAACCATACACCAAGAATGGAAATGGGCAAACCCCGAATACCAGTTTACCACCAACCGAAAAGTAGGCGAAATAAAAAGTATAGAAATAGACCCTACCAAACGCATGGCAGATATGAATGGACTGAATAATAAATTAGAAGTGCCCAATTAATTTTTATACAAAGCTTTAGCTTTGTTTTTATACCTTTTACTACCCCTCCTAAACTTTATGAAGGAGGGGTAGTAAAAATTACTTCTCTTTTTTAAAGCTCTCATATCCGCATTGAAGCCACTGCAAATATTCTTGGGCGTTGGGTGTGTAGCCTACAGGGTAGGTCATTAGTTTTTCGTTGGTATTCAGTACCACATACAATGGTTGCGAAACTTGTACAAAATTTTCTGATTGAAAAGTGGACCATTTGTCTCCAATGGTGGTAATAGTTTTACTGAGTTTGCCATTAGTGTAAGTAAAGCGTTGTTCAATTGGTAGCTTTTGTTTATCATCTACATAGAGGCTTACTAAAATAAAATGCTCTTTTATGTAGTTATACACTTCTGGTTTTGTCCAAACGTTTTCTTCCATCTTTCTACAGTTGGTGCATGCCCAACCTGTAAAGTCTAAAAGCAAGGGTTTGTCTTGTGCTTTGGCAAGTTGTAGGGCTTTGTCGTAATCGTTCATTACATCTGCCTCTAAGCCTTTGCCATGGATATTGCCTGTACCATAAATACTATAATGTAATGGTGGGGGAAAACCGCTGAGCAATTTTAAATTGGCATACGCTGTATTGGTAACCCCAGGAATTAAATACAGTGTAAATACTAACGCCAAAATACCAAATACTTTTCTGCCGTTTGTAATCTTCATGCCTTTATAATCATGTGGTAGGCGAAGCCAACCCATTAAATAAACAAACAATCCACCACTAATTAATATCCAAATAGCAAAAAATATTTCACGTTTTAAAATACCCCAATGCATTACTGAATCGGCATTACTTAAAAATTTAAACGCTAAAGCAAGCTCTACAAAAGCTAGTACTTTTTTTACTGTATCTAACCAGCCACCACTTTTTGGTAGCGATTGTAACCAACTAGGAAAAATGGCAAATAATGCAAATGGCAAAGCCAATGCTGCACCAAAACCAGCCATGCCTGTAGTTAATGCCCAAGCTCCACTACCTGCTGTGCCTACTAACAATGTACCCAAGATAATACCAGTACAAGAAAAAGAAACAATAACTAATGTAAGTGCCATAAAGAAAATACCACCTATACTTCCCAAGCTACTTTTAGTATCGGCTCTATTGGCCACGCTGCTAGGTAATGTAATTTCAAAGTACCCAAAAAACGAAATGGCAAACACAATAAATACAATAAAGAAAAACACATTTAGCCAAGCATTGGTAGATATATTGTTTAGTATTTCGGGCTGCACATTGTCTAACAAATGAAAAGGTGTACTTGCCAACACATAAATTAAAAGTATAAAAAGTCCATACAAAATTCCGTTGCGTATGGCTTGCTTTCTATTGCCCGATTTTTTGGTGAAGAAAGAAACCGTTACAGGTATCATAGGAAAAACGCAGGGTGTAAGTAAGGCTATTAGACCACCTAAAAAACCAATAAAAAAAATGGCAAGCAGGCTATCTTTCTTGTTTACTTTTTCGCCACACTCGGCTACGGGGTGGTTAATATCAATGGTTGCAATTTTTATTTTTTGTACATCATTAGCTACGGCTGCACCACCTTCTAAAGTAATGTCGAATTGCTTTTCTTGTGGTAAAAATTCATCTCCTTTAGCTACAAAGGCTTCAATGCTGCCTTGAAGCTGTGCTGGTACAAATCCATTTATTTTTATTAGTTGTTTTACTTCTATAGCACCCGTATATACATTTACCGTTTTATTTTCGAAAATGGCATCGGTTATGGTTTCGGCATTTTTAGTAAAAGTGGTGGCATTTTGTAACTGTACATTTTCTAAGTCGAAAACAAATTTTACGGTTTCTAAACCTTCAACTGTTGGGTTGCTACCGTACACATGCCAACCCTGTGGTAGGATGGCATTAGCTGTTAACTCATAAATGCCTTGGGCATTTTTTTTAGCCACTACTTTCCAAGATAATAAACTATCGTTTTGGGCAAAAACAGTAAGGCCAACCAACCATACAGCTACTGTTGCAAATATTTTTTTCATTTTGGGTTTATTAACTAGGGCTTATAGAAAAGTAAGTGGTTTACAGCTTGCCCAATATTGTTTCTATAGTACAAGAGTGCGACGCAACCAAAGCTTAATAGTAGCCATGTAGCTTATTACAAAAGACTACTACATTAAAATCAAAGCAACTTTATATCGAAGTTCTTTTTTGTAGGTGGTAAGCACATTTCATCGTTGCACACCATATACTCAATAGTGCCAGCTACATTGGTTTTGGCTCTACCTTTTACTTTTATGGTTTGTACAAATTCTACTTTGTTGGCATAGTACAAAACATTGGTTTTAAAGTTTTCATCGTAGCTTTTTTCAAGCTTGCCATTTTCTTTGGTCTTTCCTTCTACAATAAGTAATGGATTGGTTTTAAAAACCAATTTGGTAGGTACAGGACCACCCTTACCAGTATTTTGAGAATAAATATGCCAAGGTTTTGCCAGCGTAGCCGTTATTACCACTTCGTAAACTCCAGCAGTTTTTTTCTTTGCTTCGTACTTCCAAATAGTTGGATCTTTTTGAGCAAAAGAAAAAAGAGAAAATGCAAAACTGAAAAGTGAAAAGAAAAGAAATTTTTTGTTCATTTTATTTTAGTTTAAACCCAGTAATTCAAAAACAGTTTTACCGTCTAAGTTGTTCAGTGCGGTAGATGTAGCCCTTTCAGGATGTGGCATCATACCAAATACATTACCTGCTTTATTACGAATGCCAGCTATGTTCCTTACAGCACCATTAGGGTTTCCTACCCCTACGGTTCCATCTTCATCGCAATAGCGAAAAATAATTTGGTTATTGGCCTCTATATCGTTTAGGGTTTCATCATCGGCAAAAAAACGTCCTTCGCCATGAGCAATAGGAATTTTTAATGCTTTACTATTTCCTGCAACACCATTATCAGCTCTTAAAAACACATTTTTACAAATAAATTGTTGGTTGGCATTTTGTAGCAGCACTCCAGGTAGCAATCCACTTTCGCATAAAATTTGAAACCCGTTGCACACGCCCAACACTTTACCCCCTTTGTTAGCAAACTCAATTACACTTTGCATCATAGGGCTAAAACGTGCAATAGCACCACAACGCAAGTAATCGCCATAGCTAAAACCACCAGGTAGCACAATACAATCATCGGTAGTAAATTGGCTTAAGTCTTTGTCTTTATGCCACAACATGATTACTTCTTTGCCCAAATCGTTTTGCAGAGCATCTTGCATATCTCTATCGCAATTACTCCCTGGAAAAACAACAACGCCAAATTTCATGGACTACAATTTAAGGCCTAAAGGTAATCCCAAAGCCTAAAAAAGAAAGTGAATGTTTTTAACACATAGTAATTTTTTGGGGACGAGCAGTAGAACACAAATTGGGCTGCGGTGGCGTCGCACATTTGTAGCTGAAGAATATCTATTAAGCAAGTCAAAAGAAATCTTGAATCGTTCATACCATAACTCCAATTTTATAAACAAGGAGAGTAACTTGTAATGCCCAAAAGCTTTGAGCTTTACATCTTAAAAGTTAAATTCCAATTATTATAAACAATCATCCCCACCAATAGCCAAAAAAGTACATTAGGCAGTAGCATTTTTTTTGGATACAAAAAAACATTGCTTACAAAAGCTGCAGCAGGCACTGCACAGAGTAACATTGTTTCTAAGCCAGCATTTTTATTTAGAAAAACAGCAGGTATCATAACCACTAATAATAAAATCATTACACCCCAGTTTCTTCTTACTTGTATTAATGCCCTAGTGTTGTTTTGACTCCAAACAATAAAGCCAGCCAGCAATACCAAACCCACAGAAGAAATAGAAACTATAAAAGGAATTAATTTTTTTACCACTAAAGTATGAGCTTGCAACTGAGGCAAAAAAAACTGTACCAAATGCCATTTATCAGTTATAAACAAACAAGAAAGCACCAAATAAAAAGGAGTAACTAAACCGAGCAACATAATTAACCATTCAGCTAATCTAAAAGGCCTCATAATAGCTAATGCCAATAAAATTACCACCAATATTAAAGCCATAGGTAGGTATAAAATAATAGCAATACCTGTAACCAAACCAATATTAAACAACAGAGTTTTGGGGTTTTGGTTATTGTACAACCTAGCCACCATGTTAAATATCCAAATGATAAGGGTGTTTACAATTAAAGGTGTGCTTAGCGTATTCCATTCTTTAAAAACAGCAGTAAGCAAAATGTAGGCAGCCGCAGTAGTAAAGGCAGAACGCTGAAAAAGGCGTAAATCGTTTAAAACAAAATTTAGCCTAAAAGCTTGTATAAAAATAAGCAGCATATACAAGCCAGTAATTACACCACTATGCAGTTGTGCTAAATAATGCTGCAATAAGTAAGATAAAACACCAGTTTGCCCAGCAGCTATTATGCCAATAGGTGCTACAAAAAAATGAGCATGTATTGCTAAACCAAGCAATACAAGAAATACGATATTAAAAGGAGATTTCTGTCTAAAAAATGATACCACAAGTTTGTTTTAAAATTCAATTTTTGCAAAGCAAATATAATTGCGGTATTCGCAAGGCATAATTATTTGTCGGGAGCTTACTTGTTTGCCATGCCTTGGCATAAACTCGTAGCCTTTATCTAAGTTTTTTAAAGTCGGGCTGCGTACTACATTGCCATCTGCATCTATGGTGTTATCTACCAAAAGCTGAGTTCGTCTTTCTAATTTGTTGTATAAAAAATGAAGTTCTCCACCGCCAGTGTACACGCAATAACCCAGCAAATTATCTGTATTATCATCGTATTGAGATTTGGGTATAAAATTTACCCATTCCATTTTTCCTATAGAGTCAAAACTCATTACCCCAACATTATCTGCATAATAGCGAGTGGTTTGATTATTATAATAGCCATTTCTCCCCCATGGGTAAGATGAACCATAATTATTGTAAGAATAGTAATCCGTAGAACCATAATAAGGTGAGAAGGCATTATCCCAACGGCTATTGTTTACTCCACCACGTACAGATGAATAAGCTGCCTCAGACGTAACTACATAACCACCATCTTTACGCAAAACAATGTTGCGTAAATAATAATCATTAAATGCCATTTTAGTACTGTTCTCACCTCTTGCTTCCATACGCATACTATCGCTAAAAACTGTAGCAGTTGCTGTAAGCATTTTAGAGCCTTTTTTATCCCATAGCATACAATATAAACCTTCAATATTGCCACGTCGTTGTTTGCTGTAGTAAGATGTAACTAAGTAGCGTTTGTTTATATTATCTACCTTTAGCTTTACATCATCTAAGTACATTTTATCAATAGGCAAATCATAAAAGTTAATCACCTCTTCCATTGGTGTTTTGGTAGCCAATGAAAGTTTACCAATATTATCATTTTGATTGGTTCCTACTGCTTTTATAAAAGCCAAATTACCATCGTTATCTATATTAAACTCAGTTAAAAAATCTCTATCATCTAGCATAGGCACAATGGTTCTAGTTTTAGAAATTTTGGTTAAACTTTTATCGAACAAGGAAGCAGTAACTATGTGCCTCTTTTCACTCTTAGTATTTACTTTTAGTGCTATAATTTTTTGTTTGTCCTCACTATAAACTACCGAGTACATTTTATTACTTGCAAAAAAACCAATCTCTGTTGTGTCCATTTGAATGGGTTCACCAATTTTTTTGCCAAAACCATCAAACTTTGCAGCCATACAATACACTACATTCCTTCGTTGGTATTGATAAAACATGTAAAAAAAATCGGGGTACACTAAAAAATCTGCATTAATAATTTTATCGGGTAAAAAACCGAGTTTTTGTTTTTCACCAGCTTTCATATTGTTATCATAAAGAGAGAGGTAGTGATTGTCTCTTAAATTTTTATAAATAATAAAGTTGTTGCCAAACTTGCCAATAATTTCAAAACTTATGCCTCTACCATCGTCTCTATCAGGTTCGGAGTAAGTAATTTTTTGGGCTGTGCCAGCTAAAGCAAAACAACTTAAAACAAGTATCAACAAAAACTTCCTATTCATGTAGCAATATTTATGTAAGTAAATGTACGATATACAGTAGTTATGGATGTGGCCAATGGTAAAATTGCATATATCATTTAACACAAATCTTAAACTAACGTAACAAACTATCTAATTTTTGGTGAAACAGGGGGAATTCATTTAAATTATTATGCTTACCATTCTCTATGGTTATTAATTCATCGCCCTGCTTAAAATTTGCTGCAAATTGTACAGCATTATTGTATGGTACTACCCCATCATCTGTACCATGAAAAATAGTAATGGGAGCTTTTGTTTGCTGCACATACTGATTACTTAGAATTTTATAATGAAGCATATTGTCAACAGGATACATCCAAAAAAAATGATGGGCTAAAGTGGCAATGTTATAATATGGCGTTTCTAAAATGAGTCTTTTACAATATTGCTTGCTAGCAAGGTTGGCTGCTATACCTGTACCTAAAGATTTTCCATAAATTACAATACTGTCTTTTCCAAACTTTGCCCTTGCCAAAAGGTATAGCTGCTCAGCTTCTGTATACAAAATGGTTTCATTTAGACTACCAGTAGATTTTCCAAAAGTTGGGTAATCGCACATCCATACTTCATAACCATTTTTAGTAAAGTTGATAGCAAAAGGTTGATACCGGTTTATATTTTCTCTATTGCCATGAAAGTAAAGGACAACGCCTTTGGCGACTGTATCATTATTGGGCAAAAATTGGATGATATTGAAATTGGTTTGCTTATCTAGTTGTAGGTTCACTTCTTTAAACGGAGTGGAAAATTGATACTGATAATTGGCAGGCAATGTTTGTGGATGAAACAAAAACTTCTCCTGAAAAAAATAGAATCCTACACCTGCTATAATATATATAGCCAGCAAAATTGTTAACCATCGGTATAGCTTTCTTTTCACCTCATAAAAATAAAGCCTTTAGGTGAGGGCATAAAAAAAGGTCTACTTTTCTATAGCACACCAAGTTTTTTACCTGGTATATTATTCTTTGCTAGGTTTCTTGTCTTAGTTGGGTTTTGATTTTTACGATTAATAGTGCAATTTTTTACAGGGTGGTTACTTGTGGATTTTAAATTTTAAATGCTCTTAAAAAGATACAGACCGTTTGGATATTGTCATTCAAAAATACTTGTTTTCTAAACCTACACAAGAGGACAACTGCCTTATAAATAACCTAATTTGGTTATAGTTTTATAGGAAAAGCGTAAAATCTATGTCGTATTTTTCCATTTCTTTAATAGTAAAATGACTAAGGTTAGCTTAGGCTTATTATCTTTAAGGCCTTAACCAAGGGCTTCACTGCTGCCAAACTTACATTAGTACAAGTGTGCGACGCAACAAAAGCTTCATTGAAAAACAACTGCTGGATAACAAAAATTTAATTCCAAGATTTTATGAGCGAAAAAATAAAAGTACTCATTTGTGATGATCATGCCTTATACCGTGCTGGTGTAAAATCTGCCATTGGCATGTATCCTGATATTGAATTTATTGGCGAGGCTGAGAACGGTATGCAGTTATTGAACTTGGTGAAATTTTTACAACCAGAAATTATTTTGCTAGATATACAAATGCCTATAATGGATGGCATTGCTACCTTGCCAGAGCTTAAAAAGATTTTGCCCGATGTAAAAGTTATTATGCTAACCATGAATGATGATGTAAGCATGATAAGCCGACTAATGGAGATTGGGGCAAACAGCTACCTTACTAAAAATAGTGATAGCACTCTTATTTACGCTGCCATAAAAGAGTGTTACGAAAAAGAATACTCCTTTAATGAATATACCAATAAAGCCATGCTAAATGGGTTGCGTACCAAACGAGTTTCCGAATCGAACGGTGCAGAAGATGCCGATTTAAGCGAAAAAGAAATGCATGTACTAAAGCTTATGTGCGAAGAACACAGCACAAAAGAAATAGCAGATATTGTGGAGATTAGTCCACGCACCGTAGAAGCGATACGTGATAGATTAAAATTAAAAACAGGAGCCAAAAGCACCGCAGGTTTAATCTTATATGCTGTAAAACATGGCATTGTAGAGGGATAACAAAAGATAAAAAAATTTACAAAGGATATAAAATAACTAATGTTTTACGCTTAGTTGTTTTGTATCCTTTTTAATTTTAAAAATAATTTTTTAAAGATGAAGCAAGCAATACTCAATGGCAAAATGCTAGGCGAAGAAAAAATAAGCATCAGCCCCAACAACCGTTCTTTTCGTTATGGAGATGGTTTTTTTGAAACCATGAAACTCATTAACCATAATATTATATTAGCCAACTACCACTTTGAACGCTTATTTTCTACACTTGAAACTTTGCAATTTGATAAACCAAATTACCTAACGCCACAATTATTACAACAACAAATAATAGAGCTTGCCACCAAAAACAAGCATCAAAAATTAGCTAGAATAAGAGTAACTATCTTTAGAGGCAATGGTGGCTTGTACGATGCAGAAAATCATTTTCCTAATTACTTAATACAAACCTGGGAACTAAACCCAGCCAACAACCAACTAAACGAAAACGGTTTAGTGATAGACATTTTTGAAGATGCCAAAAAAATATGCGATCACTTTTCTCACTTAAAAAGCAACAATTATTTAAGCTATGCCATGGCAGCTTTATGGGCAAAAAAAAACCACCTAAACGACGCCTTGTTACTAAACCCATACAACAATATTGCAGATGCTACCATAGCCAATATTTGGATAGTACAAAATGGCATTATTAAAACACCAGCTCTCAACCAGGGTTGTGTAAGTGGTGTAATGCGTAGGCATTTATTAAAAAGTTTAAAAGTTGCATCCATGCCAGTAGAAGAAACAGAAATAACAGTGGAAGACCTTTTACAAGCTCCTGAAATGTTTCTCACCAATGCCATTTATGGTATAAAGTGGGTAAAGCAATGTGCCAATAGCAACTACACTATGCAAGCAAGTAGTTTACTTCACAAAAAGTTTGTAGAAACTTTATGGAGTTAATTGATGAGTGCATTACCCGCCTGTGCGGGTCGGGCTTTTCGTTTCAAGTCCTCGGTACTATCGTACCTGTGGGCTTTTCGCTACAATCCCTAATGCAGCCAAGCGTTCCAAAAATAATTAAGCAATTAAAATTAGCCCATCCGCCAATTTCTTTATTCAACAATCACTCCTAATAACTGTTAATCAATCCATGCAACCAACAATCAATATCTTCTGGTTTCGCCGAGACTTAAGACTAAACGATAACGCAGCCCTATACCATGCCCTAAAAAGTAACAACCCCGTTATTCCCATATTCATTTTTGATAGAAATATTTTAGACCAACTAGAAGACAAAACAGACAAACGTGTACAATTTATCCATGCAGCTATAACAGAAATACAGCAGCAACTTACAAGCATGGGCAGCAGCCTTCAAGTATATTATGGCTACCCCTTACAAATTTTTAAACAACTATCCACGCAGTATACAATAGAAAATGTGTACACCAACCACGACTACGAATTGTATGCTATTAATAGAGATGAAGAAGTAAAAAATTTACTCAACACTAATGGTGCAGCTTTACACACATTCAAAGACCAAGTAATTTTTGAAAAAAACGAAGTAACCAAAGACGATGGCAAACCCTACACCGTTTTTACACCCTACAGCCGTAAGTGGAAAGCTGCTTTACAACCGTTTCATGTAAAAGCTTACCCTACCCAAAATTATTTTAGTAATTTGTACAAACAAGCCCCGCAAGCAATACCAAGTTTAGAAAGCATGGGTTTTTCACCAACAAATGAGCGTATGCTTTTTCCTACCAAAGAACTAAACGAGGCCATCATTTCTAAATACACAACTCAACGAAATTTTCCTGCCATACGTGGCACTACACAGTTAGGTATACACTTTAGGTTTGGTACCATAAGCATAAGAGAAGCAGCACGCAAAGCCTTACAGTTAAACGAAACTTATTTAAACGAATTGATTTGGAGAGATTTTTACCATACCATCATACATCACTTTCCACATGTACAAAAAGGCTTGGCTTTTAAAAAAGAATACGACTTTATACAGTGGCGTAATAACGAAGAAGAATTTGAACACTGGTGCAATGGACAAACTGGCTACCCAATTGTAGATGCTGGCATGAGAGAGTTGAACGCTACAGGCTTTATGCACAACCGTGTACGCATGATAACAGCCAGTTTTCTTATAAAACATTTGCTAATTGACTGGCGTTGGGGCGAAGCTTATTTTGCTAAAAAATTACTAGACTTTGACTTTGCAGCCAACAATGGTGGCTGGCAATGGGCTGCAAGCAGTGGCTGCGATGCTGCACCTTATTTTAGAGTTTTTAACCCTACGCTACAAACAGAAAAATTTGACAAAGACCTACGCTACATACGCAAATGGGTGCCAGAGTTTGAAGATTTTAACTATGTAAAGCCTATTGTAAAACACGAAGATGCCAGAAAACGTGTGCTGCAAGTTTATGCAAAAGCGTTGAAAGGATAGGAGATAATTTTATTAGCTAGCTGTAGAATAAGTATTAGGCTGGGGTTGCACATGTTAAAACATGTATTATCATTTGACTTATATAGAAACGTAAAATCTGTTTAATAAATCAGTTGTGTAGCTGGTTATGCCAAGATTTTAAAAAAGTAATTTATAATATTCACAAGTTGTGTTCAATCCTAACAATCAGATTGACATACATACTCGAAAAAAAAGTCCTAAAATGCTATATTTGTAACTTGACAATCAAAAAAAATATTTAAATAAAAGTGGCAGCATCCACACAAGAACTTATCACAAAAGGTTTTCAAATTCATAGCGGTAGCAAGGCTGCTGGACTGAAAGAGAAAATTGAAATGATTGCTTCCCATTACGGAACAATCAACTCTTTTCTCAAAGCCAACCGCAAGGACTTTGACAAATTGGTTTTCAAAGTTGACAATCCGCGTTTCAAACTTACCGACAGCGACTTTGGAAAAATTCAGGCGTTTCAAAAAAGCGGACTGATTGACGGCAAACTTTCAGTTCAAGAAAATTTTGTAAAAATTTTAGCGACCCGTTTTGTAAGTCGGCAGTTACTGATGATTGAAAATATGCAATTGGAAACACTCAATGTAAATCCAATTTTATCAGGTGCATTAAACTTAAATAACGAAGAAGATTTAATTCGCTACTACACTTACCAAGCAATTTCCCGAAGCATCGTAACCTCTGTTGCTTTTTTAGTTGAAGACCTTTTGCTTTATGCAAGCGACTCCATTGTCGGTGGAAAGCGTGATGAGCATGGAGAAGAAACGAAATGGGATTTAGTCGTTGAAAGATTAGGAGAAGTAAAAGCGTATTTAGAAATCAAGAGTGGTCCAAACGATTTGGACAAAGCACAAATCCACCACTACCACAAAGCATTTGACACCATTGAGAAAAAAGGGTTCAGAGCTTTTATAGGCGAAACATACGGCAAACGAGAAGACAAAACTGTTACACACGGTTTGTATAAAATGTATTTGCCAAAGTGGGAAAAGCGAACACTCATTGGAAAGGAACTTTGGGAGTTTGTTAGCGGAAAGAAAAACTATCACGATAAATTAGTTGACATACTTTTCAAAACATCAAAAGCACTTTTAGCAGACGCTACGTTCATTGACAAGATTGAGAAGAAATTAAAACCGCTTACAGCGGATTTTAAAAAGAAGTATAAAACTTACGATAACTTTTTGAAATCGCTATGGTAACCGGTACTTCAAAATATAATGTAGTGTCATTGTTTTCGGGTGCAATGGGTTTAGACCTTGGACTTGAAAAGGCAGGGCTGCACACGGCAGTTTGTGTTGAGATGAATAAACTTGCTTGCGAAACAATCAGAGAAAACACTTCTATTCCTGTAATTGAAAACGACATAACAAAAGTTACCACTGAAGAAATTTTGCAAACAGCAAAATTAAAAAGAGAAGATGTTTTCATGGTTGTTGGTGGACCGCCTTGTCAGGCATTCAGCACAGCAGGTAAACGACTTTCGTTACAGGACTTCAGAGGAAATGTAATCGTAAATTATTTGAGAGTAGTTGAAGAAATTGCACCCCCATATTTCATTCTTGAAAATGTCAGAGGGATGCTTTCAACTCCACTTAATGCAGTTCCAGCCGAGTATGAAAATGAATACGGAAGCATGACAACAATTCCAGGAAGTATCGTTTATTTTTTGTGGAATGAGTTTAAAAAGATGGGCTATGATTTAAGTTTCACTTTGTTCAACAGTGCAAATTATGGAGTGCCACAAGTGAGAGAGAGAGTAATAATTTTCGGAAGTAAGAAAGGAAGAATTCCATTGCCATCGCCAACACACAGCGAAACAGGAATTGAAACAGGAAAAAAATGGGTGACGATTACGGAAGCATTTGAGGGACTTGGACAACAAGACCAATACATTCAACTAACAGAGAGAATGAAACGTTTTGTTGGTATGCTCAAAGAAGGTGAGAATTGGACAGACCTTCCAAAAGAATTACAAAAGGAAGCAATGGGGAAATCTTTTGAGTTGAATGGAGGCAAGACAGGTTTTTACAGACGACTTGCTTTCAACAGACCTTCTCCTACTCTGTTAACAAGCCCTATTATGAATGCAACATTGCTAGCACATCCGACAGAGTTGCGTTCTCTTTCTGCTCATGAGTATGCACGAATACAACAGTTTCCAGATAGTTGGAAACTCCAAGGAAAACTCACAGATATTTTCAAACAAATCGGTAACGCTGTTCCGACAGGTTTAGGTCATGCAGTTGGCAAAACAATTTTAGATTTTCATCACGGAGATTTTGACCCTCAACGTGAAAGGAAAATAGAATTCCATACTCACGATATTGGGGTTGTTCCGACTTTGAATTTATTCCCAACTTCAAAGGACAGTTGCAAAAGAGTAATCAGCAAGAAATAAATTTTTTCTAAACATAGGTGCATCTTAGTGGCGAAACAACACAGCACAAAACAATGTGAAGCAACCCACAGATACATTATACTTATACCAAGCAGTGTCTTCTTTAGGAAATTTACAACATTAAAAAACAAAATCAAACTCTTTAAACATCTTCGCATCAATAAAAGTCCAATCCATATTCTATCGTCTTACATGTGCGACGCAACCGCAGATACATTTATATTCTACTGCTGGCTACATAAAAAAAGCATTGGCAATAATACACCAATGCTTCTTAATTATTATTTCTATAAACACTAATTAAATACTTCTCTCACCCTATCAAAAAAACCTTTTTCGCTTTTTCCAGGTTGTGGTTTAAAGTTGTTGCTATTGTTTAA
>JAYVRD010000331.1:0-14815 GCA_043776595.1 Chitinophagaceae bacterium | reverse complement strand
CTTAATTGTTTCTTTTACAGAACCACAAGTAAGCATTTTACTGCCTTGATATGGATTTTTAATTTCCTTTAATTCGCTAATCCATGTTGCACCTTTTCCATCGTTTGCCATCGGGCAATAATCTTTATACAAAGTTTGTCCCCCGATGCCAAAAGTTTTTACAAGGTCTGCCATGTCTTTACTTAGCATTACAAAATGTTCCCTTTGGTGTTCAATCTTACCAGCATTTGCTCCAATATGTTCAGCATGTTCTTTAAGGTCGTCTGCTATATCCATGTAGCTTTTCATTTGTTCGGCTGAAAGGCTTTTCATATCAACCGTTGCCAATGTTGCTACAATTGCATTACCTGCTGTGGCTACATCTTTACTATTGTCTTTTGTGAGTGCATTTTTCAATTGCAAGTAACCAGCAATTATTTCCTTGGTAGGAAAAGCTACAGTTGCTTTAGGTGCTTCTTTTTGTTCTGCGGTTTTAGATGCAGTATCATTTTGCGTACCTGCCTTTGTTGTGTCAGCACCTGTGTTACAAGCTGCTAATGTTGTGGCTATAATTGCCAAGCCTAAAATTATATTTTTCATTTTGATGATTTTTTTGTGATGATATTATTTGTCTTTTCAGAAAATCGTTAGGAATGTTTTGAACACTATAATTTTATAGCGATGCCATTTGGTTTCTTGCCAACAGCTATATCTTTAATCTTAGAATGAGTGGCTGCGTTGATTATAGAAACGGTGTTTGCTCCCTGATTTGTTACATAAGCATAGCTACCATAGAAAGCAATTGCATGGGCATCAGCACCAGTAGCAAATTCTCCATGTTTCATCCATGTATTACCGCCCATGTCTCCATAGTAAACCACTTTGCCATCAGTTGCATTACTCACCCATAACTCTTGTGTTGCAGCATTGTAGGCAGCATAGCCAGGTTTAAATCCTAGATATATCGAGCCAACAACATTATTGCCAGCAACATCAATAATTGAAATGCTGCCGCTTGTTTCATTATCTACAAACATTTTGCCAATAGATGATGGCCAAGCACCCACAGGGTTTACACCAACATTTACATTGGCGATAACAGCTTTGGTAGATGGATTTATAATTGTAACAGTATTGCTCATTCCATTACATACATACGCCTTAGTTCCATCTGTACTAAAAGTAACTTCGGCTGGTTCGTCACCTACGTTTATGGTATTTTTTAAAGCATAGGTTATAGCATCATACACCAAAACCTTACCAGCCATATCCATTTGTGATGTCCATATTTCAGCACCATTAAGGGAAAAGACTGCATTATGATTCATCAATGGGGTTTCTATGCTTTTAGTAACCATACCTGTAACCGCATCCATTAATAGTACACTTCCTTTCATGCCTACCATGCCACCAGTATGACCTGCACTTAAATCCATACCGGGCACACCGATTGCCATTTGGTGTGAAGATGAACCTTGATAATGATAAATATGGTGTGGCCACATAACCATACCTCCACCATTTGCCGACATTAGGTCTATACTATCTGTAAGGGTATTGGTACTTAATTTAATTACAGAAATAGTGCTGCTTTCACCATTAACTATGTAAGCAGCAGGATAGCTTATATTCTTTTCCATTGAAGCCATATCATGCTTTTTGCAAGAAGCTAAAAAGATAGTTACTACTGAAATACCTAAGATTATATTTTTCATTTTGAATTAGTTTAAATAATACTGCTAGACTTTCATTAAATGAAAGACTTAGAGTAAGTGAAAAAATTGATTTATAAAGTTGCTTTTACAGAACCACAAGAAAGCATAGCACTACCATAATAGGGATTTTTGATAGCTGCATCGCTACTTAACCAAGATGCTTTTTTCATTGGACAATACTGTTGGTAAACAGGACTGGCTGATAGTTTAACTGCCTTTGCCAACGTGAAAAAATTATCAGAGAAAGTTTTAAAATGGTCTCTTTGGTGAGTGAGGTCTTTGCTTTCTGCAATATGTTCTGCATCAAAAGCCAACTTTTCATTTACAGCCATAAAAGTTGTATGGTCGGCTTTGGATAATGCTTTCATATCAATGCCATTGATGGCTTTTACAAACTCACCAGCTTTTGTAGATGCAGTTTCTGCTTTACCTGCTACCAATGCATCTTTAATACTATAATAAATGGGAAGCAGTTCTGTAACCGAAGCAGTTTTTGTGGTGTCTTTAGTGGTATGTGTTGCAGTATGGTTATGTTGTGCGTTTACTTCTGTGTTTATTGTAACTATTGCTATTGCAAGAATTAATAACTTTTTCATTGTATAAAATTAAATGTTTGATAAAATAATGATAGGTACATGACTTTGCTGCCATGAACGAAAGGACTGTAAACATTCAAAGTATTAAATTCTGAAAAGGCAATTGAGGATATACAATTTTTGCCCCTGAATATTAGGTGGTGCATTGCTTGCAGGATAGGTTTCTGTTGTTGATGAAACGATAGCCTGATTGTATGTAAAAAATGGGGGTAAAACTATTGGGGTGCTAAAAAAAGTTAGGTCGTATAAAGTTTGTGTCTGGTTATGTTCTCTTTCTAGCTTAATAAACTTATGCTCGTCTTTACAGCAGCCTTTTGTAGCTGATTTGTGCATACCACAATTTTCGCATTTGGTTTCTTTGCCGTGGTATAAGCTTGTGCCAATCAGTTTGTTCATGCAATAGTGCATGTGTACAGTAGCCCCCACAGTTGTGAAACTGTAGATTGTTAAGAAGAATATGGCTACTACTTTTTTCATTTCTGCAAACCTAGGTTAAACCAATTAAAAGTATTTGTTAATGGATTTGTTGTTTATAACATGCTTACAATCATTGCTGCACTCATAGCTATCATTAAAGCATCTTCAATAATGGTAACGGTACTCATTGGTAAATTGAATACCGCACCCAAACAGGCACATTTTATTTTACGCTTGTTGAATACGCTTTGCAAAACACCAATAATACTTATGCTCATAACTACTAATGTAACAATGTTTGTAAACAAAGGTTGAAAGTTGATTGCATAAGCAATACCTAAAGCCAATTCTATGAAGGCATAAATAAAGCCCCAACTGTTTAGCTTCTTTGCCACAATATCGTACATACTATAGCTTTCTGCAAAGCCTTTAAGATCAAGCATTTTAAAAAAAGAAAATGTAAGAAAGAAGCCTGCCATAAAAATATTCATGGCTTGCATCCAATGAAATGTAGTTTGGTGGGTTGCTGTAATGATGGCTATTGTAGTTATGTAACCAAATATTAATAAGATTGGTTTGTATGTAGCCAACCAACTTTTGGTTTGTTCTGCAACTTCGTTGTGTTCGATTGCTGTAATGGAATATTTTTTATCCAACGCATTTTGAAAAGTGGATAATGCAATATGCTTATCCATTGAAATAGTTGCCGTTTGGTTGTCTTTTGAAACTTCCACATCGGTAACATTTGGCAACATGAGTAAACTGCTTTTTACTTTTGCTTCGCAACTGCCACAGGTCATTCCTGCAACTTGATACGTATGTGTCATTGTTTATAAATTTTAGAATACAAAAATCACACAACTTGCTGTTTTCATTGTTGTAGAATTACTTGTATGTTTTGTAAAATTTATAGTTGCTCTATTGGTATTCGCTTAATGGCTTTCAGTTGCTTGAAATGTGATGGTGTAAGCCCGGTAATTTTTTTGAACTGATTACTTAAATAGCCTACACTACTATAATTGAGTTGAAATGCAATTTGGCTAAGCGTTAATTCATCATATACCAATAACTCTTTTACTTTCTCTATTTTTTGAAGTATAAAATATTGCTCAATAGTAGTGCCCTCTACCTGTGTAAATAGTTGTGAAAGGTGGTTATAGTCTTGATGCAAGTTATCGCCTACATAAGTTGATAGATTTACCCTTAGTTCATTGTTTTGGTCTTGAATTAATTTGATAATGAGTTTTTTTATTTGCTCAATTATTCTACTCTTTTTATCGTCCATCAATTCAAATCCAAAAGATTTTAATAGTGTATCTAAATTTTCTTTCTCTATTTTCTTTAGTGTTTCTGTTATTTCTACTTCGCCCAATTCAACAATAATGGGGTGAAGCCCGAACTTTTCCAGCTCGTTCTTCACCACCATTTTACAGCGGCTACAAACCATATTTTTAATATATAGCTTCATCAATCTTTACATTTTCATTCCTTTCATTTTACCCTTTTTAGTCATATCCATTCCGCATTTAGGACATTTACCTGCATTGCTTCTCATCATATTGGCATGCATGGGGCAGGCGTAGATTTCTTTTGCCTTCACCAATGTCATATTGCATTTGGGGCATTTACCGGGTTTGTTTTTCATCACTTCTGGGTGCATGGTACAGGTAAACATTTGATGTGTAGTTTTGTGATGACTCTTATGCATAGTTGTGTCTTGGGCAAAAGTGGTTGCATACAAACAAAGTGTAATCGTAGCCAATAAGATTATTTTTTTCATTGTATTTGATTTAATTGTAAACGTAATTGTTCACTGTCTAAAGATAAACAATTGGAAATTCTAAAGTGTTATATAATTCCAAATTATAGTTGTATAAATCACACAACAAATTACTTCCTTATTTCTGCTGTATATTCCAATTCAATATCATTAAGGCTAAATAAAACGAATGCCTTTGTACATTTATAGTTGGATTATTAATAACAAGTGTAAAGTTATTTTAGGATGAGTTACATATTACTTATAAACCGCAGTGTCTCACTTTGCTAAACTTCGTAAGACACTGCGGGAAAGGAAACTATTTTACTGTGTGGCTTTTATCACCAATAGATTAGTGTTGACTGATTAACTTACTGAGTTCTTCTTTTTCTCTCTTACTTTTTTTGCACCATAGCCTATACCTGCTGCTATTAATACACTTAAGCCACCATCAATGGGTAAATCGTTGAGTGCAGCATCATCAAAATCTCCCTGAGCTATGGCAGGTAGCACTGCTATGAACAAAAGAAGGGCAAAGAGTATTAATGATTTTATGGTTTGTTTTGTTTTCATATTCTGTTTGTTTTGTGGTTTCTTTAATTCTCAATTACTTCTTATTGTTTCAACATTTTCTCGGTTAGCCTATTGCCTTTGCTATCTGTTACTTCTACCATATACACACCTGGTATTAAATTACTAATGTTAATGCTTATGATATTACCAGTAACAGCTGTATTGCCTATTTGTGTTTGCAGCGTTTTACCATCTACAGTTGCTATGCGTAGTTTGTAAGTGCCTCCTGCATTTTGCAATACCATGTTCAGCTTATCTTTTACTGGATTGGGGTAAATGCTTGCATTCAATTGCTCTTTGCCATTACTTACTTTTACTACTGGGCTGTAATTGGTTTGTCCTTGTTTGTCGATTGCCTTAATTCGGTAGTAGCTGGTGCCTGCTAATCTTGGGGCATCGGTGTAGCTATAGCTTTGTTGATTGTTGCTATTACCTCTGCTTTGTACGATGCCTCTTGTGGTAAAGCTGCTACCATCGACACTTCTTTCTACTTCGTATTGATTGATGTCTGTTTCGCTGGGTAGTTGCCAGTTTACTGCTACTTCATTTGCTCCTTGGTTTTTGGCTGTGATACCAATATAGCTTACTGGTAAAGCTGCTGTTCCTTTGAACACAATTTCAAAACGTTCATTGCCTTTACTGTTGGGATCTGCAGTTACGCTAAATGTATATACTGCATTAGCTCTTACATCTTGCTCTACATTTAAAAACTTATCTCTTAGTTTAATAAAAGATGCAGTTGCAAATTGTTCGTACTCACTCATCTTCAATTGATAATTACCAAGAGCTGCTATTGAAACACCTAATTTAACAGTATCGTTTACAAATGTTAATGGGCGGGTTTGGATGGCTAGTTGTTCTGCTTGTTTAAAGCTTACCAAAATAGGTGCCCCCTCGTTTATAGAACGAGAATCTAATACTCCTTTATTTAATTTATCTACACCTATTTCATTTATAAATCTTACTACCACCTCGTCTAAAACATTTGTTCCAGTTGCATCCTGCAAGGCCGTACGTATTATATCGGTATTGCTATAAGTACGAAATTGACCATTCTGAAGATTACTTGTAGTTTTATGGGCATCCCTAAAAGTTACTGTACCTCCAGTTCCATTATCTACAAAAAACGATTGACCAGAAGCAATGTATCGCATAGTGGTAAATCCTCCTGCATTGGTAGCAATGCCTGTATTGTAAGCTGAGTAGGTATTAGCACTACCTGTGCCAGGAATATTTTGAGGAGAATAACTCCAATACCCGTTGGTTCCTAAATTGGTATTGTCTGTATAAAAATTATTAAAGTCTAATGTACAGGCATAAGGGTTGCCTAATAAAGAATGCGTACCTGCACCAGCATCTAAGGCTACGGATATGTTGCCTGTATTTACACCTGTAGTAATTGCACCAGTAGCAGATAAAGTAGTAGCAGCAGGTGCTGTTGGTGATGCAGTATTTAGTGCATCTACGCAATTATTATCACCAGAACCTCTTGGGCCTCTTATGTTTACTCGATAGCCTTTACCTGGTACTAATGTAGTAGTAGTGTTGCTAATAGATACCCAACGAGCTATACCAGATAGAGCACCATTATAGCCATAAATAGTAGTAGCATTAGCTAATGATATATCAAAGCCATTGCCATTGTACTTATCTGTACCGCCACCATTGCCTGTAGTAGTACCTCCACAAGTACTTGCACCACCTGTGCCTATACCAGTTACAAAAATTTGTTGCTGCCAAGCATTACGTACAGATGTTGAAATTGGGCTAGCTAAGAAACTCCATTTACGTGCTGTTTTAGGTGGAATATATCTTTCTACCACCACATTACCAGTAATGGTAGATGTTTGAGCTAGATTGGCAGTTTGTGTAGCCGTTGATTTTAAGATAAGCCCGCCATTGGTTGTTAAAGGAGATGATACATTAACCTGTTCTGTTACACTAACAGTACTACCTGGTGCGATGATAGTACCTAAACTAGCAACAGGAAAAAACCTTCCAATGCTTATGTCACCCGAAAAAGTTACAACCGAACTGCTGCCGAATGACCATAATAGACCGATATTAGGTGTTGGTATAATGATGCCAGCGTTACTTAAAGATATATATATTAGTAATTCTCCATTCATTGTAAGAGATGCACCTGGTTGTATACTCAAACTACCTGCTGCTCTGCTGCCTGTTAAATTTACTGGCATATTTGCTGCACCTGTTGGAATGATAACTGCATCTACACTTGTTGGAACAGTGCCAGTAGACCAGTTAGCAGCCGTGCCCCAAGCATTACTGGTTGATCCATTCCAAACAATACCACCTGCTGTGGTAACTGTAATAATATTTGAAGGCCCACCTTGACCAGTGATAGTAGTTTTATCTGCTCTTACTCTATAATAATATGTATTACCTGCTGTTAAACCAGTAACGTTATAGGTAAGTGTAGGTGATGCAATGGTAAATGGAGAGCCTGCTATGGCTGTACCAAAATTTGGATTGGTAGATACATCTAACAAATAATTATTTACAGTGCCAATGGCAGGTGCTGTCCAGTTGGCTGTAAAAAGTGTAGTGGATACTGCTGTTGCTGTAGTAGCAGTAGGTATTACCAATGCATAGCTTTCTATCCAGTTACTTGTACTACCTGTTAAAGCAAAATTGGTAAGTGTTCCATTATTACCAGTGTTGGTTTTATCTCTTAAGTTGGTAACACCTGTATTGGTAGCACCTGCAGTTCCATTATCAAAATTGTAATAAGCAACTAATCCAGTTGCAGGTGGTGTAATAATACCTAACCTATTTGTTGCAATTTCATTGGCTGTACGTGCTGTATTCCAAATACGAACTTCATCCATACTACCGCTAAAAAACTCTCTTGGAATAGCACCATCTAAATACCTACCAAATGTAAAAGAGAAACTATTGTTGATGTTTGGATTGGCGTTAATTGTAGCCGCTGTAGCATCTGATAAACCATCTACATAAATAAGCAGTTGAGTACCGTTTCTTACACCCGCTACATGATGCCATTTACCATCGTTAATAGTAGTGCCACCAGTTACATAAGTATAATTAGAAGTATTACTTTCATCAATTTCAATAGAGGCTTTTCCCGTTGCTGTTACTGTCATACGGAAATAGTTGCCATCTCTTGTTGCATTTCTTTTTGCAACAATTGTTTGGCTACTTGTACCTGTAGTTCTTACCCACGCCTCCAGTGTAAAGTTGCCGGTACCAAAATTACCCAGTGTATTATTTACATCTACATAATCATTAATGCCATCAAAATGTAATGCATTACCCGGTGGCGTTAAAACAATATCATCGGTTGTTACCGTAACTGTAGATGAAGCAGCACCTTGACCTGTAACGCTTGTTTTATCTGCACGAATTCTATAGTAATAATTGGTGCTAGCAGATAAGCCTGTAATAGCCCTATTTGTTCCTAATGATGCAATGGTAAAAGGAGAACCAGTAACAGGTGCTGTAAATGTTGTATTAGTGCTAACATCTAATAAATAATTATCTACCGTACCAATAACAGGTGCTGTCCAGTTGGCTGTAAAACCTGTTGTAGAAATAGATGATGCAGCAGTTGCTGTGGGTACTATCATTGCATAACTTTCTACCCAGTTACTGGTACTGCCTGTTAAAGCAAAACCAACTAATGTACCTGTGTAGGCATTGGAAGAAAGATCGGGTAAACTTGTAACTCCGCTGTTATTAGCTGCAGCATTACCTACATCAAAATTAAAATAAGCTTGTAGGCTAGCTGGTACCGATGAGGTAGTGCTTACCATATCGGCTTGTATATTGGCTACTGAAAGATTGGTATTGTACACACGCGTTTCATCAATTGTTCCTGCAAACCAATTGAGACCTAAATCGTAACTACCCAATCTAAAAGTAGCAGCGTTATTTATGTTAGGCGACCCATTTATTGTAACTGCTGTAGCATCGCTCGTACCATCTACATAAATAAATAACTGAGTTGCATTTCTCACAATTGCTACATGATGCCATTTGCCATCGTTAATGTTAGTAGTACTTGTGATAATTGTATAATCTGAAACATTGCTTTGATTAAATTCAAATAAAGCTTTACCTGTTCCAGAAACATTTAAGCTATAGAAATTGCCATAAGAAGCACTATTTCTTTTGGCTACAATTACACCACTAGTCGCAGTCGTTTTTACCCAAGTTTCGATGGTAAAATTGCTGGTGCTAAGATTACCAAGTGTTGTATTGGTGCTAACATTATCGTCTACGCCATCAAAATGCAAGGCATTGCCTGGTGGTGTTTGTGCAATAATTGCATTGATGCTTGCTGAGTTTCCTCCTTGACCAGTAACACTAGTTTTATCTGCACGAACTCTATAATAATAATAGCCGCCACCTAAACCAGTAACCGATTGTGAAGTACCTGCAACTGTTAAGTTATTATAACCTGATACAAATGAAGTAAAATTTGGTGTAATAGAAACATCTAATCTATAACCATTATCTACCGTGCCTGTAACAGGTGCAGTCCAGTTGGCTGTAAATGAATTTGAAGTAATACTAGTTGCTGCTGTTGCTGTTGGAATAACCATGGCATAGCTTTCAACCCAGTTACTTGTACTGCCTGTTAATGCAAAATTGGTTAATGTACCATTGTTAGTATTGCTAGTTGAATCTACCAATGTAAGTACACCGGTGTTGTTACCACCTGCAGATCCTTGGTCAAAACTATAAGAAGTAATCAATCCACTAGTTGCTGCATTTACGGTATTAAACATACTAGCTTGAATTTGTGCTTGTGTACGTATAACATTCCACATACGAAATTCATCAAGACTTCCTTTTAATAAATATTGATTCGTTGTTCTTCTACCTAAATTAATGGCATTAGCATTATCAATTAACGCACTGCTAATAGAACCAGAAGTAAGTGTATAAGCAGTTTCAACACCATTGATATAAATTTTAGCATAAGAGCTTGAAGGATTGTATGCAAATGCAATATGTGTCCATGCATTTGTTTTAAGCACATTTAATACATCTAAATAAACCCCTGTACGTGGTATAAAACGTAGACCATTAGCACCAATACCTGCAGTATGAATTTCTAAAGCCTCTACTCCTTTGCTACAAATAAATTGAATATCGTTACTTGTTGCTGGGTTCCAATACACCCATGTTTCAATAGTAATTTGCGTAGTATTAAATACTGAATTATGAGGTATTGCTACATAATCGTTAGTACCATCAAAATTTAATGCATTACCAGGGGCAGGAATACCCACTGCTTTTGTAACGGTGATGGTATATGTTTTAATAGTACTACCATCTTCTGCAGTTACTTTAACATCAACGGTATTGCTACCTGTATTTAATGATAAAGAGGCAGAAGGATTACCACTTGTTACGGTTGCATAGCTACCTCCATTAACCCTAACTTGAATGGTTGCAGTTGCAACTGCAACTGTTGGTGTTACCGTTATACTATTGATAGCGTTGGTTACATTGGCTGTGTAGCTTGTTGTATTGGCTGCAAAGCTTGGTGTAATGGTACCTGCAGTTGTAGTTAAAGCAGATAAATTGGCATTCGAACTTTGTAGAAGCGAATATGCCCAAGCTGCACCTTGGGTTGAATTATCTTCTGTACCACCTACAAAAGCCCTATTGCAACTAGCACTTAAAGCCACAGCAATTCCTTGATTTGCTGCACCAGTATTACCTGTACCTATTATTTTACTTCCTTGTTGAGACCAACTATTACCACTTCTGGTAAAAACCCATATAGCCCCTTGATTAGTGTTATCTGCAGGTCCACCAATTATAGCTGTATTACCATCGGCACTTATTGAAACACCATTTCCTTGATTTGCTGCACCAGTATTACCTGTACCTACTAATTTACTTCCTTGTTGAGACCAACTATTACCACTTCTAGTAAAAACCCAAACTGCTCCTTGATTTGCATTATCAGCATTACCTCCTACTATAGCAGTATTACCATCGGCACTAACCGCAACAGATGCTCCGAAACGTCCAGCAGAACTACTAGGCGAGGGTAATAGCTTACTACCTTGCTGGCTCCAAGTACCCCCACTTTGGGTAAATACCCATACCGCTCCATCAAAAAAACTATCGCCATACCCACCTGCAATAATGGTATTTCCATCGGCACTTAATGCAATTGAAGATCCAAGTCTTGCATTACCAAAATTACCAGTACCCACTAATTTACTATTTTGTTGCGACCATACACCACTGCTACGCTTAAACACCCAAACCGCACCTTTATTAACGTTATCGCTAGTGCTACTAAAAGCAGCGGTATTACCATCGGCACTTATGCTTACACCAACATAATTAGGAGAAAGTGTATTTACCCCATCATTGCCTACCAATTTACTTCCTTGTTGGCTCCAAGTGTTTCCACTGCGTACATATATCCATGCAGCTCCTTGACCAGTAACACCATAATCTATTCCACCCACAATGGCTGTATTTCCATCGGCACTTAATGCAATCGAATAACCATGCTGAGAATTGCTAACACTACCTGTTCCTACCAATTTACTTCCTTGCTGTGACCAAGTGTTGCCACTGCGTATATAAACCCATACTGCACCTGTACTTGAATTGTCCATATCTCCGCCCACTATAGCTGTATTACCATCAGCACTAACAGCAACAGCATAACCTTGGCGTGCCGCACCACTATTACCAGTTCCTACTAATTTGCTACCATCTTGTGTAGTGGGCAACTGATTTGCCGTAACTGCAAAATTGCTTCCACCATTTACAGTACCTCCAGCGGTTGTTATTGAAATGGCACCTGTGCTTGAACCAGGCATTACAAAAGCTACTAAACTACTACCTGTATTGCTTACCACAATAGCTGTAACACCATTGATGGTTAATGCAGTTGGATTGCTAAGATTGGTACCAGTTATGGTAACCAAACTGCCTATACTACCTGTTGAGGGGGCAAAGGAACTAATGGTAGGAGATTGAGCATAAGCACTAGTAAAAACAAATAATAAAAAGGATACGAATGTTGAAATAATAGTACGCATAATGGTAGAGTTAGGATTGATATGTAAAAATATCCTTACTAACAAGCAAAGACAATAGAGCATATGCACTATTTTTAAAAACGATATGCTTATTAAATGGCTTCTTATTACAACTCTTTTTTGTGCCTACAACCTAACTAGTTTGGCACAAGAGCAGTTTAGTTTTATAAGCTACTCTGTAGATCAAGGCTTACCACAAAGCACTGTTTTATCTATACGGCAAGACAAGCATCATTTTTTATGGGCAGGCTGTGGAGAAGGTTTGACAAGATTTGATGGCTACAAATTTTATAGCTATACACCACAATCAAAAGATTCAACATCTATCAGCGGTATAACCAACGCATTTGTTTATAGCGATAAGCAAGGACAAATTTGGGTAGCTCATAAAAATGGTTTGAGTAAATACAACGATGCAACCAATAACTTCAGCAACCTTATTACTTACAACCCCTTTAACCAAAGTGTTGCCTATAGTTACATTTATGGCGAAGATGATGAGTACTTATGGGCAGGATTAAACTGCTATGGTATTGTAAAAATTAATAAAACTACAAATGCCATCATCAAAATAACACAAGCCAATGGCGTAGATCTTTCTACCTGTACAGCTTGGTACAAAGGGTTTCTAGAAAATGGTGATATTTGGTTTACTAGCAGCTTTGGTGTAGGTGTGTATCATATTACCAATAACAGTTTGCAAATTATAGAAAGTAAAGATGCCTATGCAAGTATAGCATCCATGAGTAATACAGAAGCCGTTTGTTTTAAAGACACCAAAGCATTCATTATTAATAAAAGAAATTATCATACAGAAAGTATTCCATTAAATTTCGGCGTTACAGGTTTTAGGGTAAATGAAATATATAAAACCGATAAAGAAGAACTAATGGTGGCTACCCTCAACGGCATATTTTACTTCAATACCATACAAAAAAAAATAACGCAACATATTTCCTCTTTTGTTACAGGGCAAAATACAAGTTATGTAAGTGCTCTATCCATTTTTACAGATGCTTCAAAAAATATTTGGATTGGTACTAATGCAGATGGTTTGAAAAAAATACCATTTAGGCACAAGCATTTTAAAACGTACACAAATAATTTTAATGAAAGCACCATTGTAAAAAGTATTTATGCTGACAACAATAATGTTTATGTTGGTTATTATGAAAATGGGATAGATGTTTTTTCTCGCAAAGGCATATTTCAGAAAAATATTTCCATTCGTAATTTCCAAGGCTCAATAGGCGATAATGTTTTTGCCATACAACCTCTCGACAAAAATACCTTGCTCATACACCCATCACAAGGTATTGCGTTGTACAAGTACAATATTAAAACTGCTAGTGCTACTAATTATAATTCGCAGATAAATAAAGAATTGCCTGATAAAGATTTAAAAGAAGGCAGAACAACTGATAATTTTTATGCATTTATAGATCGCAATCTTATTACTAGCGAAATAATATTTAATGTTAGGGATCATTTGTTTGCATTGCAACAAAGTGGAGCAGTAAAGCTATTGCAAGTTTTTACCAACGAAATAATTAGTTGTGGCTTTACTGATAGTGATAAAACAAATTGGTTAGGTACTATCAAAGGATTATACTATCAAAACAAAAACAAATACATAGCCATACCATTACCAGAGCAACTGTTGGTAAAAAGTATCAATCAAGATAACGACAAAAATATTTGGGTTGCTACGATTAAGGGAATATTTGTAATAGACAAAAACAAACAAATAATTGCACATTACACAACAAGTAATGGATTAAAAAATCAGTTCATTTATGGCATATTAAAAGATAATGAAGGCAATATGTGGTTTAGTACCAATAAAGGTTTAGGAGTATTCAACTGGAATAAAAAGAAGTTCAAATTTTATTCAAAAGATGATGGCTTACAATCTGATGAATTTAACACAGGTGCCTTTTTCAAAGCAACAGATGGTGAATTATTTTTTGGTGGCATCAAAGGCACTAATTCATTTTATACCAACGAAATTTCAGATAATCCGAATACTCCTGCTGTAAAAATTACTGGTATTAAATTATTTGATGAACCTTATGTTAGCAGTCAATCTTATTGGAATATCAACAAAATGATATTGCCTTATACCGAAAATAGTTTAAGCTTTGAATATGCCTTGCCAGAGTTTACCAACGAGCATAAAAATAGCTATGCTTATATGATGGAGGGGGTTGATAAAAACTGGATATTGGCAGAAGATAAAAGGTTTGCACGCTATACTAGCTTACCAGCTGGCAAATATACTTTTAAAGTAAAAGCTGCTAATAACGATGGTATATGGAGTGATACCCCTACACAAATAGCCATAACAATTATTCCACCCATTTGGAAACGTACTTGGTTTCTAATATTGGCAGTATGCTGCGGTATAGCATTAATTGCTGCTGCAGTATCGGCAATTCAAAAAAGAAAGTATAAAAAACAAATGCAAGCATTAGAAGTACAACATAAAGTACAATTAGAAAGAGAGCGAATTTCACGTGACCTACACGATAATGTAGGCACACAATTAAGCTTAATCAGCAAAAACATTCAGGGTATGGTACATTCAAGTACTAATTTTTCTGAAGAAGAAAGACAGAGAAAACTACAATCGGCTGGGCGTAGTTCTATAGAAGTTATTAGTTCATTAAGAGAAACGATTTGGGCATTAAATAAAGAAGAAGTGTCTTTCCTAGA
>JAYVRD010000330.1:0-3750 GCA_043776595.1 Chitinophagaceae bacterium | reverse complement strand
AATGGCAACTGCCCAAGCAATTATACATTAACAAGAACATGGACTGCAACGGATGCATGTGGTAATGTATCAAGCAAATCACAAACAATCACAGTTCAGGATACTAAAGCACCTGTACTAAGTGCAGCACCCGTAAATGCAACAGTAAGTTGCAGTGCAATACCAACAGAAGCTACATTAACTGCTACAGATAATTGTGATGCATCTCCAGTAGTTACTTACAATGAAGCAAGCACTCAAAATGCAAGTTTAAGCAGTGTAGCCCATTATAACTATACACTAACACGTACATGGACAGCAACAGATGCTTGTGGTAATGCTTCTAACAAAACACAAACCATCACTGTTCAAGATGTAACAGCACCAACAGCAGTTTGCAAACCAGTAACTATTACATTAGTAGAAGGTTCAGCAAGTATTACAACTACTCAAATAAACAATGGTAGTAGCGATAATTGTGGACCAGTAAGTTTAAGTTTATCTAAAACAAACTTTACATGTGCAAACCTTGGAGCCAATACAGTAACCTTAACAGTAACCGATGTAACAGGAAATAGCAGCACTTGTACAGCAACAGTAAATGTAATAGGAGAGATACCAACATGTAGTATAGTATCTGTACCAAACAGTACAGTGTTTACAGGTGGTGTATCAACTAACTTATACTTAGGTTATGGAGCAACAGCAACAACATTGCAGGTTAGTACACCAGCAAGTGGGGCACCATATACCTATAGTTGGACAGGCACAGGATTGAGCAATACCAATACCTCAAACCCAGTATTTACACCAACTGTAAGTGGAACATATACATTCACAGTTCAAGCAACCAATAAATATGGTTGTAAAACAACTTGTAGTATTTCTATCTGTGTAACAGATATACGAGTACCAGGAACGGATGGCAAGAAAGTGTATGTATGCCATATACCACCAGGCAATCCAGGTAATGCAAATACCTTATCAATAAGTGTAAATGCAGTACCAGCCCACGTAGGACAACATGGTGGAGATAGATTAGGTACTTGCACAATGCAAGCTTGTGGAACAGCTCTAAAGGCTATTAATCCAGCCATTACACTAACTGAAACCATACTAATGGAAGTGTTGGTGGCACCAAATCCATCCACAACCTATTTTGAATTGGTAGTTAAAACCAAGACAAAGGAAACATTGAGTATAAGAATAATGGATGTAAACGGAAAATTAATAGAAGAGAGAAAATCTGTACAACCAAATTCTTATATCATCGTTGGCGGTAGCTACACTAGTGGAATTTATTTTGCTCAAATTACTCAAGGAGAAACAAAAAAAGTAATTAGACTAGTAAAAGGATTTTAGTAAGCATTAATATTTTCTCCAAATAATAAAAATGGGCTGTTTAACAAACAGCCCATTTTTCTTTTCTACCAACAAGATAATCTTTGTAGGTGTTTATATGGATACTTTATTAAAGCAATATTATTTGTTTCTTTCTTTTCGTCTATTCTTTCAATATTAAACTAAGATCTTAAAAAATTAATTTCAACCTTTCATCAACTCCCTAGGCTCTCTGCAGTAGTACCTTCACCTTGCTAAATGTTGGAATCATATAATAAATTCTATGAAATATGTAATGTATCAGCATGCAAATCGCCTCACCTTTGAAAAATAAAATTTATAAAATAAAATAAAACAAAACAATCATGAGTGCACGTAAATTATTAATTGGCGTATTAGCAGGTGTAGCTGCAGGTACAGTATTAGGCATTTTATTAGCTCCGGATAAGGGGTCTAACACTAGAAAAAAATTGTCTAATAAAGCAGATAAGCTAAAAGAGGATTACTCAGATTTTACAGAAAGTATGACTAAAAAATATGAGAGTTTGATGGGGAAAGCAAAAGCAAAGATGGAAGGGAAAAGAATGGTATAAAATATCATCGCTAATAAAAGTTATTGTATCAAAGCTTAACAAAAATAAATTGAGTTACATAAAAATAAAATTTTGTTAGCCAGCAATCATGTTTCAATTAAGCTGCGGTTGCGTCGCACATGTAAAACGATAGAATACCTATTTAGCAAATCCACAGACGAAAGCCCATAGCTCATAGTCAATAATCAAAAGCCAAGAATCAAGATTCAATTATCAAATCCTAAAACATTTCATTTAATACTCCAATATTTCAACACCAGTAAGCTCATAAAGCACTTCATTCGGTTCAGTCATACCGTAAAGCATGATTGAAAAAATCCGAAATATATTTTTTCAAAGAAACGAATGGGGTGCTGTTGAGCTATGATTTTTTTTGGCTTTAAAAGCATAGAACTGTGGGTAATAAAACCTAAAATATGTGTTATCTAATACTTTTTTTATTCTCCGCAGCGTCTTTTCTTAGTTACAATTACAACACTATAAAACGCAATCTCATTTTTAAATTTTCACCCCAGTGTCTCACGTAAGGGTAAGCTAGGGGCTAGTTAACGAAAGCTATAAACCAAATAGGGATATGAAAAATAATAGCCCATATTATCTAGTTTACTTTCTTAAGCATTACCAAATAAGTAGGATAGTGGTCGCTATAGCCACCTCTATAAGTTAATCCATCCCAAGTACGCATAGGGTAGCCTTTGTAGCGTCCTATACTTTCTGTCATAAACTCTCTATTAAAAATAAACGCCTTTTGGTAAAAGAAACCTTTTTGGTCTTTATCAAGCCATTTATAGCTCATAATATTTTGGTCGAAAAGTCCCCAAGCATCTTGATAGGCTAGGGTGCCGTATCCTTTTTTATAAAAATCAACCCAGGGGTTAAAAAGTCCATAAGGGCGTACATCGTTGGCTTTTGCTTTGGCTTTTAATACCTGTGTTAGGCTAGGGCTTATTGGGTCATCGTTCAAGTCTCCCATAACAATTACCTTTTGCTCACCATCAATTTTAGCAATGCTATCAATATGTTTTTTACTTACCATAGCAGCAGCAGCTCTGGCTGGGGCACTTCTTTCCTCGCCACCCAAACGGCTAGGCCAGTGGTTTACATAAATATGTATAATTTCACCATCCAACTTTCCTTTTACCCACAATACATCTCTGGTAAAGTAGCTGTCTTTACTGCCCCCAGGTAGTTTTACAAACAATTTATTGCTTTCTAAAACAGTAAAATATTTAGGGTTGTAAAGCAGTCCTACATCTACCCCACGCAAGTCTTTACTATCATAGTGTACTATTTTGTAGCCACGGTTTTTTATCAAAGGATGATTCACCAAGTCGTTCAAAACAGTATCATTTTCTACTTCGGCTACGCCTAAAATGGCTGGCCCATCTGGGCTGCCAGGTTTTTCATCGGTACCCATTTGTGCTATTACACTGGCAAGCTTACCTACTTTGTTTAGGTAAATGGCAGTACCATAATTTCTGGGACCTTTCGGTGTAAACTCATCATCGTTTACAATAGGGTTATTAACGGTATCGTAAAAGTTTTCAAGGTTATAAAAACCAATAATGGCTACTTTATATTGAGGTTTTTGGGCAAAGGCAATGGTACATAAACCAACTGTAATAAAAAGAAGAAGCAACTTTTTCATGAAGCAAGTATTAAACACAAACATACGCAACAGTTTCATGCCTATTATTAAAAAAAGATTACTTACCTAAAAGCTAGCTATTTGTCCATTTGGTAAGCCTACATTTGCAGTTGCACCAAATTTAATGTATGCGAAAAATAATTACACTGCTTATGTGTAGCTGTTTGGTAACAGTGGCAGCTACAGCAC
>JAYVRD010000329.1:0-45646 GCA_043776595.1 Chitinophagaceae bacterium | reverse complement strand
TTTTCTTTGTCAATAAACTGTATTTTCGATAGCACTAATATATGTATGCAAATAACATTAAGTAAGGTAGTACCTATACCATTAAAGGATAAGTTTTTACAACGCACCTCCGATGTGTGGAATAACGAAATGAGTTTTCCTGAAAAAGAATGGATAAAAATAAAAGCACCAAGTGGCACTGGCAAAACCACCCTTATACATACACTCTACAAACTACGACACGATTATGAAGGCACTGTACAATGGGATGGTAAAGATATACGCCAAATAACTGGCAACGAATTAGCCCAAATTCGCCAGCAAAAAATGAGTATTATTTTTCAAGACCTACGCTTGTTTGCCAACCTTACAGCCAGAGAAAACATTGAATTGAAACGTGTATTGCAAACACCATATCATACAGCAGAACGTATAGATGAAATGGCTGCTACTTTAGGTATTACACATATATTACAACAGCGTGCAGGTATATGTAGCTATGGAGAGCAGCAGCGTATAGCTATTGTTCGTGCTATGATACAGCCTTTTGAAACATTGCTGATGGATGAACCCTTTAGCCATTTAGATATTGAAAACACATCAAAAGCAGCTGCCCTAATAGCTGAAGAATGTAAAAAACGAAACGCTGGCTTTATACTAACCGATTTGGATGATGATGAACATTTTAATTATACTAAAAAAATAATGTTGTAAGCAAAACCAAAGTAAGATAGAGATGTGCCGAATAGAGATAAGAACCTTGAAGGGTGCGACGCAACCGAAGCCAAATAGTAGCAATATAGCCGATACCAAAAAGAAATAAAAAATAAACATGCTAAATATTCTTTTAAAAAAATTAATTAAAGCAGCATCGGGCCGTGCAAGGTTTGTGTTGGCAACTATTGGCTTATCAATAGCTATGATACTTATTTTGGCTGCAGTGCAAATACAAGCAAACTATAACGAGTTGCTCTACAGCAAATCTTCGGGCGATAGCACCACTAACTTTTTGCTCATTAATAAAAATATTAACCTACAACAACGCAGCAGCACTACATTAACCGATGGCGAAATTGAAGACCTAAAAAAACAACCATTTACAGATGCTATAGGTTTACTTACGCCCAGTCACTTTAAAGTTACAGCTGAAAGTATGAGTGATAAACTGCCTTTTTACAGCGATATGTTTTTTGAAAGTGTACCCAACGATTTTTTAGACATCAACAACCCCGATTGGCAGTGGGATGAAAATAGCAGCTTTATACCCCTTATCATCCCTAATATGTTTTTAGATATTTATAATTTTGGTTTTGCCATTTCGCAAGGCACACCACAATTATCTCAAGAAGCTATTAAACTCATTCAAGTAAAATTAAACATTATTGCTAATGGGCAAAAAACAAGCTACACTGGGCGAATTGTAGGTTTTAGTGATAGAATTTCTTCGGTACTTGTGCCTCAAACTTTTATGAATTGGGCAAACACAAAATTTGGAACCAACACTAGTGCAAAGCCATCCAGGGTTGTTATTAAAACCAAAGACCCTAGCAATCCAAAACTTTCTCAATATTTAAAAGATCATAATTTAGCTACCGATGCAGAGAAAACAAGGTTTAGCAAATACCGACAATATGTAAGTGCAGCAGTTATTATTTCTTGGGCTACTGGTGCTATTATGCTGCTATTTGCATTACTAATTTTTGCTTTATTTATTCAGCTTACCGTAGCAAGTTGTAAAGAAGAAATTGTACTACTTATAACTCTTGGTACAGCACCCAAGCAGCTGCAACGTTTTTTAATGAACCGTTTTTTTCCTACTAATGTTGTAATTGTAGTAGCAGTAATCATACTTATTGCTAGCTTACAATTTTTGTTACATAAATTTTTGCAAACACAAAGTATGGGTGTAAGCCCCATCATTTCCATCTATACCATTATTATGGCAGCATTAGTATTATTGGTGCTGTGGCTAGTAAACAAGCAAACCATTAAGCAATACATTAAGCAAACAGAGGGATAAGTAGTTTTATGTAACCAGCTTTTGTATTTCAATGAAGCTACGGTTGCGTCGCACATATTTAGCTAAAAATATCTATTGGGCAAAGGCTTTGTGAGTGTAAGCTTCCTTGATTTTCAACCTACCATTTACCCATGTTGGTAACCCACCTTTTTTGCCATCTGTTTTCAACACCACTTTGCTGCCCATTTATTTTGTGTAGGTTTGTTGTTACCAACAATTCCCTTTTACATGAGTATGCAAACTGTTGTAGATTTTTTAGAGCCTATAGATGTTTTCGAGTTAAGCAACGATGAAGGCTACCACGATACACAATTGGGTAAGCATGTGGCTTTGCACGAAGAAGAATTTCCTGATGTAACCAACGCCGATATGGTAATTGTAGGCTGTGGAGAAATGCGTGGTGCTGGTATAGAACACATCCACACGGCAAGCCCCAATGCTATTCGTAGCCAATTTTATAGTTTGTTTCACTGGCATAAAGATGTACAGGTAGCCGATGTTGGTAATGTAAAAAGTGGGGCAAGTCTACAAGACACATACGCAGCTCTTAAAAGCGTTGTAAGTGAGTTGATAGAGCAAAAAAAGAAAGTAATTATTTTAGGAGGCAGCCACGATGTTAGCTTGGCACAATACCATGCCTATGGCAGTCTCAACCAAATTATAGAAGCAGCTTGTGTAGATGCAAGGATAGATTTAAACATGGACAGCGTTCTTCCTGCCGATCATTTTTTAATGGAAATGCTTACTGGCGAACCTAATTTCTTACGCCACTATAACCATATTGGTTTTCAAAGTTACATGGTACATCCACACATGCTAGAAACCATTGACAAACTTCGTTTCGATTGCTACCGTGTAGGAAAAGTAAAAGAAAATATGGAAGAAATGGAGCCTGTGGTACGCAATGCCAATATGTTTTCGTTTGATATTGCTGCCATACAACATGCACATGCACCAGCCAACCGTTTAACCCCCAATGGCTTTACTGGCGAAGAAGCATGTATGCTTATGCAGTATGCAGGCATGAGCCATAATGTTAGTAGTATTGGTTTATATGGCTATGTGCCAGAGTACGATGTACACAATCTTACGGCCAAACAAATAAGCCACATGCTTTGGTATGTAATGGATGGTATTTACAAAGGCAAGCAAGAAGCCAAGTTGGATAACAACAAAGAATTCAATGAATTTCATTTAGCCTTTGCCGATGTAGCAACTACTTTTTTACAAAGCAAACGTACCGGACGTTGGTGGATGCAAACCCCAGATGGCAAATACATTGCTTGCAGTCACTACGATTATATAACAGCCGCTAGTAACGATATTCCTGAACGCTGGTTACGAGCGGTAGAAAGAAGTTAAAAACTCCTAAATAAAAATGGGCATGCATAGTGAAAAAAAGAAAATATTTTGTAGCCAGCTATAGAATATAAATTTAGCTTCGGTTGCAAGTTTATCCTGAGTGAAGCCGAAGGGCACATGTTTAGCCATGTATTTCTATTTGGCTTTTATCGAACCAAATTCTGCATTTTAAATACGCAATACCCCCCTTTATCCTAAGTTTGCAACAATACATTTTTCATGGAACAACGTACAGAAATTGGCACACTAGGAGAGTTTGGATTAATTGAACATCTTACCAAAAACTTTGAAATACAAAACGCATCTACCATCGTAAGCGTAGGCGATGATGCTGCTGTAATAGATCATTTTGGCAAGCAAACAGTAGTAACCACCGATTTATTAATAGAAGGTATTCACTTTGATTTAATGTACACACCGTTAAAACACTTAGGCTACAAAAGTGTAATTGTAAACCTGAGCGATGTGTATGCTATGAACGCCACACCTACACAAATAACCATGAGTATTGCCTTTAGCAATCGCTTTAGTGTAGAAGCTTTAGATGAATTTTATGAAGGCGTTTATGCCGCATGCGAAAAATATGGAGTGGATTTAATTGGTGGCGATACCTCTACTTCTAACAAAGGATTTATTATTTCTGTAACTGCCATTGGCGAAGTAACCCCTGATACGTTTGTAAAACGCAGTACTGCACAAAAAGGAGATTTGCTTTGTGTAAGTGGCTACTTAGGTGGTGCTTTTTTGGGCTTAACCCTTATGGAAAGAGAAAAGAAAATTTACTTAGAAAATCCACAAATTCAGCCCGATCTTGAAGGTGAAGATTATATCGTAGGGCGTTTGCTAAAACCCGAAGCTAGAAAAGATATTATAGAATTTTTTGCAGCAGAAAATATTATACCCACCGCTATGATGGATGTTAGCGATGGGGTAAGTAGCGAAGTATTGCACTTGTGCAAACAAAGTAATTTAGGCTGTGTGGTATACGAGGAAAAACTACCTATAAACGAGTTGGCACGTTTGGCAGCTTACAAGTTTAGTTTAGACCCCACTGTATGTGCTTTAAATGGTGGCGAAGATTACGAACTTATTTTTACCTTAAAGCAAGCCGATTACGATAAAATAACCACCAACGAAAACATAAGTGTAATTGGCTACATGACCGAAATAGAAGAAGGCTGCAAAATAATAACCAAAGGCGGCAATACGCATAACATAATAGCACAGGGTTGGAATGCGTTTACCAAATAGAACTAAGATTGAAAGGATATTGCATGAGGAACATAAAAACAAAAAATAGATTTTCAATATTGCTGCTCCACCTTTGTGTTTTATTGTTTGCTTTTAGTTGTTTGCTGTCTTCTTGCTCCACCAAAATTCCTCAACACAATCCCAACTATAAGTTTAGTAAACAGCATTTGCAAGAAGATGTAACCATACTTAGAAAAGTATTAGAAGCCAATCATCCATCATTATACTGGTATACCAGTAAAGACAGTATGGATTACTATTTTAAAAGCTTGTACAACAGCCTTACCGATAGCATGACAGAGCTACAATTTAAAAACAAAGTAGCACAACTCATAGGAAATATACATTGTGGGCATACATCGGTTAGGTTTTCAAAACAATTTATTAAGCAACAAGATGTAAAACGCTTTCCACAATTTCCACTCTCCATTAAAACTTGGAAGGATAGCATGATAGTGCTAGGCAGCATTTACAAAAACGATTCCATTTTTAAACGTGGTACAATCATTACCTCCATCAATGGTAGAAAGAATAAAGAAATCCTAGATTCGTTTTTTATGTTTATGAGTACCGATGGCTTCAGTAACAACTTTAAAAGCCAAGTAGTAACTTTTAACTTTGGCAATTTTTATAAAAATATTTTTGGGCTAGATAGTTTGTACAACATCTCCTATATTGATTCTACTGGTACAGAAAAAATGGCATTGCTAAAAAATTTTCAACTTAAAAAAGATACCACACAAAAACCTACTGTAACCATAGCAGTTTCAGAAAAGCCATCGAGAAAAGAAATAAAAGAAGCCAAGCTATTAAACAAGCAAAGCATGAGTATAGATACTGCCAATAGCATTGCATACTTACGCCTTACTACTTTTGCACAAGGGCAGCAAAAAAAATTTTACCGACGAAGCTTTAGAAAAATAAATAAGATGCACTTACAAAATGTAGTAGTTGATGTAAGAGAAAACGGTGGTGGTAGTTTTAGTAATAGTATTAAACTTACCCGCTACTTTAAAAATACACCTTATCGTGTGGCTGATAGCATTGTAGCCATTAGCCGTATTAAGTACAGTAAATATGTACACCCCTCTTTTTCTTATAAAATAGCTATGTTTTTTACTGGTCATAAAAAAGCCGATGGCAACATTCACTTAAGCCGCTACGAGAAACATGCTTTTGAACCTAAAAGAAACAATCATTACAATGACAATGTTTACATAGTACAAGGTGGCTACACATTTTCGGCAGCTACCATGTTTGTACAAAGCCTACAAGGGCAAAGCAATGTAACAGTGGTAGGAGAAGAAACTGGTGGTGGTCATTATGGTAACACTGCAGTACACCTGCCTAGCATAACTTTGCCTAATACGCGTTTACGTGTTGTGCTACCCATTTACAAAATGGTATTTGATAGTACAAGGGTAAAAGATGGACATGGCATCATGCCAGATGTTTACATTCCTCCATCATCAGAAGCTATAAAACGTGGTGTAGATTTGAAAATGGAAAGAATAAGAGCCATTATTAAACAAAAGAAAAAATAACAGTCTTATGTCTGTGAAAATTAAAATATCATTTTCTTTTTTTATTGTTATTGCAATTTTGTTTGCCACAACTTGTGTTGCACAAGACACCACCATAGCTATTAAAGATTCATTCATAACGATAAAAAAGCAACATAAAAAAATGAATCTAAAACCCGCTGGAGATTTTGACCAACGGTTTTCTTTTTTAGAAAGTCAGCCTGTAAATATTTGGGGGTACCGCATTGGGGTTTTTGTAAACGATAAATATAAAGTAGGTATTGGTGGTTACTTTTTAGACCAAAATGTAACAGGTGAAAAAAAATTGAGAAGGAATACTTTGTACTACGAACAACAACGAAAAATGTACTTTGGTACTATTTATTACGAACCCTTTTTGTTTAGAAAAAAATTAATAGAAGGAAGCATAGTTTTTGAAGCAGGCTATGGTAAAGTAAATTTGGATTCTGTAAAAAAAATAAGAAACACTACTACGCTTGTTTCCGAAAAACAAGACTTTGTACCAGCAGGCATTGGTTTATCGGTTAATCTAAAAGTACCTGAAATAAAACACCTACACTTCCTTACATACATAGGAGTAAATGCTATGATAGGCTTACGCAAAACTATTTTTGAAACCGATCTAAAATATAATTATGATGGCTGGTATTGGAGTATTGGCAGTGCTATATTTATTGATAAAATCTTTAGCGATTTAAAAAAGAAGAAAAAGAAAACGCCTGAAGTACAATACTCATCTACACCCAATTAAGTTGGTTTTATGTAGCTAACAGTAAGGCTGCTGTTGGGCTGCGGTGGCGTCGCACATGTTTAGCTATCATTATCTATTAAGCTTTCAGCTAAAAATTTGAAAATTAAATGTAAAAAGTTGAGTATAAAGAAAACTATACTACCATAAATTAATTTTTTTCAAACAATATAAGCCTGCCAGCATCTTTTACTTTTTACGCCTCACTTTTTACCTTGCCCAATTAACTTCCAACTGCCAAAAATGTGCGACGCAACTGCTGCCCATTACTTATTCTACCGCTGGCTACCAAAAAAACTTCCTCCATCAAAAATTGGGCTTTTGTTAATATCGGCTCAAAGCCTTAAAAACAAAGTATTTGAGCTTTGTTCATTCAAAAATTTTCTCACACCTTTGCAGGCATTACAATAATACCTCTAACGCATACATATAAATGGGACTTTTTAATTTTTTTACAGAAGAAATAGCAATTGATCTTGGCACTGCAAATACGCTAATTATACATAACGATGAGGTGGTAGTAAACGAGCCATCCATTATTGCACTAAACCGCAATAACCCCAAAGAAGTGCTAGCCGTGGGCAAACGTGCCTTAATGATGCATGAAAAAACCCACGAAAGCATCCGTACCGTTCGCCCATTGAAAGATGGTGTAATTGCCGATTTTAACGCTGCCGAATTAATGATTAGGGAACTAATTAAGTTAGTGTACCCCAAAAAACCTTGGTTTTCGCCTAGCTGGAGGATGATGATTTGCATACCAAGTAGTATAACCGAGGTAGAAAAACGTGCAGTAAGAGATAGTGCCGAACAAGCTGGGGCTAAAGAAGTATACCTATTACATGAGCCTATGGCAGCAGCCCTTGGTATTGGTATAGATGTAGAAGAACCAGTGGGTAATATGATTATTGATATTGGTGGTGGTACTACGGGTATTACTGTAATTGCATTGGCTGGTATTGTGTGCGACCAAAGCATACGTATTGCTGGCGATGAATTTACTGCAGATATTATGGAAGCTCTACGCCGATACCATAGCTTGCTAATTGGGGAGCGTACCGCAGAACAAATAAAAATAAACGTAGGTGCTGCCATGAAGGATTTGGAAAACCCTCCAGAAGATTTGCCAGTAAATGGTAGAGATTTGGTTACGGGTATTCCTAAACAAATTATGGTAAGCTATCAAGAAATTGCCGAGGCTTTGGATAAAAGTATTTTTAAAATAGAAGAAGCCATTTTAAAAGCATTAGAAACTACACCGCCAGAATTGGCATCAGATATATACCGTAGAGGCTTGTACCTTACGGGTGGTGGGGCATTGCTACGTGGGCTTGATAAAAGGTTGAGTGCAAAAATAAAATTGCCCGTACATATAGCCGATGATCCATTGAAGAGTGTGGTACGTGGTACTGGCATAGCTTTAAAAAATTACAATCGCTTTCCTTTTATTATGAGATAAAAAAGCAAGAAATTTTTAAAAAGGAAAATTCCAAATTCCAGTAACGCTTTATTTTGCTTTTGGAGTTTGGAATTTTTTATTTTTTGCACCTAAAACCAATACTTACTAACGCAGGTGAAGAATATTTTCTTATTCATACGCAACCGTTTTAATATTCTCACATTCCTAATTTTACAGGGTGTATGTATTGTTATATTGGTAAAGTACAATAAAACCCATGAGGCCATCTTTGCCAATAATGCCAACGAGGTTACAGGTTGGGTAAATACCAAATATAATTTTGTAGAAAACTACTTTAGCCTCAGCCAAAGCAACAAACAGTTGTTAGAAGAAAATGCTAGGCTAAGAAATCAATTAACTTCCAGCTTCGACTCACCTGATAGTACTCATAAAGTACTTATCGATTCTTTACTAAAAGATACAACAGATAGGGTAAGAAAATACATAACCTTACCAGCCAAAGTAGTAGGCAATTCTGTTACTGCCCGAAACAATTTTGTAACACTTTATCGTGGTAGCAACCAAGGGGTAAAAAAAGAAATGGGTGTTATTTGTCCGCAAGGTATTGTTGGCAAAGTAGTAGAAGTAAGTACTAACTATTGTGTGGTAATGAGTTTGCTACACTCCAATAGTAGTACAAGTTGTGTACTTAAAAAAAGTAACAATGCTGGTAGTTTGGTATGGGATGGCAAAAGCCCTGAATATGTAATACTCAAAAATATTTTAAAGAGCACCAAGGTTGCCAAAGGAGATACAGTGTTAACCAGCAATCTTTCTGGCAATTTTCCCAGTGGACTTATGGTAGGTACAATAGCAGATATTACTGCCGACCCAGCCAGCAACTTTTTTACCCTTAAAGTAAAAACAGCAACTAACTTTTCATCGCTACAATATGCGTACTTAATAGAAAATCTATTGTACACCGAGCAAAAACAAATAGAAGAAAAAGCTGCCAAGAAAAACAATGAGTGAGTTAATTAAAAATATCGTACGCTTTATACTCTTTATACTAATACAAGTTTTTGTGTTAGATAAAGTACCACCATTGCACCAATTTGTAGTACCCTACCTCTACTTTTTATTTATACTGTGGTTACCCTTTAGCATCAACCGTTTTTGGCTTATGATTATAGCTTTGGTATATGCCTTAACCTACGATTTTTTTAGACACACACCCGGCTTACATGCTGCACCCTGTGTATTGATAGCCTATATACGCCCCTTTATTCTAAACATATTATTACCACAAGAAACCACTGAACAAAGTTATTTAGAACCCAGCCCTAAAAGCATAGGTTGGGCACCTTATAGTTTGTATGTTTTAATACTCACTTTTCTACACCACTTTTATTTGGTGTTTATAGAATGGATGCAAGTTGGCAATTTTCTTTATTTTTTAGGCAAGGTAGGGGCCAGTACAGCCCTAAGTTTGGTACTTATAGGCATTGCCGAAATGCTCTTCTTCCGCAAAGCAAAATATAGAACCAATGCTTAGGCAATTTGTATTTAAAAAATTTGGTAACCAGCTGTTGTATTTCAATTTAACTGCGGTTGCGTCGCACATGTTAAACTAAGGACGAAGATTTAGCTATATACGGTGTACGAAAAGTTTCAAAGGCCATATTCTACAGCAAACAATACAGCATTACCTTTGTTATTTAAATAAATACAAGATGATGCAGTTGAAAGATGTATATGCCAAAGCTCTACAATTTGAATTCTTAAGTATAGAAGAAGGCATGTTTTTATTTGAACATGCACCACTTACAGAACTTATGTATATAGCCGATGAGCTACGCAAAATACAAGTACCACATGGCAAAGTAACATGGCAAATAGATAGAAACGTAAACACCACCAATGTGTGCATAGCCAATTGTAAATTTTGCAATTTTTATCGTATTCCAGGCCATGCCGAAGCATATATTACTGATATGCCTACGTATCGCAAAAAAATAAACGAAACTATAAAGTACGGTGGCGATCAACTTTTGCTACAAGGTGGGCATCACCCAGAATTGGGGTTAGATTTTTATGTAAATACCTTTCGTGCCATTAAGCAAGAATTTCCTACTATAAAACTACATGCACTTGGGCCACCAGAAGTTGCCCATATAACTAAACTAGAAAAAAGTACCCATAAAGAAGTACTCACAGCATTAAAAGAAGCAGGCTTAGATTCTTTGCCAGGGGCAGGTGCCGAAATTTTGGTAGATAGAGTACGCCGATTAATAAGCAAAGGAAAATGTGGTGCCGATGAATGGCTTGAAGTAATGCACCAAGCACACAACCTACACATAACCACAAGTGCCACCATGATGTTTGGGCATGTAGAAACATTGGAAGAACGTTTTATACACCTAGCCAGAATAAGAGAAGTACAAGCCAAAAAACCAGCTGATGCCAAGGGTTTTCTTGCCTTTATACCTTGGACGTTTCAAGATGTAGATACACTACTTGCTAAAATACGAGGCGTACACAACCTAACAACGGCAGATGAATACATACGCATGATAGCTATAAGCCGTATAATGCTACCCAATGTAAAAAATATTCAAGCAAGTTGGCTTACGGTAGGAAAGCAAACAGCACAACTTTGCCTAAATGCAGGTGCCAACGATTTTGGTAGTATTATGCTAGAAGAAAATGTAGTAAGTGCCGCAGGTGCACCTCATAGGTTTACTTACAAAAGCATTCAAGATGCTATAAAAGAAGCAGGCTTTACACCACAACTACGCACCCAACAATATACTTGGAGAGAAATACCTGAATTGATAGAAGAACAAGTGATAGATTATTAAAGAATTAATGTACCCAGCTTTTGTAGTGCTATTTAGCTGCGGTTGCGTCGCACATTTTAAACTAAAGAATCGCTATTTGGCTTTTATTATGTAGTATACAATACAGCAACTGTGTAACACATTGTAGGTATGAAAAAGATTATCCTAGTACTAAGCTTGTTTTTTCTTGTCGCTCAAGCCAAATCTCAAATAGCTAAAAATATATGGAAGCCTTATACAACAAATACAGTTATCGATACAACTGGATTTGCATACGTCGATTCTATGTTTACTCTTTATAAAGAACCTAAAGTAGAAAACCTTTTAGGTTTTGCTATTTTTAAAATTTATGAAAACTATACATTACTAAGTAAAAAATCGAATGATATTCTAATTGGGGTTGTTACACCTTTTCTTCTACATGACACTTTAGATATTAAAACTGGTATTGGTTTTTTTGGAGGTATTGGAGTAAGTATAAAAGTAAAAAATAACTTTTTTAGTAGTGCATTAGGTTATAGTGCTGATCATGTTAAAATTTATAAGTTTTTGAAGCATGGTAGTGAATACATTAGCAATATCTGGCTTTCTCCTGTTACACAATCATTAAAATTTTTTGGTAACCCAACCTTTAAAAATAAAGAGATAGTTGTTGGGCAACTGGAAGCGGAATATGAACCTTTTTTTGAAAAGGAATGGGATGGAGATAGACTAAAAAAAGTAAAAATAAAAATAGTATTCAGTTGCCCCACTATAAATTTAGATCAGCTACTTGAAGAGAAAAACAAGAATAAAAAGCCAGATGAAAAGGTTATTTTGTAGCAAACCGCATAAAAGCCCAATCTTCATCCACAGCTAAACATGTGCGACGCCACCGAAGCCAAATACTTATCCCACAGCTAGCTAAAAAAATCACTATTCCATCTTTTTTTTCAATACTACTCTTTTGTGTTCGGGCAATTTTTGCAAGTGATTGTCATTTGCCTCATCAATAGAGTGAGTGCTTCCTAAGTCGTTATCTCGTTTAGATAATTCTGCCAACTCTATATAAAATTTTTTGAGGGTGCTTAATTCTTGTTCAGTTAAGTCTTCAATATTTATTAGCCTATTACTTGCACCTTGGTGGGCTGCTATCAGCTCGTTTAGCTTTAAATGCAAAGCCATGGTATCTTTGTTTTGTGTTTGCTGAATAACAAAGACCATCAAAAAAGTAATGATAGTGGTGCTGGTGTTTATTACAAGCTGCCATGTGTCGGAATACTGAAAGTAAGGTCCCGTAGAACCCCAAATAATAATAACTAAAAAAGCTGCAATAAACGCTGGTGGGCTGCCTGCTGCTTTTGTAATAATGGTCGAGAATTTGTCGAAAATTTTTGAGAAAGAGGTTTTACTTGCCATAATGTTATTTTACTGGAAAGCTACATATCTTTTGTATAGTGGTATTAATTGTTTCAATGCATTATCTACCTTTTAAATAAAAATTAATGTCTTACCTGATTTACAACCAATACCACGATTATCTTCGTAGTATAAAAATTAAACAATGAAAAAACTCGCATTAATTTCTATAGCAACTGTAATAGCCTTTTGTACCGTAAGTGCACAAACTAAAGAAGGTGCAATTATTTACGAGTGTAAAGTAAACAACCATAAACGTATTACCGATGAGCAAATGCGTGCCTATATACCGGAGTTTAGAACTACTAAACACCAATTATTATTTAGCGATAGTGTATCTGTTTTTAAAGCTGTGGTAAATGAAGAGTCTCCAGAACCATCTGGTGATGGTGGCGGCGGCATGAGAATCATGCGTTTTGGAGCTGGTGGAGAAACAGGCGAGTTGTACAAAAATTTTGCTGAAGCAAAGTCTATTGAGCAAAGAGAAATGGGCGAAAAACAATTTATCATAGCCGATACTATTCGCAAACAAAAATGGAGATTATGGGATGAAACAAAAACAATAGCTGGGCATATATGCCATAAAGCCACAGCCAAGCAAATGCAAATAGGTGGTGGCGGTGGTATGAGAATGATGACAATGGGCGGCAATGGTGGAAATTTGAAAACGGATACTTCAATTAAAAGAAATATGCCCACACCACCAAAAGAAATAGAATTAGTAGCTTGGTACGCCGATGATATTATTAGCCCTGTAGGTCCAGAAAATAATGGTGGCTTGCCTGGAGCCATTTTATTTTTAGATATTGATAATGGCACTACCGTTTATACCACTACCGAAATAAAAAATACGGTAAATAAAAAAGATATTAAAGAACCTAAAAAAGGTAAAAAAGTAACCAAGGAAGAATTTAGAAAACTACAAATGGAAATGATGCAGAATATGCAAATGCCAGGTGGCGGTGGAAGAACAATAAGAATTGGAAGTTAAAAAGTAAACAATAAATAATATTTTAAACGCTTGCACATTGTAAGCGTTTTTCTTTTGGTTACCAGCTGTCGTTTTTCAATTTAGCAGCGGTTGCGTCGCACATGTCAACAGTTGAATGACTATTGGGCAATAACCATTTCCCTTATACCCACTCACAACTTATCTTTGCCCACCTAACAAATAAAATATGAGTCAGCATTTAAGTGAGCAAGAAATTATACGCCGAGAAAAATTAACCAAACTAACCCAAGCAGGCATCAATGCTTATCCAGCTCCATTGTTTCCTGTAAATGCCTATTCTATTGATATAAAAGCCAATTATACCGAAGAAACAAAGGAGGCTTTTGCCAACACTTGTGTAGCTGGGCGTATTATGAGCATTAACGATAAAGGAAAGGTTTGCTTTTTTAAAATACAAGACAGTAAAGGCATTTTTCAATTGTATGTAAAAAAAGATGACGTATGCCCCACAGAAGATAAAAGCCTTTGGGACAATATGATAAAGCACTTAGACCTTGGAGATATTATTGGTGCTACTGGTTATGTGTTTATTACTAAAACAGGCGAAACAAGTTTGCATACACAAACGCTTACCTTACTTACTAAAAGCCTAAAACCATTACCTGTTGTAAGAAGGGACGAAGAAGGCAATGTGTTTGATGAAGTAACTGACCCAGAATTCCGTTACAGGCAACGCTATGTGGATTTGATTGTGAACCCCCATGTAAAAGAAGTATTTGTAAAACGTACAAAACTCATCAATTCCATTCGTGATTTTTTAAATGCACATGGTGCTTTAGAGGTAGATACACCAGTATTACAAGCCATACCAGGTGGTGCAGCAGCACGCCCATTTGCTACACATCATAACGCATTAGATGTGCCTTTTTATTTACGTATAGCCAACGAGTTGTATTTAAAAAGATTAATTGTAGGTGGCTTTGATTGGGTATATGAGTTTAGCAGAAACTTTAGAAACGAGGGTATGGATAGAACCCATAACCCAGAGTTTACAGTACTAGAATGGTACACTGCTTACAAAGATTATTTTTGGATGATGGATACAACAGAGCAATTGTTTGAAAAAATTGCTATTGCCTTACATGGTACAACAGCGTTGCAAGTAGGCTCTACAACCATCAATTTTAAAGCACCTTTTAAACGCATAAGCATACACGATGCCATTAAAGAAAATACTGGCATTGATGTAACTGGTTTAGATGAAGCAGGATTAAGAGATGTATGCAAGCAACTCAACATTCAAGTGCCTAACAATATTGGTAAAGGTAAATTGATAGATGAAATTTTTGGTGGCACTAGTGAACATACTTATATACAACCTACGTTTATTATCGACTATCCTGTTGAGATGAGTCCACTTACTAAAAAGCATAGAAGCAAAGAGGGTTTGGTAGAGCGTTTTGAACTAATGATTAATGGAAAAGAAATAGCCAATGCTTATAGCGAATTGAACGACCCCATAGACCAACGTGAGCGTTTTGAAGAACAAGTAAAACTAATGGAACGTGGCGATGACGAAGCCATGTTTATTGACCATGACTTTTTAAGAGCATTAGAATATGGTATGCCACCAACAAGTGGTATTGGTATTGGTATAGATAGACTAGTTATGCTAATGACTAACCAACCAAGTATTCAAGATGTATTGTTGTTTCCTCAAATGAGGCCTGAGAAAATGGATTAATATTCTACCAATTAGCTATAAAAAAAGAGCATCTTCTATAAATAAGGATGCTCTTTTTTTATCTAATAATGCATCAACTCTCTACTCATCCATCCCATCCACACCATTTGTTTTGTTACTATTAGCCACCATGGCATTAATGGTTTCTATTTCTGCAGGTGTAAAATATCTCCAGTGCCCATTCTTTAAGCCACTTAGGTTTATGTTCATAATGCGTATGCGTTGCAAGGCTTCTACATTATAGCCCAGTACTTCGCACATCCTTCTTATTTGCCTGTTCAAGCCTTGGGTAAGTATAATTCTAAAGCGTTTAGGGCCTTCTTGTTTTACAAAACATTTTTGGGTTACAGTGCCTAAAATTTTTACACCACTTCGCATTCTGGTAATAAAATCTATGTCTATTGGTTTATCTACACTCACAATATATTCCTTCTCATGATTGTTGCCAGCACGTAAAATTTTATTTACAATATCTCCGTCGTTGGTTAAAAAAATTAAGCCCTCACTTCGTTTATCCAACCTACCCACGGGAAAGATTCTTGTTTTAAAATTTACAAAGTCAATAATATTGGTTTTATCTTTTTGATCGGTGGTACAGGTAATGCCTTTGGGCTTGTGCAGCATGATGTACACTGGTGCTTTCTTTTTTTTCAAAGGCTCGCCATCTATCAAAACAATATCACCTTCGCCCACACGGTTGCCCTTAAAAGCATCTCTACCATTAATTGTTACACGGCATTGCTCTATCAATTCGTCTGCTTCTCTACGGCTGCAAAAACCAGTTTCACTTATGTATTTGTTAAGGCTTGTATCCATTATTTTTTAAGAAAGAAATTTTGGTAACCAGCAGTAGATTAATAATTCAACTCCTGTTGCGTCGCACATTTCATCAGTTGGAAGAATGAAATGTCTTTCATTTATTCTTTGTCGTTGTAAGAAAACGAATAAATAAATCATCAATTGCAACTGAGCATGGTATAAAATACTTGAGCTGGCAAAAAATCTTAGCCTACAACAGCAGCATAAGCTTCAGCAGAAAGTAAACCTTCTACATCAGCAGGATTGTTTATTGTTACTTTCACCATCCACCCTTCGCCATAGGGGTCGTTGTTTACCAATTCTGGGGCTTTTTCTAAGGCAGTATTTACTTCTGTTACGGTTCCTGCAACTGGCAAAAATAAATCACTTACTGTTTTTACTGCTTCTACTGTACCAAACACCTCCTCTGCTTGCAAGGGTTTACCTATCGTATTTACATCTACATATACAATATCACCTAATTCGCTTTGGGCAAATTCAGTAATACCAATTGTAGCTACATTGCCATCAAGGCTTATCCATTCATGGTCTTTGGTGTAGCGAAGGTTTTGAGGAAAAGTCATTGTGTTTTGTTTTTGCTTTATAAAATTGTTTAAATAATGAGTTTGCAATAATTAATTCAGCAACCTCATTTTCATATGTACGTCTTTCACTGGTCTATCTCCAGGCTGTGTTTGTGTAGCAGCTATTTTATCTATTATATTTAAACCGCTTATCACTTCTCCAAACACTGTATAGTTTTGATCTAGGCTAGGTGTGCCACCAATACGGTTGTAAATTTCTTTTTGAGCTTTGGTGTATTTAAAACTGCTGTCGGTAGCTTTAATATTAGTTTCAAACGAGGCCATTTGTTGCTCGGGTGTACGTTGCCCTTGTACAATATAAAACTGGCAATTGCTGCTGGCACGTTCGGGGTTGCCATCTCTTGCAGCTGCCAAAGCTCCACGTTTGTGTATGATTTGATGTCTAAATTCTGCAGGCACTCTATCGCCAGGGGCAGAACCACTGCCTAACTGAGCACCAACTGCTGCATTTTTGCTAGTAGGGTCGCCACCTTGTATCATAAAACCACTAATTACTCTGTGGAATAAAAGACTATCATAAAAGCCCTCTTTTACCTTAGCTATAAAATTATCTCTGTGCAAAGGGGTTGCATCGTACAATCTGGCAATCATTACACCATAATCTGTTGTTATTTCTACCAATTTTTCTTTAGATGCTGAGGTAGGCTTTTTGTCAACTGGTTTAGCTGTAATTCCACTTATTTTTCCAACTGGCTCTTTTGTTTTTCTAATTGGCGGCTTGCCTTTTTGTATAATTTGAGCCTCTGTAAATAGTGTTGCTGCCAACATCAACAATAAAAAAACACTTTTCATACTTGTATAATTGGTTTTGTTTGTTTTTATGATTCTTTGTTCATCTTTTAAAATTTCAACTGCTCAAAGTAAAGCAGAATATGGTCTTTCAAAAAATTTTCCTGTCCAGGCAAATCGTAGCCTGGCATTTCTTTTACTTGTTTAAAGTGAGGCCAGTTATCTGGATCTTTCCCTTCTAACAAGTAATAGCCACTTGGCTGTAGCAAAGTACATACAGCTACGTGCATCAAATCTTGCTTTTGTTCTTTAGAAATTTTGTCGGCCTCAAAACCTGTTTCTTGTAAGCCTATTAAAAAAAGAATAGCTTCCATATCTGGCTTTTTGCCAAAACGTTCGGCTAGTTTGGCTTCTAAATTCCACCAGCGTTGTTGTAAATCGTCGTTTGCAAACATAGATGGCGAAGGTAATGCCTAGCAAGATATAACGCTGTACCATATGGGTAATAACTGGTGTGGGTTGCTTGGTTGCTAAACCTATCTTTGCGGCAAACAGCAATCGATATGTTACAGGTGAGTATCTTAAGGCAAAACCCACAAGCAGTAAAGGAAAAACTATCCGTAAAACATTTTGCAGCAGTTGATTTAGTAGATGAAATTATTGCCTTAGACGATGAGCGTAGGAAAACACAAGTGGCTTTTGATAATGTGCAGGCAAAAATGAATGCTTCGAGCAAAGAGATTGGCAATTTGATGAAAAATGGCAAAAAAGACGAAGCCGAAACTTTAAAACAAGAAGTTGGAAGTTGGAAGTTGGAAGTTGGCGGTTTTGATGCAAAGCTTATTGAGATTGAAAAGCAACTGCACGATAAACTGGTTTTACTACCCAACCTACCTGCTGATATAGTACCAATTGGCAAAACGCCAGAAGAAAATCTAAACATAAAAGAAGCTGGCACAAAACCAACTTTATACGCTGGTGCAAAGCCTCATTGGGATTTGATAGAACAATACAACCTAGTAGATTTTGAACTGGGTAGCAAAATAACGGGCAGGGGTTTTCCTGTTTACAAAGGCAAGGGTGCTAAGTTTCAACGTGCCATGATACAGTATTTTTTAGACTACAACACCGCCGCTGGCTACGAGGAATTTATACCTCCATTTATGGTAAATGAAGCCAGTGCTTACGGCACAGGGCAATTGCCAGATAAGGAAGGGCAAATGTATCATGTAACCGAAGATGGCTTTTATCTAATACCTACAGCCGAAGTACCAGTAACCAATATTTACAGAGATACTATTATAAAAGAAGAAGATTTCCCGATAAAAATGACGGCTTATAGCCCTTGCTTTAGAAGAGAAGCTGGCAGTTTTGGCAAAGATGTTCGTGGGCTAAACAGAGTGCATCAATTTGAGAAAGTAGAAATAATACAACTAGTACAGCCCAGCAAAAGCTATGAGGCTTTAGACCAAATGGTAGCCCATGTAGAGGGTTTGCTGCAAAGTTTAGAACTGCCCTACCGAATTTTAAGGTTGTGTGGTGGCGATATGAGCTTTGCTAGTGCCCTTACCTACGACTTTGAAGTTTGGAGTGCTGCACAAGAACGCTGGTTAGAGGTAAGTAGTGTAAGCAATTTTGAAAGCTTTCAAACCAACCGCATGAAGTGCAGGTTTAAAAATAGTGAGGGCAAAATGGAGTTGGCACATAGCCTAAATGGCAGTAGCCTGGCATTGCCACGCATTTATGCAGCGTTGCTAGAAAATAACCAAACTGAAGATGGAATTAAGCTACCCAAAGTATTACATGAGTATTTTGGAGGAGAGAAGATATGAGGATGATTCGAACACGGATTGCACAGATTGAATGGATAGAAATAGATTTGTTTTTGCTTTTTGTGAGATTTTTTAAACCACAAAGAACACAAAGGAAAAACACACAAGGGTCTCAATTACATCCTAGTGTTCTTTGTGAAAACCTTTGTGAACCTTGTGGTAAAGAATACGCTTTGATAAAAGCTAAATAGCTATTCTTAGCTTAAAATGTGCGACGCCACCGCAGCCCAATTGAAATACAAAAGTTGATTTACAAAAAATAAAAAAAGTCATCTCACTTTTAGGGGATAGGGAAATATGGAATATAAATTTAGCGAAATAGAAAAAAAATGGCAGGACAAATGGAAAGCCGATAAGGTTTACAAAGTTTCTAACGAAAGCGATAAACCTAAATATTATGTGTTGGATATGTTTCCTTACCCAAGTGGTGCAGGCTTGCATGTTGGGCATCCGTTGGGCTATATTGCTAGTGATATTTATAGCAGGTACAAACGCCTGAAAGGCTTTAACGTACTGCATCCTATGGGTTTTGATAGCTTTGGATTACCAGCAGAACAATATGCTATAGAAACCGGTCAGCACCCAGCTGAAACCACCAAAAAGAACATTGCCACTTTTAAAGCTCAGCTAGATAAAATTGGTTTTTGCTACGATTGGGAACGTGAAGTGCAAACCAGCGACCCCAACTATTACAAATGGACGCAGAAGATTTTTTTAGACCTTTTCAATAGTTATTTCTGCAATAGTTGCCAGCAGGCAAAACCAATAAAGGAGCTAATTAAAAAATACGAAATCAAGGGCAGTAGCAAATTTAGTGCTGCCGAATGGAACGGCTTTTCTGTAGCAGAAAAAGAAGAATGGTTAATGCAACGCAGATTGGCTTTCTCAAAATTTGGAGAAGTGAATTGGTGTGAAGCTTTGGGAACTGTGTTGGCAAATGATGAAGTGGTAAATGGCGTAAGTGAACGTGGCGGACACCCAGTTATTAAAAAGAAAATGAGACAGTGGTATTTACGTATTACTGCTTATGCCGATAGGCTTTTACAAGGTTTGGAAACTGTGGACTTTAGCGAAAGCATGAAAGAAATGCAGAGGAATTGGATTGGTAGAAGTGAGGGAGCAGAAATAAAGTTTAAAGTTAAAAGTTTAAAGTCAAAAGTTGAGGACTTAACTGTTTACACCACTCGCCCTGATACCATTTTTGGTGTAGATTTTATGGTGCTGGCACCTGAGTTGGATTATATTTTAGACATTGCAAGTGATGAACAAAAACAAGCTGTTGAAGACTACATTAAATATGTAAAAAGTAGAAGTGATAGAGAACGCCAAGCTGAGGTAAAACAAATTACAGGTTGCTTTACTGGTGCTTATGCTATCAATCCTTTTAATGGCAAAGAAATTCCTATTTGGATAAGTGAATATGTGCTAGCTGGCTATGGCACAGGAGCTATTATGGCTGTGCCTTGTGGCGATGAACGTGATTTTAAATTTGCCCAACATTTCAACATTCCCATTACCAATATTATTGGTAGCCATTTTAATGGAACCGAAGCCAACCCCACCAAAGAAGCCATTTTAGAAAACAGTGGTTTTTTAACTGGCTTGCAAATGAAAGTTGCCATTGGCGTAGCCAATGACAAAATAGAAGAAATGGGTATTGGCAAAAGAAAAGTAAATTTTAGAATGCGTGATGCTGGCTTTAGCAGACAACGTTATTGGGGCGAACCATTCCCGATTATTTGGGAGAATGGAATAGCCAAACCATTAGATGAAAAAGAGCTACCGTTAGAACTGCCTTTTGTAGAAAAATATGGACCAGGTGCAGAAGGTGAAGGACCATTGGGGAATATTACAGATTGGGTAAACCTCCCCAACCCCTCCAAGGGAGGGGCTTTAGAACCTACTAGCTTGGAGGGGTCCGAAAATAATCAGGCTGTTGCTCCCCTCTCTTTTGGAGAGGGGTTGGGGGTGAGGTCTGCAAGACGAGAAACCAGTACCATGCCTGGCTATGCAGGTAGTAGTTGGTATTTTTTACGTTATATGGATCCTACCAATACCGAGGAATTTGTAAGCAGAAAAGCCAGCGATTATTGGAACAGTGTAGACCTCTACATTGGTGGTACCGAACATGCTGTTGGGCATTTACTCTATAGCCGTATGTGGACGAAAGTATTGTACGACTTAGGTTATATAGGTTTTGATGAACCATTTAAGAAGTTGTTGAATCAGGGGATGATACAGGGGAGTAGTAGGTTTGTGTATAGACTAAAAATGTCAATTCCATTTAAAGAAAACTATGATCATCTAAGTTCTACTGGCTTACAGTTTTTCATTTCAGAAGGATTAAAAAAGAAATATTTAGCTAAGCAACTTGAATTTGATTTATTAACTTATTTAAAAGAGAATTATCCACTTTTCAATTTTGACTTTTTCGAAACACCTTTATATACAGTAGAGTTTTCCCCTCTTCACGTTGATGTAAACATAGTTGATGGATATGAATTAAATAGAGAAGCTTTTAAGAAATGGAAGAATGGTGAATATGCTAACGCAGAATTTATTTTAGAAGATGGCAAATACATCTGTGGTGTTGAGACAGAAAAAATGTCCAAATCCAAATACAACACAGTCAATCCTGACGATTTGTGTGAGCAATACGGAGCAGACACTTTCCGTATGTACGAAATGTTTTTAGGCCCTGTAGAAGCCAGCAAACCTTGGGATACCAAAGGCATAGAAGGTGTGCACCGTTTTTTGAAGAAATTATGGCGTTTGTTTTATACCGATACCAGTTTTGTAAATGGTAAAGCAGTAGAAGGCAAAGCCGTTTGGAACAATGATGCACCCACTGCCGAAGAATTAAAAGTATTGCACAAAACCATCAAAAAAATTGATGAAGATACCGAACGTTTTAGCTACAACACAGCCGTAAGTGCTTTTATGGTTTGCGTAAATGAACTAGCAGATTTGAAGTGCAACAAAAAAGAAGTATTGGAGCAAGTATTGGTTTTACTTACGCCATATGCCCCACATATAGCAGAAGAATTATGGGCTGCCGTTGGCAATACAACAACTATTTTAAATGCTACTTATCCTGTTTACAATGCAAGTTTTACTACAGAAAGTAGTAAGGAATACCCTGTAAGCATTAATGGCAAAATGCGAACTACACTTACCTTCTCCATAGATGCAGAACAAAAAGATGTTGAGCCTGTGGTGCTGCAAAATGAAATAGTACAAAAATGGCTTGAAGGTAAACAACCCAAGAAAATAATTTTTGTAAAAAATAAAATGATTAACGTGGTAGTATAGTCTATAGTAAAACTTGTTTAAACATTGTACTTGCTTTTATGGTAAGCTAACTAACAATAGACTTTGGGGTTTGTTAAGTAATAACAATAAACCATTTATTGTTATTACTTAACAAACAATTCATCCACAATCTTTCATCAATAGTGCATAATACCAATATCATTCCTTTACATTTGTAAATTGCCTTTTTCAGAACAGTTGACTGGTGTTGTGGTAACCAACACAGGTACCCTAAAGTGCAAGGGTGAGGAACTGTAAGCCACAATTTCACCATCTACTCTTTTGATGGGCAATAGATATTTATCAGCACGTTTTTATTTTTCATTCATGTTATGTAGTACAAGTGTGCGACGCAACAGGTGATGCCATGAAATATTACTGCTGGTAACAAAAAATTCTACTTAATAAATATATATAGCGTGGCTTTACCTTATTTGGTTAAACATATTTACAACAGCGGCTCAGAGGAAGTAATTAGACGAGGAAAAAAAATTCATTCGTTAAATAGTGTGGAATTAATAGAACATGATGAGCTTACAGGCAATGTAGTATTTAGAGTAAAAGATGATAGCTATGCTATTTACTACAAGGTTTTTATTTCTAATTTTAAAGACGAAAAAACGCTACAGCTGCGTTGCACTTGCCCTTATAACTTAAGTGAAGTGTGTAGGCACAAAGCTGCTGCTTTGTTTCAGCTGCAAGAAATGATTGATAGAAATGTGCTGGGCGATAAGGAAATGCTGTACAATCAAAAGCATACTGTGGTAAAAATGAAGCAGCTGGATTTGAAGATGGTAAGAATGTTATCATCGGCAGAAAGTTATACCAAAGCAGAAGAATATTTACGCAGCAATAAAGCCAATATTATAGATGCTAAAGACGAACGTGTATTGGCAGAAGTAAATATGGATGGCGAAAATTTTAAACTACTCATTCATAAAAACGAAGAACGAAATTTTGATACTAGCTGCAATTGCAATAGCGATGATAAGCATCCATTGTGTGTACATAAAGACATTGTATTACTACAACTAATAAACAGCTATGGCTTAAATTATTTTGATAGCATACGCAATTGGGATGGCGTAAAAAATAAACTCTTGTCTATTTATGGTTATAGTTTAGACGATGATTTAACAGGTAAATTTGAGTTTACTTATCAAGATGGTAAACCCTTTTTAAGGGTGTTGGATACAAGTATTAAGCGTATTACCATGCCCACCACTATAGAACCAAAGCCAATACCATCTTGGGCAGAACAACCTTTAAAGCCAGTAGAAAGGTTGGAAGCTACGGTACACGAAGCATCTAAAAAGAGTGAATTAAAGTTAGGTGTTGTCATTACTATAAACGAGCTGCAATACCCTTACATACAAGTAGAAGCTATACAAGGTGAAGCTAAAGAAGATTTTAGTGCATATGCTGGTAGGGTGGAGAGAATAGATCTAAACAAATTTGTAAACACCGAAGTGTTTAGTGAAGAAGATAAAATGCTGGTACAGCAATTGCGTAAATTTTTACCTGCAGAAGTAAGTAGATATTTAACACGCAACTCACCTTTTAGCGGTATATGGGATAATATTATTCAGCAGCACAACGATGAACTGCCCGAAGAAACAAGACATTTAATAAATGAATACCTGCATCCTAAGTTTAAGAAAATGTTTGCCGAGCTAAATGGAAGCAACTTTGCTTTTTACTTACCTGCAAAAAAAACATTTACCACAAGTAATTTATTGTTGGCAGATTTATCGGCACAAAATATTGCACCCGAATTTACCATCAACTATACTGATGGCAAGTATGAAGTTGAATGCAGGGTAAAGCTTCCGTTAAACGATTTAAATATTACTGAGAACGAAAGCGAAACACCATTACTGTTTCAGTACAACAATCACTTTTATACTTGGCAGCGTACAGAAGATGTAATGGTGGTGGAGAAATTTTTACCCAAAGGAAAAATATTAATTGAAGCTGATGCTTGGGCAAAACAGTTAGAGCAGTTTATTTTGCCCTTAGCAAAAGAATACAATGTACACTTTGGCAATCTGCATAAGGAAGAAGTGAGAGACGAAAAGCCAGAGATGAAAATTTTGCTGAAAGAAAAAGGTGATTACTTAGTCTTTCAACCAGTGTTTACCTACAAAGGCTATGATGTACGTAGTGGCGATAAAGAAAAAATTATACTCCCATTAGCCAATAAATTATTAGTAGTACATAGAAACATAGAAGCAGAAAAAGAACTAGTTTCTAAAGTAGAAAACCTGCATTCTCATTTTATAAAACCTATTGATAGCGATACGCTAGCTTTAAAAGGAACAGATGTATTAAAAAATAACTGGTTCTTTTTATTTGTAGATGCTATGAAGGATATGACGGTGCCCGTATTTGGGTTTGATGCACTTAAAAACTTTCGTTTTAATACAGCAAAACCATCTACAAAAATATTTATTAGTAGCCATACAGATTGGTTTGATGCAAAAGTAGAAATACAATTTGGTGAGCAAAAAGTAACGGTAGCCGATGTAAAAAAAGCATTGGCAAACAAGCAGCAGTTTGTGCAACTTGAAGATGGCACATTAGGTATTTTGCCAGAAGAATGGATACGTAAATATTCTTTGTTATTTAAAGTAGGAGAAGGTAAGTTGGGCAACATGAAGCTGAGTAAATACCAGTTTAGTGTTATTGAAGATTTGTATAGCCAGCGAGATGAAGAAGAACTTTTTGTACAACTAGAAGAAAAGTACGACAAGCTACGCTACAACCACGAAATTAAAAAAGTAGATGCTCCGGCACATTTAAAACCCATTCTTCGTCCTTATCAAGAAAGTGGTTTTCAATGGCTCAATTATTTACGTGAAGTACAATGGGGTGGTATTTTAGCAGATGATATGGGTTTGGGTAAAACGGTGCAAGCTTTAAGTTTTATTCATTATTTAAAGGAGCAACAAGGCTCTTTAAAAGCATTGGTAGTTTGTCCTACTACACTAATGTTCAACTGGCAAAATGAAATTAAAAAGTTCACACCATCACTTACTTACTACACACATCATGGTGGTGCAAGAATGAGAGACACCCTAAGCCAAGACCATATAGATGTAATCATTACTACCTATGGTACATTGCGTAGCGATATAAAACAATTTATAGATGTACAGTTTGACTATGTAATATTAGACGAAAGCCAAGCCATTAAAAACCCAAGCAGTAAAGTAACCAAAGCAGCTTGTGTATTAAGGGCTAAAAATCGTTTGTGCCTTAGTGGTACGCCTTTGCAAAACAATACTTTCGACATATTTGCCCAAATGAATTTTTTAAACCCGGGTATGCTAGGCAGCATGGAGTTTTTTAAAAATGAGTTTGCTGTACCTATAGATAAGTTTGGCGAGAAAGATCAAAAAGACCATTTACGCAAACTCTTGTACCCTTTTATTTTGCGAAGAACCAAAGAGCAAGTAGCTAAAGACTTACCAGAGAAACAAGAGATGATTTTGTTTTGTGAAATGGGCGATGAGCAACGCAAAATTTACGAAGCTTACCGCAACGATTTTAGAGATAAAATTTTAGGGGTAGTGCAAGAGCAAGGTATACAAAAAAGTCAGCTCACTATTTTGCAAGGGTTAATGAAGCTGAGACAAATTTGCGATAGCCCAGCAATTATGAAAGAGCAGGATGGTGAAAAATTTCCTAATGCCTCTGTTAAGTTAGAAGAAATTGGTAGAGAAATTACCGAAAGTATTAGCAACCATAAGGCACTTATTTTTTCTCAATTTTTGGGCATGTTGGCTTTGATAAAAGAGAAGATGAAAGAGCTAGGTGTTGACTATGAATATTTTGATGGCAGCACATCAGCACCAGACAGAGAAAAAGCCATCAATCGTTTTCAAAACGATGAAAATTGTCGTGTGTTTCTAATATCCCTCAAAGCAGGTGGTGTAGGTTTAAACCTTACTGCTGCCGATTATGTGTACATTGTAGATCCTTGGTGGAACCCAGCAGTAGAGCAGCAAGCAATAGATCGTACCCATCGTATTGGGCAAACAAAAAATATTTTTGCTTATCGTATGATATGTACAGATACAGTTGAAGATAAAATTATTAAGCTGCAAGAACGTAAACGAGCCTTAGCCAAAGATTTAATAACCGATGATGAAGGGTTTGTAAAATCACTTACTAAAGAAGATGTAGAATATTTGTTTAGTTAGATTTTTTATGAAGTCAGCTATAGAATAAATATTGAGCAGCGGTTGCGTCGCACATGTTTGGCTATGGAATATTTATTAAGCAATATGCCATACTTATAATTTACAAAGAAATTAATTCTTTGCGTATAGCTTCTAATACAAGGCCAACACGGCTTTGTACTTTAAGCTTACCAAATAAAACTTCTCTATAGCCATCAATCGTTCGTTCACTCAAGTTCATTTCAGAAGCTATTGTTTTGTAAGTTTTATCACTTGCAGCCAATTGCAAAAAATGTCTTTCTCTATCGGTAATCTGAGCTAGTTCATCTTGCTGTTTGGCAATAAGTAAACGCCTAAAATTTATATTACTAGCATCTGCATTATAATAACCAGTAGTTACAATTTCGTTTAAGGCTTTTTCTAACTCATTGGGGTGGGTATCTTTTAATAGGTAAGCACAACAGCCTGCTTTTATCATACTAATAATAGCCTTATCGCTGTCATTCATACTTAGGGCTACTACCTTTATACCAGCATGATGTTGCGTAAGCCAAGTTGCTGTTTCCACACCATCCATTATAGGCATGTTTACATCAAGCAACATAATTTCAGGTACAATTTTTTTACTGCTCAGTTTATCCTGTAAGTCTTTACCATTTAATGCTTCTATTACTACTTCATACGCATTAAAACTCTCCAGCATCAAGCTAAGAGATTTTAAAAATAATTGGTGATCATCAACAACACCTATACTAATTTTTTTCATGTAGGCTGCTTTTAATTGGTAGGTTTATGCTTACTGTAGTTGTTTTGTTTGGTACAGATGACCATTGAATGCTACCCCCTAAAATTTTAGTACGTTGTTTCATATTCATAATACCAACACCCTTGTTTTCCGCTGCATTCATAAATGGCAATCCATCATTGGTTATCATTACTCTTGTAATTAATTCTTCATTTGTAAGCGAAATTGTAATATGCTTACAAGCAGCATGTTTAATAGCATTTTGTATAGCTTCTTGTACTATACGAAATAAAATAATTTGCTCATTGGCAGGTAAAGCTACTGTGCCTTTATGTAAAAATTGTATATCAAGATGGTTGGGTACGTTTAATCTATTTACTTCGGCAGTAAGGTTATCTATAAAATTAAATTGCTCTAGCCATTCTTTGCTTAATGTTTTAGAAAGTGTTCTTAGTTCATGTATGGCTTTGCCCAAAGTTTCTTCTGCTGTATTTAAGGTATCGGGTATTTGTGTTAGGTTTCTTTGTGTAATACCCAATAACATTTTGGTGCTGCTTAACAATTGCCCAACATTATCATGCAACTCTTTACCCAAAGTATTGTAAGTAGCTTCTTGTACTTCAATTTGTGATTGAAGCAATTGTTGCTCAAAATTTTGCTGCATGATTTGTTGGTGTAAAAACATTTTGTTTTGCTTTTGACGAGCATAAATAAAAAAGAAAAGAAAAATTAATACTAGTATCAAGAAAAGCATGCCACTAACTGCTACTAAACGAGAGACAATGCTATCCGTTTCTGCTGGTTGTAATTGTAAATACAAACAAAAAATGCAATACATAATAATGAATAGTAGCCTATAATAGCTACAGAACGTAAGGTATCAAAAACTTCGTTTGCATTCTTAATTTTCCAGTATTTTGTTTCTGCTATGGTAGAAAAGTTAATAATAAAAATGGTATGAAAAATAATACAAGCACTGCAAAACCAAAATTTTTCGTCCGTTTGTAACTTATGATGTTGTTTTTTTAAAATGCAGTATAAATAGTACATCGAAAAAATAAGAATGGTTAATTCATACAACCTAAAAGAATCTGGATGTATGCTTTGCCAGCCTTTAATTTGTAATTCTATAAGGCTATGCACTAATAAATAAATACCTAAGCATATTACTATTTTCTTAACCCTAATCTTTTCATTTATACCATAAAAAAAATAAAGCCATACAAGCATATCTACTAAAGAAAAAATACTATAAATGGTGTTTCTCTTTAGTAATTTATGACTACGAGAAAATGGAATAAAAAAAACTTCGAAAAAAACAGTTAGCACCAATAAAAAAATTATGAGCTTTACATACAAAGGCTTAGCAGCATGTAAAGCTGCTAAGCCAAATATCATGGCAAGTATTTCAAAACATTTATAAATTGTTAAGTCCATTTATACTAAAATTAAAAATCATCTTCTTTACATGGAATTGGGCGGCATGGGTTGCCATAATCAAACAAATCTTTATTAGCAATAGCTTCTACTAAACTGCCATTAATAGTTGGCACAAGCATAAAACTAATATCGCCAAGATTAAATGTTCTTCCATCCACATTAATATTCTTTGTATACTGTACAGGATAAATCCTAACACCATTATATTGGCCATTAGCTATTACATTGATAAATTTTTCATCAATTAAAACACTTGATGGGAAGATGCCTTTGTTTGGTTTATTGATATTCGTATCGAAAGCACTAATATATTCAATAGCATCACCTTTATCTACTTGACTTCTTATTTTAATTTTAGCTAGCACTTCTGCAGCTTCTTTTTTCTTAGCTGCTAAATAAGCATCTATAATTGTTTTTTCATTTAAGTTGCTGCCACTTCCTTGTTTCCAAATTAAAAAAGAAAAAACTAAAGCACCAGCTGCTAGTAGACAGGTTACATAATTAATTAACTTCATTTTGTTTTGTTTTAGGGTTTATAAATATTTATATTACAGATTAAAATCCTCAACTTTATTATTATAATCTTTATAAGGGGGGCATGGTTCTGAATAATCTTGCAAACTTCTATCTTTTGTGCTGTGGTCTGTTTGTTCAAAATAATTTGCAAAATCTTTTGTACCTACCAACATCATTTTATAGCAATTGTTATCATAAACTAAATAGCATCTGATTCCATCAATGTTTCCAGCATTATACAAAGCGGTTAAATCGGCCAATGTACTACCGCCAAAGTGAGCAGATTTAAGAGGTTCAATGCCTGCAAGCGATAAAACTTCATACATGGGAGATGCTAAATAATTATCTACCATATTTTTTGCATCGTTGTGTGTAGTTGGGTCTGGCATAGCTTTTAAGGAGAAGAAATTTTGTTTAGGATAAGCAGGGTTCTGTTTAGTTACTGATTTTTTTTGTAGTTGGTTCCAAATTAAAAAAGCAAATACAAATGTGCCTGCTGCTACTAAGCAGCTTAAATAGTTAATCCATTCCATCTTGTTTTGGTTTAGGGGTTATTAATTTTTAATCAAGTACAATATTCAATTTATTCTTCGTACCACCAAACGGGATTTTTCCCGTATTAAAATGGGAGAAACCCCAGCAGCAAATTAAAAACATAAAATAGCTTTACGCAATTATAAAATAAACTATACCATACCATTACTTATTTTAGTGTGGTATTATAAACAACCTTAAAACTATTATTATGCGGAAAGTAATTATTTCTTTTTTATTATTTAGCTGTATTAGCCAAACAATATTTGCCCAAGACGAAGAGGGTAATAAATACACTGCTAGTTATTTAATCGTAGATATTTTTCCAATGAAGCCATGTAAAATTGATGGAATTGCTACTGGTGAAGAAGCTATCTCTTCTCAACCAAAAAAATATATTAAACTAATAACTGAAATGGGAAATGAAATCATTGTAAGGTTGGTAGAGTTTCCAAAAAAGGTTTCAGAATTACAACTTAAATATAATGGTACAATAGAGCAACCTATCTACTACAAAATTTCAAAATCAGATTTTGAGAATAGATGTATTAGATTGTACGATACTTGGAAAGGAATAGTAACATTCGGTGCAGTTTTATTGCCAGTAAAATTTAGAAGCCATCCTAGCGATTTTACAAAAGACTATACTCTAGGTCCATCCATAGGCGTAAAGTATAGGTTTGATAATGTGGCACCTAATTACCTAAATTTCATGTACACATTTGGTATTACAGCTACTACAATTTCTCCTGATAATGCTACAGGTACAACTACTAATAAAGAACTAGCATCACTAACACATGCTGTAGGTGTAGTAGCAGAGTTTAATACAATACAAGTTGGTGTATTTATGGGTTGGGATAAACTAAGAGATGCCGATGCGAAAGCGTTTAACTGGGTGTACAATGGCAATACTTGGTATTCAATTGGTTTTGGAATCAAAATTCTTTCCGATCAAAAAAGGGCAAGAATAAGTTATCAATACAATGAACAAAAAAATATTACCAAAGAAGATGCATCTTTAAATAATAGATTATATATACAAAGAATTGGTGTAGGGTCAAAGGTTGCAAGTGTAGACTCTTCCAAACAAATTCAAGTTCCATAACTTAATACTGCTTCAACTTACTTCCAGGCTATCACTTTTAAAAAGTGATAGCTTTTTTTATTTAAAATCCTAATGATAATACGGGAAATTTCCCCTAAAAAAACGGGCAAAGCCCCCTAATATGTATCTTCTAAGATGTAGATGTTTGTACGGTAATCAAAAACAATTACCTAAACCAAAACATTTATTATGAAAACGAAAATCTTCAAGTTATTAGGACTTGTAACAGCCATCCTCTTCTCATCTATTTTATTTAATGCTTGTACAAAAAGTGCAGATACAGCTACTACAAGCACTGGCACTATCACTTTTTGGAGTAACCAGGCAGGTGCACCAATCAATGTAAAAATAAATGGTGGTAGCTATACAGGATCGATTACAAGTTACTATTCTAGTGGCACGCCAGATTGTGGTGCAAGTGGTTGCTTTAGTAGAGACCTCGATTTAAACACTAGTTACAGTTATACTGCTACAGATGGGACTCACAATTGGAGTGGTTCATTCTCACTTAGCGGAAGTTGCAAAACATTAAAACTGTTTTGGTAATACGCTTTTATTAAACTCTTCTAAAAACTATTAAACCTCCGCATTATGAAAAAATTACTTGTTTTAAAAAATAAGGTATCATATTACCTATGCTTTACTTTTTGTTGTTTACTATTTACTATTGTTTCAAAAGCACAAGCTACCAACGATCAAGGAAGAAATAGTATTACAGTTTTGTTCACTCACTTTTCTTCTGGCAATCCCATCAATAGTTCTATTTATAAAAGCTACGATGCACCTTCGAGATTTGACTATAACGATATTGGTGTAAAGCTCTTAGAAATATCCCCTTCATTTGAACAAACAGTTACTAACGAAGAACTGGAAAAACAAATTCAAGCACAGCAAATACCCAATAAAATTTTACGTAGCATTTTAGTAAACGAACGTCTGGGTTATATGACCACAGAAGTGCTAGAAGACAGAGGAATGTATAGTGCTAAAGATGCTGATGTAATAATAGCAAAAAACTCTGCTAATGGATTAGATATTTTAAAAGATGGGGGAGCATCATTACTTAAGAATATCTATTTTTTGATAGTAGAACCAACAGCTCTTAGCGAAACAAAAGATGATAAAACTACACAAGCTACTATTTATAACTTCTCTGGCACTACACATTTATACAAAATTGATATAACATCAATGCTTGCATCAAATGAGTTTTGGGATATGTTTTATTTTGATAAGCCTAGTGATAAAATGATGGATAAATTAATGAACTATCATTTTAGTATAAAGCAAGTTTCTACTGCAAGCTTTTCAGCATTAGGTACCAATTTGGGGGCAGCTGGTAAAATTGGTGTTGGGCTTCAATTATTTTCAAATTCAATTACTGGTGTTAGTACCTCGGTTCAGTCGAAAGATATTGTTTATAAAACCGAAAAAGAAATTTATACCGATTTGTTAAACAAAGCAATGAACAGCTCTTTCGCTTCCTTCGAAAAAATGTTGGGCGGTTTTACTATTAAGCAAAGCATTTATAAAGCCAACCCATTACAAGCTAAAATTGGTAAAAAAGAAAGCCTAAGACCAGATGATTTATTTGAAGTAAAAGAAAAGATATTGAACACAAAAACCGGTGCAGTATCTATTCAGCACGTTGGTTACATTAGAGCAAAAAAAGTAGTTAATAATAAATACAAAGCAGGAGGTAATTCTAAGGCCTCTACTTTTTACAAAATTGCTTCTCGTAAAATAACCAAGGGCATGGAATTAGAAAAAATAAAAGACCCTAAATATACTTTTGGTGTTTCTTATAATACTGGAGAAAACTCTTTGTTCAGTGGATTTTATGTTAATACAGAATATATAACACACTGGTTAGCTGGTATGCGTGTAGGCTTAGATGCTGGCATAGTTGAAGGCATAAAAACAACACAAGTATTATACTCTGGTAATTCTCTAAAAGGTAACTTCACAGCATCTGGTGGTTTTACCGCTGCACTTTCTCTCAAACAAAGTTTTCATTTTCATCGCATTACATTAACACCCTTAGTGGGTATTTATTATTCCAATCTTTCTATATCAAGCAGTACGCTTATTTCTTCGGCTACAATGTCTAAAGATTTTCCAGGGCTAAGTTCTACAGAATGGGGAGGTTTATTAGGTGCGGATGTAGGTTTTAACCTCGGCAAAACACTTCAAATACATGGTGGTTATAGATATGGTGCAAGATTAATTAATAGCACCAAATCTGGCTCTAACGAATTGATATACGATTTAAAATTTGGTAATACAGCTGCTTCTTTTGGTATTCGACTATTTGCCTTTTAACTAAAAATAATACATCATGAGATATACAATTAAAAATACAATCACTACTTTATTTTTTATAGGGTTTATATGTAGCTGTGCTAGTAAAAAACCTGCAACCGTTTCAGTAGCATCTTTTTACAATATGGGTGTAGCCTTTGTACGTAGCGATGCAAATGGCAAAGACTATTTTAATATTTACGCCAAAGGCAGTTCAGAAAAAGAATGTAGGTATAATGCCAAGATTGAATTAATTAAAATTTTGGTTACTGATGGTATTGCCCAAGGTATAAGTATAAAGCCAATATTAAATGTGCCTGTAGATGTAAATAAATTTAACGACAATCAAACATTGTTTTATTCACGATATACAGCCGATAATAATGTGTTGGATGCTTCGGGTACAATAGATGAAGTAAATAAACTAGCACAAACAGAAGATAAGAAGGCTGTATTGAGTATGAGGGTGCAAGTGGCTGTGAATAGAAAATTATTAGAACAACAATTAAAACAATTTATAAAAGAAAACTAATATGAAAACTATTATAAAACTCTTACTAATTGTACTGATAACAATTAGCAGTACTACTAAAGTAAATGCTCAAAAAAATAAAAAACCTGCCGATGCTGGCTATGAAGAGTATGAAGTTCAGTTTGTACGTGTAGGCGTTGAAGGAACTATTTTATTTAAAATATTTTCTTATGGTTCTAACGAGGACAATGCAATAAATAACGCTAAGCGAAATGCAATTAGGGCTGTAGCTTTTACTGGTATTCCTGGTTCCGATTTACAAAAGCCTTTAATAACCGAAACGGGTGCCGAGGAAAAGTATAAAGACTATTTCAATGTTTTTCTTCAAAAAGGAGGAAAGTACTTAAACTACGTATCATTATCTACAGATGGCACTATCAACGCTAGCGATAGATTTAGAGTAGGTAAAAAAGTAAAAGTAGGGGTAGTAGTTACTGTACAAAAAGCTTCTTTAAGAAAAGAATTCGAAAGTGCAGGAATCATTAAATCGTTAGATGCAGGGTTTTAAAAAAAACTAAATTAATTATGAAAAAAATATTACTAAGCATAGCCTTGCTATGTATAAGCTACACAAATTTTGCTCAGGCAAAAAAACCTAAATTAATGGTAGTGCCATCTACAATATGGTGCAAAGAACATGGCTACTATACCGAGATAGATAAATTTGGTGTTAAAGAACAAATTCCAAACTACCAAAAAGCGTATGAAAGTAACCATGATTTATACAATGCTAATGCTCAAATTAGTGCATTGTTGCAAGACAGAGGGTTTCCTGTAGAAGACTTTTTAGCTTCTTTAAATGCACTTAACCAAGGTTCTTCCGAAGACATGGCCATGAATATGGATAGAGAAGGAAAAGGCAAATCAACCATAACAGAATCTCAACTTGATAAAGTAAAAACTAGGGTAAAAGCAGATATAATAATTGAACTTGATTGGGAGGTAATTACAATAGGACCAAAGAAAAGAATTTCATATACCATGAGGGGGCTAGATGCCTACTCTGGCAAGCAAATTGCCAAAGGTGGCGATATTGGAGATGAATCTATCTCCTCGCCCATACCAGTTTTATTAAGAGAAGTAGTACTCAAAAGCATTGATAATTTTAATGCCCGTCTTCAAGCTCATTTTGAAGATCTCTTTACCAATGGAAGAGAAATAAAAGTTGAAATACGCAAATGGGAAAACTGGGATAAAGACTTTGAAACAGAGTACAACAATGAAGAGTTGAATGTTTTATTAAAAGATTGGATGAGCAAGAATACTGTAAAGGGCAGGTTTACAACTGTACAAAGCACCGAAACCAAAATTGTTTACGATCAGGTACGCATACCCATGTATAACGATAGTAAAACAGCCATTGATGCCGAAGATTTTGGAAGACAAATCAAAAAATTTTTAAAAGCAGCTCCATTCACTATCGAAAGTAAAATTGACGCAAGAGGCTTAGGCTGGGTAATTATTATTTGTGGCAGCAAATAAAACAACTAATAACTAAAATATTCATCGTCTTAAAATAATAAAAATGAAAAAAATACTTTTGTTACTACTTTTAATTTCCACTCATATCTTCAGTTGGGCACAAACAAAACAAAGCGATATTTTTTTGATGCCTGCATTACAAACCACAGATGAAGCTATTGCAAAATATGGTAAACAACAATTACTGAGTAAGCTTAGTAGCGAAATATCTTCTATCGGGTATAGAGGTGTTGATGTAGCACGATTTATTGTATTAATGAAAATAGAACCTATAGAAAAACAAAATTCCGGACAGCTTCTATTAGTAAAATATAATGTAGAGCTTAGTGTAGAAGATTTACTAATGCACAACGCTTATAGCCATTTCATCATTGAATTAAGTGGTGTAGGTAATTCCGAGGGGCAAGCTATAATGGATGCTGCTAAAAAAATGAATTTAAAGAAAAACAACTTTGCCGATGAACTAAAAAAAGCAGTGGCAGATATTGTAGCTTACTATAGCACCAATTGTAGCAGCATTTTACAAACAGCCCAAGCCCATGCCAATGCTGGCAATTACGAAGAAGCTTTTGCCAATTTTTATCAATTACCTAGCTCTACTAAAACATCTTGTAAGGCAGAGTATGAAGCAGTGCAAAGAACTTTAATACAAGACTATGCTACACATAAGTGCAATACAGCCTTGCAAAATGCAAGCACACAATGGGCTGTAAATCCTAATGAAGAAGGTGCTAAAGAAGTAGCAACTATACTATCGGGTCTTGAGATAACCAAAGAGTGTAAACCCACTTACGATGGCTTAATGAAAGAAATAAAAGTGAAAAGGTTTATTGATGTTATTGATGAAAGAAAGCTAAAAATTAAAATGTACAATGATGATGTAAACTTAGAAAAAGATAGAATTGAGGCCAATAAACAAACAGCAATTGCTTTTTATAAAAGCACCATACCAAACGTTTATCTCAAAATGTAGTTTTCTCATACGAGGGGAGTTTTCTCTATGTAGCCCCTTTTCTAAGGGGCTTTTTGTTTGGTCGTATCTAGCTTCTATTAAACAATTATTGTAATAATTTTAATTTGCTATACTAAAAAATATAGCTCATGCCGCAAGTTGATGTAACTGTAGTAGGAGTTTTGATGTAACCAGCTGTAGAATAAAAATGAGGCTGCGGTTGCGTCGCACATGTTTGGCTATGGAAGAAGATGTAGCTTTTATAAATGCGTAGGATGCAATTAAACTCTTTATTTAAACATCTCCTCTGCTTTTATAATACTTTCTGGTTTGCCCACATCTAATAAGGCAATACCTGTATGATCGTAGCACATAATATTTTGTGTGGCTGCTAAACTTAGGTACACATCTACCATACTAAACTTACCAGTTTGCTGCATAAGGCTAAACAGTTTTGTATTGATAACATGTATGCCACTAAATGCTTTTTGGTATAGTGGGGGTTGAGGATTAGGGATTTTTTCTTCACCAGTTTTTACATTATGCCAACCACATAATTGGTTGGCTGCATCAAACAAAAAGTATCTAGAAGTTTCTCTTTCGGTAACGGCCAATGTAGCCAATGCTTTTGTTTGTAAGTGTTGGGTTATCATCTCAGTTAAATTTAGCTGCGTGAGTATATCTACATTCATCACTACAAAATTTTCACCTGCTTCAAAATACCAAGCTGCTTTTTTTACCCCACCACCAGTTTCTAAAACTTCATGGGTCTCATCGCTAATAGTTATTTGGCTACCCCAATCTTGGTTGGCTTGCACTGCATCTATAATTTGGTTAGCAAAATGATGCACATTTACAATCACTTCATTTATACCAAAGCTTTTTAAATATTCAATATTCCGTTGTAATAAACTTTTACCATTTACCATAGCCAATGCTTTAGGATGATGATTGGTAAAGGGTTTTAGCCTTGTGCCCAAGCCTGCTGCTAACAACATTGCTTTAGTACCGCTAACACTTTTAGTAGAATTGATGGTTGGTTGCATGATGGCTTTTTTATTGTTCCATAGTACTACAAAGCTACAAATGTGCGACGCAACTGTAGCTAAATCATAGTACAGAACCCTTGTAACAAAACAAATACTTACGCAATCGGTAAACGCATTTATGCAATCAGTAAAAAAATTGTCATTACTTGGGTTAAAAAAATTGTTTTACAATTCTATGGCAATTAATGCAAACCATCAATCAACATTTGCCGAATATTAGACAGTACAAATTTTTTGTTAAATAGTTACAATGCTTAAAGCCACCAAAACCCTCTTTACTACAACTGCTTTTATGCTAGTGCTTATAACTTGCAACAATAGCTATGCACAAAAAGATACTTTGTATGGTGTGGGAGATGATGTGGTAGTAACTGCTACACGCAGCGAAAGAAAATTGAGTAATGTAGCGGTGCCTACAAAAATAATTACCCAAAAAACCATTCAACAAGCAGGCTCACTTCGCCTTAGCGATGTATTAAATGAACAAGCAGGTTTGTTTCTTACATCTGGCTTTGGTACTGGTGTACAAATGCAAGGTTTAAACCCCGATTATACCATCATATTAATAAATGGAGAACCCTTAGTTGGTAGAAATGCTGGCGTGCTAGATTTGAATAGACTAACCGTAGGCAACATAAAAAAAATAGAAATCGTAAAAGGGCCGTCATCAAGCTTATATGGCAGTGAGGCAATGGCTGGCGTAATCAATATTATTACCGAAAAACCAACTCAAACCAAACTCAATACCTCTGTACGTTATGGTACATACAATACCTTAGATGCAAGTATTGGTGGAACCGTACATTTAGGTAAACTGGGTATCAATGCTTTTGTAAACAGTTATAATAGCGATGGTTTTAGTGTACGCCCCAATACTAGTGGTAGAACAGTTGCTCCTTTATGGCGTTTGACCAATCAACTACAACTCTCTTATTCTTTTTCTTCCAAAACAAAAATAGATGTAACCTTACGTTATAGCTACGAGCATATAAAAAATGAATATGCAGTATCTAATGGAGGCATTACTACTTATTCTGCTGGCAAAGAAATTCATAGCGATTATAATATAGCCCCAGTAATAACCCATACTTTCAATACCAAGTTAAAAACAGCTTTGCGTTTGTATGCTTCTCAATTTACTGCTACACAAGATTTAAACAATGCTAGCAGCAGTTTGTATCACGATGTGTTAAGCCATCGTTTTACACGTGCCGAAAACCAAACAGATTATATACTTAATAAAAGCATTTCTTTTAATGCTGGTGTAGGCTACACACAAGAAAGTGTAAGAAGTTCTAGATACGATAATGAAGACGATAGAAAAATAAACCATATTGCTTATGGCTTTGCCCAAACAGAAATCATTCCTTTTAAAAACCTAACCCTAATTGGTGGTTTTAGGTACGATAATAACCAACTATTTGCTGCTGCTTTCTCACCCAAGTTAGCTGCTATGTACAAGGTAAATAATAAGTTGAAATTTACTGCAAGCATTGGGCGTGGGTTTAAAGCCCCCGATTTTAGACAGCTATATTTAAATTTCACCAATTCAGCAGCAGGTGGTTATAGTGTGTTTGGTACGCTGGAAGCTCAGGCACAAATTCAGCGTTTAGCAGCTTTGGGGCAAATACAATCTTACGAGGATGATTATAACAAACTAAAAGATTTAAAACCAGAATTTAGTACAGGGATAAACGTAGGTACACAATGGCAAATAACTAAAAAATCCAACCTTAGCATCAACCTATTTAGAAACGATGTAGAAAATTTAATAGACTCTCGTTTGGTGGCGTACTACAAAAGTGGAGCTCAAATTTATAGTTACCTCAACGTAAAAAATGCCTACACCACAGGTGGAGAAATAGAAGCTGGCTACCACATCAATACAAACATTTCACTCACTGGGGGCTACCAATTATTATTTACTGCTGATAAAGATCAAATTAAAAAAATAGAAAGTGGTACTGAATATATTGTGATAAATGGTGTAACTAAAATAATGCAACGCAGCGAATATTTTGGTTTGCCCAATCGTAGCCGCCACATGGGCAATCTTAAATTGCTATACGAAAAAAATAATTGGTTTATAAATGCAAGAGCCATTTACCGAAGTCGTTGGGCTGTAAGAGATGCTAATGGCAATGGTTATTATGATATTGGCGATGATTTTGCTAGTGGATTTGTACAGCTAAATCTTGCTATAGGCAAGCAATTTAAAAATGGCTTTCGCCTGCAAGCAGGTAGCGATAATCTTACCAACTACGAAGACTTTAATAACCTACCCAATATGGCTGGCAGAACATTTTATTGCCTAATTGGTTATAATTTTTTAAAACATAAAAAACAATAAGAAATGAAAACAGGATTTACAAAATTGATGATGAGCATTTTAGTAGTAGCAAGTTTTACTGCATGTAAAAAAAGTAGCGATACTTTAGATACATCTAACAACGGCAGCTTTAAAGTATTTACACAAGGCAGTGTAACCACAGTACAAAATTTAATAAGCGATACCATTATAGGTTTAGCACCAAGTGGACAACCTTATGGTAGTGGAAAGTTTACCTTTTACAGCATAGCCAACAATGCCTTAGTAGCCAATAGCGATAGTGCTACCACTAAGTGGGATATTGGCTTTCGTGGTACCACCATTATAACCAATGCAGGTACTAGTGGGCCAGGTGCAGGTGGTGCATTTATACAAGTAGGTTTGTTTGATGGTGTTACTGCAGTATCTAACGATTCAACTTTTAAAACAGATAATAACACTATACCATCTTATGCCATTACTACTGGTAGCAATAAAGGTTGGTATGTATACGATGGCGCCAATAATTTAATTACACCCATCCCAGGTCGAGTGTTAATCATTCGTACAGCATTAGGTAAATATGCTAAGTTAGAAATCAATAATTATTATCGTGGAGGTGTTACACCTGCAGCTTCTGCATCAGATGCTATTAAACTAAACGAGCAACGTTATTTCACTTTCCGCTACACTTACCAGGCCAATGGAAGTAAAAATTTCTAAATCAATACATCATAAAAAACCGTTTTGCCAGTAAGCAGAACGGTTTTTTTATGATGTAAATTTTGTTAGTCAGCTTTAGAATATACATTCAGCTGCGGTTGCGTCGCACACTTCAAGTTTAGAAACTTTACTCAACAAAAAAGCTATCAGTAAAACTGTTTACTGATAGCTTTTTTATGAAAATGTTTTAGTGCTTTTATTTCCCTAGCCTTTTTTCTTATTCACTGGTTTCAATTTCTTATCTAAAATTTTATTGGCTTTTTCTGTAGAGTCTTTAATTCTTTTTTTCTCTTTCTTTTTAAAGTATCCTCTAAATAAAATACTTTTTTTAGCTGCCTCTAAATTATCTCCTAAACCATTTGCAGCCCTACCAATAGATTCTGATGTTTTTTTGGTAGATGCTAATGTAGATTCTAAACCTAAGGCTAGTTTATTATCATTAATCAACCTGCCTAGAGAGCCTTCTCCATTGTTTACTTTTGAAGTTATTCCTGCAATATTATTTACGATAGCTTCTGCTTTAGTAGCTATACCAGTTACTCTTACCAAAAGTTTATCCATCTCCAGTGGGTTAACTACAGCTAGTAATTGATTATCTTTTATAGGCACTCCCAAAGAATCGCTACCTGCAGAAATAGTTACTAATTTATCGCCAATCAACCCATCGCTAGCAATACTAATTTTCGAATCGGATTTAATGAATGGCTTTACATTTTTTTGTAAAATGATATCTACACTTACTGTAGTATCGTTTATTAGGTTTATGCTATTTACAGTACCTACATTAATACCAGCAAAGCGTACCAAATTACCTGGCATTAAGCCTGATACATTTTTAAAATTCCCCTTTACATTAAAGGTAGAAGTGAACATGTTTTTTTGGCTGCCAATTAAAAAGATAAACAGTATTAATATACCAAAGCCTATTACAGAAAATAGACCAGTTTTAAATTTTTGAGATGTTGTTGTTTTCATGTGTTGATTTAATTAGTTATTTAAAAAATGAGTTTACAAACTCATCGCTTGAGTTTTTTAATTCTTCATAGCTTCCTTCGGCGGTGTATGCACCATCTTTCATAATTACAATTCTATCAGCCACAATTTCTGCACACTTCATATCGTGTGTAATAATGATTGATGTAGTTTGGTATTTTTTCTGCATTTGCAAAATCAGTTCACTAATTTCTCTGCTGGTTATGGAATCTAAGCCAGTAGTGGGTTCATCGTACAAAATTATTTCTGGGTTTACTACCAAAGTTCTGGCAAGTGCTATACGCTTACGCATACCACCACTTAAATCTGCTGGTAATTTATCTATAGAGTCCGCCAATCCAACACCTTCTAAAACTTCATGTATCCTTTTGCTTATTTCTGCTTCGTCTTTTATATGTAAAACTCTTTGTAAGGAAAAGGCAAGGTTGTCTTCCACTGTCATAGAATCGTACAAAGCACCACTTTGAAATAGAAACCCAATTTTTTGTCGCAACTCTTTTAAGGCTTCATTTTTAAGTAAGCTTACTACTTCACCAAAAACTTTTACGCTACCAGCATCAGGTGTCATCATGCCTACCACGCATTTTATTGTTACAGATTTTCCTTCGCCGCTTTTACCAATTATGACAAGATTCTCTCCTTTTTTTACTTTAAGGTTAATATTTTTTAATACTTGCTTTTCGCCAAACGATTTTTGCAAATTTTCGATTTCAATGATATAGGCTATATCTTTTTTCTCAATCGCCTCAGCCATATTTATTACTGGGGTTTCAGTGGCTACAATGGTAGTATTTTGTTCCATTAATATTTTTTAAGAGTATACAAATACGCTGGTTAGTTGTACAGCAATGGCATCAATTATTATAATCCAAATAGATGCTGTAACCACAGCAGAATTGGCAGCTATCCCTACGCTTGCTGTACCATTGTTAGCATTAAATCCTTTAAAGCAGCCTATAAACCCAATTACCAAACCAAAGAAAAATGTTTTGGTAACAGAAGGGATAACATCCGAAAACTCTAGTATCGAAAAACTTTTTCTAAAGTATAATAATGCACTCATTTTGTTTATTGAGTTCATGCCAGCAAAGCCACCAACAAGTGCAGCCATATCTGCAAAAAGCGTAAGTAAAGGAATCATGAGTATGCAAGCTAAAATTTTAGTTACTACTAAATATTGCATTGGGTTAGCACCTGAAATTTCCATAGCATCTATTTGCTCTGTTACTTTCATACTACCTAGCTCGGCACCAATGCTTGATGCAATTTTGCCTGCACATATTAGTGCGGTAATCACTGGTCCAATTTCTCTAAGTACAGATACCGATACCATGCTTGGTACAAAACTGGTTGCTCCAAAATCTTTTAAAGTAGGTATAGATTGTAACGTAAGTACAAATCCAATAATAAAACCAGTAAGCACTACAATGCCCAACGATTTATACCCAATGCTATAACATTGCTTTATAAACTCATTCCATTCAAAACCCTTGCGAAAAATGTTTTTTACAAAATCGGAGAAGAAAATACCATATGCCCCAATATCTTCAAACAGTTGTTTTGTTGTTGCTATCATACACGCCATGCAATTAGTTGCCTAAAATAATGAGGAATTTTATGCCAAAGAAGTTTTTAGTGTTATAAACCAAAAGGTTTTCCATAAAACGCACCTGAATGCTACATGTGAGGAAATATTTCTACGCTTTTTTGAAAGTATATCTTTTAATAGGGTAATCATTGAATGATAAAATCCATCTGTTTGGGGCTAATGCCCAATGCTACATATAGGTTACTACACTTGTAATACTTATTTTTGGCCAATTCTTTTATTTGACCTCGATTCTTGTTCGACAGCTAGTTACCAAAAAACAAAATATTGAATGGACATAAATTTTAACCCAGATAGACAACACACACTTGCTAGTGCAGCAAGTATTAGTGGTACAGGCTTGCACACAGGCGTAATGGTAGATATGACTTTGAAACCAGCCAACCCCGGTTTTGGACTTCAGTTTCAGCGTATAGACTTACCCAATCAACCCATAATAAAAGCAGATTGTGATTTAGTAACAGACACCAGCCGTGGCACAACCCTTCAAGTAGGCGATGCCAAAGTAAGTACAGTGGAACATGTTTTGGCAGCATTAGTGGGCATGGGTGTAGATAATTGTCTAATTGAAGTAAACGGACCTGAAATACCCATTATTGATGGTAGCAGCGAACCTTTTATAGAAATTATTGAAGAAGCTGGCGTAGTAGAACAAGAAGCTGCCAAAGCTTGGTATAGCTTAGACGACAACATTTTTTTAAGCGACGAAGGAAAACGTGTAGAAATGGTAGCCATGCCAGCCATGGATTATCAAATAACTACTTTAATAGATTTTAATAGCCCAGTTTTAGGTACACAACACGCTGGTTTAAAAAGCATTAAAGATTTTAGAACAGAAATTGCACCCTGTCGTACTTTTTGCTTTTTGCACGAATTAGAGGCTTTATTGGATAACGATTTAATAAAGGGTGGCGACATCAACAACGCCATTGTAGTGGTAGATAAACCGGTTACCGAAGAAGAAATGACAAGGCTAGCCAAAGCTTTTAAACGTGATAGGATTGAAGTAAAAACCGAAGGCTATCTTAATAATTTAGAACTCCGTTTTCCTAACGAGCCAGCTAGGCATAAGCTGTTAGATGTAGTGGGCGATTTAGCCCTTATTGGCTACCCCATAAAAGCCAGAATTATTGCCAACCGCCCAGGACATAGCACCAATGTGGAATTTGCCAAGAAAATAAAACAGTACATCAAAAAGAACAAACACGTAAAAGATGTACCTGTTTATGACCCCTCTCAACCACCAGTGTATACCCTAGAGCAAATTGAGAAAACCTTACCACACCGCCACCCATTTTTATTGGTAGATAAAATAATTGAGCTAACTGATAAGCATATTATTGGTATTAAAAACGTAACCTTCAACGAGTGGTTTTTCCCTGGTCACTTTCCTGGCAACCCAGTAATGCCTGGTGTTTTGCAAATAGAAGCTTTGGCACAAACGGGTGGTATTCTTTGTATTAATTCAATGCCAGAGGGACAATACGATACTTACTTTTTAAAAATAGACAATTGTAAGTTTAAGCAAATGGTAAGACCGGGAGACACGTTGTTGCTTAAAATGGAATTAGTGGGCAACATACGCCGTGGCATTTGTGAAATGAAAGGAACGGTATATGTGAATGGAAAAGTAGCTACAGAAGCCGATTTGGTAGCCCAAGTGGTTAAAAGAAACGCCCAATAAGCAGCTAATGCCTAAATTAGATGTCTGAACAAGTGCAGATTTTATAAAACTTACATCGGCACATCCAAACTTTAAACCTTAACGATGACGCATCCATATACATACATAGACCCCAATGCCAAGATTGCACCCAATGTAAAAATTGACCCATTTGCCGTAATACATGGAGATGTACAAATAGGTGAAGGCACTTGGATAGGCAGCAATGTAACCATTATGGAAGGTACCAGAATTGGTAAAAACTGTCGTGTATTTCCTGGGGCTGTTATTGGTGCTGTGCCACAAGATCTAAAATTTGGTGGCGAAAAAACTTATGTAGAAGTAGGCGATGGTACAACCCTTAGAGAATTTGTAACCATCAATCGTGGCACATTTGATAGGGGCAAAACCAAAGTGGGTAACAACTGCCTTATTATGGCTTACAGCCATATAGCACACGATTGCCTAATAGGCGATAATTGTGTGATGAGCAATAATAGCCAAATGGCTGGGCATGTTACTATGGGAGATTGGGCTTGGGTAGCAGGTGTTTGTGCCATCCACCAGTTTGTACATATTGGGCAACATGCATTTATTGCAGGCGGCAGCTTGGTAAGTAAAGATGTACCACCTTATATTAAAGCCATTCGCAATCCACTAAGTTATGGTGGCGTAAATAGTGTAGGCTTAAAACGTCGTGGCTTTAGCAACGAATCTATCAATCACATACTAGACATTTACCGAATTATTTACAATAAAGGTTTAAACATATCGCAAGCATTAGAGTTTATAGAAGAAGAATTAATTGCCAGTGACGAAAGAGATGAAATTGTAACCTTTATACGTGAGAGTGGACGTGGTGTAATTAAACGTTACACAAAGGGTAATGGTGATGACGAATAACAACCAAACCAAGCCTCAAAATCCCCCAAAGGAGACTTTGAACATAGCGAATTTTTTTTGTAGCCAGCAGTAGTATTTCAATTTGGCTGCG
>JAYVRD010000328.1:0-14885 GCA_043776595.1 Chitinophagaceae bacterium | reverse complement strand
GGTGCTTGTCCAAAGCCAAGAATTTCTAATTTGCCATACTCATTTTTGCGTCCAGCAATTACAGCAATTTTTGTTGTGCCAATGTCTAAGCCAACGATAATGGGTGCTTCGTTGTGGTTCATATTATGTGTTTTAGTTGTTGTACTTTGTTCAGAAATCATGGTTTTACTATTTTAATTTTTATTACCAACTTTAGTTTTTCAATTCAGCTTTGGTTGCGTCGCACATTTTAAACTATCAATAACTATTTAGCTTTTCTAGCCTTATATTTTAAAAACTGCAAGCATTTTTCTTTATCAATTTTGTTGTTTAGGCAACGTTGCTTTTGGCTGCGTTGTGTTTTGTTTTACAAATGGCTTTTGTTTATGTGCAACCAGCACATTTCTTTTTGGCGTTGTTGCTATTATGTTTCTTCTTACAGGCGTTGCTAAATGTAAAGGTGTTGAACGCTTTACAGTATCTCTTCTTATCACAACAGGTGTAGCAGCTACCATGCTGTTGGTTGTATCGCCTATATACATCAATGGCAAAGCTTTATTACTATCTACCAATGGCTTTACAAAACCTCTTTTTGTTGCTACTACTTGTCCTTCAAATTCTACGTTTAGCTTCTCATATTTATCGCCACCCTTTGCAAATACCTGATGATAAAAACTATACAACCTATTTAATTTCTTCTCTATATCCTCTGCACAGCCTAGCTCTACCATATGGTTTCCTATTACTGGTATTAACTCAAATTTTCCTTGTTCATTAATATTTATTTGTGCTGTTGCTGCCATCCAAAAACTATCTGCCATTATATAATCTGCTATCTTCAATACGTCTTTCATAATTGCACTATCAGTAGTTGCCATCTTTTCCTTCAGCTCTGGACAACCTGTAAATGCTACTACCCTTGCACTAATCTTATCACTAAGTGGTAGTTTCATACCACTAGTATCTACATAAAAAGAGCTACCTACGTTTGTAAAAATTCTTGCAATAGGTTCTCGTTCTTCAATAGTTACATTTAATACTTGTTTATTATCAAAGAACATTTCAGCATTGCGTATCCATGGATTTTTTTCTACCTTTTCTTCCAATGCTTTTAAATCTACACCTCCTATCTCTTTACCTAACAACTCACCATTACTATTCATTATCTCTTTTATGCCTACTTCATCTACAAAAGTGTGTTGCACATCTCCTTTAATTTTTATTTCAATTTCAATGCAAGTTTTATGATTTTTAGTACGCATAGCTGCACCCAACAACACTATAGTTGCAATGCCTGCTGTTATCCATAACCCTTGTATAATTCTTTGCTTCCACATTTGTTTTATATTCCATTATAAAATTGTTACTCCGCATTTACCTCACTCATTATTTCTTTTACTGGCAATACCAACGCATCTATATCACCTGCACCAGCCATTACTACTAAGTCAGGTTTGTTTTCTTTTATCCAATTTTTCATGCCCTCTTTGCTTAGCACCTGCTTATGAGATATTGCCATCTTCTCTAAAATTATTTCACTTTCTACCCCATCCATTGGCAACTCTCTTGCTGGGTAAATAGGTAAAAGAATTACTTCATCTGCCAAATCCAAACTATGAGCAAAATCGGAAGCCAAATCTTTTGTTCTACTATACAAATGCGGTTGAAAAACAATTGTAATTTTCTGATCTCTAAAAATGCTTTTCACTCCAGTTATTAATGCCCTTAACTCTTCTGGGTGGTGTGCATAATCGTCTATCAAAACCACCTCATCATTTTTTAAGATGTATTCAAACCTTCTCTTCACTCCTTTAAAAGTTTCTACTGCGTCTTTTATTTTTCTGTCTTCTATGTTTAAATACTTGGCTACAGTTATAGCAGCAATTACGTTTTCAATGTTATGTAAGCCACCCATGTGAAGCACCATGTTTTGCATTAGCCAATCCTTAGCAATAACATCAAACACATAACTACCATTTACCACTCTTATATCCGCTGCGTGTACACTTGCTTTGCTATTTTCAAGACTATAAGTTAGATGTGTTGCAGCTTGTAACTCACTTTCTCTTTTCAATCCATATTTACTTACTAAGCAACCACCAGCTTTTACTTTTTGCGAAAACTGTATAAATGCTTTTTCTACTTCTTCGGGTGTACCATAAATATCTAAGTGATCTGCATCCATTGCAGTAATCACTGCTACGTCTGGTACTAATTTCAAAAAGCTTCTATCATACTCATCTGCTTCTACTACCACTACATTTTTTTCACTACTCCAAAAGTTGGTGTTGTAGTTAGCTGCTATACCACCTAAAAAAGCATTGCAACCATAACCGGTGTGGCGTAGTATATGAGCAATCATACTGGTAACTGTTGTTTTACCATGTGTTCCACCCACACAAATATTAAAAGAGCTTTCAGTAATCCATTGCAATACATCGCTACGTTTTACTACTTTGTAATTATTTTCTTGGTAATACACCAACTCTTTGTGTTCTTTTGGTATGGCTGGTGTATATACTACTACATCAACATCTTTTGGTATTAGATCAACACGTTCTTCGTAATGAATAATGACACCAACATTTTCTAACTCGATAGTTAATACTGTTTTTGTTTTATCATAGCCACTCACTTCGCAACCTTTTGATTTAAAGTAACGAGCCAAAGCACTCATGCCAATGCCACCTGCACCAATAAAGTAAATTTTTTGTATGTTGTTTAGCTCACTCATTTTGTTTTATGTTGCCAACCTTGATTACCCTAATTTAAAAATGTATTTAAAATTTCATTTGCAATTACTTCATCAGCATTTTTAATAGCCAATGATTGTATGTTGTCTATTAGTTGCTTTTGGTAGGCTTCATTTTTTGATAACTCAATTACCATAGCTACTAATTTTTCTTTTGCATCTTTATCCTTCACCATTAATGCAGCATGCTTGTGTACTAAGTATTTTGCATTTACAGTTTGGTGGTCTTCTGCAGCTAAAGGAAATGGTACAAAAATGCTTGGTTTAGCCGTAACACATAATTCGGTAACTGCCATTGCCCCTGCCCTGCTTATTACAATATCTGCTGCTGCATATGCCATTTCCATTGCTGTTATAAAATCATTACACCAAATATTTGCCCTGCCTTGTGCTTTTGCTTTGTACTCGGCGGCTGTAGTTTTACCAGTTTGCCAAATGAGTTGCAAATTGTTGGTTTCAAATTCATCTATATGTGTAGCCAATGCTTCATTAATACTTCTTGCACCCAAACTGCCACCTACTGCAAATACTGTTTTTTTTGTTTCATCTAGGTTGAAGAAATGCAAACCTTCGGCTTTGGTAACTACTGAATGTGCAATAGCATCTCTTATTGGGTTGCCAGTAATAATTATTTTTTCTTTTGGAAAAAATTTTTCCATTCCATTGGTTGCAACAAAAATTTTAGTTGCTTTTTTACCCAACATCATATTTGCTTTTCCAGCAAACGAATTGCTTTCGTGTATAAAAGTTGGAATACGTTTTTGCTGTGCATACTTTAATACAGGAAACGTAGAATAACCACCTACACCAATAACTGCATTGGGCTTAAAAGCATTGATGATGCTGCGTACCTGTATAAAACTTTTGATGATTTTATACGGTAAGCCAATATTTTTTATCAAAGAACTACGATTGAAACCCGCTATGTTTAATCCTTTTATTGGGTAACCAGCTTGTGGTACTTTTTCCATTTCCATTTTGCCTTTGGCTCCTATAAAAAGTATTTCAATGTTACTATCTAACTTTTTTAAAGCATTGGCTATAGCAATGGCTGGAAAAATATGACCACCTGTTCCTCCACCTGCTATGATGATACGAAATCCATCTGCCCCTAAAGGAGAAATTGGAGCTTCGTATGTTTTTTCTGTTTCGTTCATTTTTGTTTTACATAAAATACTTTTAACCGCTACGATAAAAGTTTAATGCTTATTCTATTGCTTAACATGTGCGACGCAACCGCAGCTTAATACATATTCTACTGCTAGCATCACAATTAAAAACCTAAACCTAACAACGTAATTATTTTCTACTACGCTACCACAGCTTCTTGATTAACAACAGGAATGGGTTCGTCCTTTCCTTCTGTTTGCTCTACATTTCTTGCTACACTTAATATAATACCGATGGCTGCACAAGTAAACAAAAATGAACTACCACCCATGCTTACCAATGGAAGTGTAACACCTGTAACGGGTACAAGATTTACGTTTACCGCCATATTTGCTACTGCTTGTATAACCAATGTAAAACTTAATGCCAATGCTAAAAATGCTCCAAATGCGTAGGGGCATTTTCTAAATATTTTGATACAACGAAATAAAAAGACCATATAAATAAATATGATGAAAGCCCCACCAACTAATCCATATTCTTCTATAATGATGCTATAAATAAAATCGTTGTAGGCTTGTGGTAAAAAGTTGCGTTGCTCACTATTACCTGGGCCTTTGCCCATGAATATGCCTCCTTTGGCTATAGCAATTTTTGCTTGCTGAACTTGATAAGGTGTTTCAGTAGATGGTGCAAATAAATGGTCTTGCACACGCTTTACCCAAGTACCAAAACGACCAACAGATTTTAATTTTTCGGCTGTGCCAGTCTTTACTTTTTCGTTGGTTTGTTTACCATCGTAAGTAAGCCATGCTACTGACAAAATAAGAAGTATAGGTATAAGTGCTACACCAATGGTTAGTAAAATATGCTTGGTACTTACCCTGCCAATAAACATAAGTAATAATGAGGTAGCACCTGTAAGCAAAGCATTACTAAGGTTGGCTGGCATTATTAAACCACAAATAATAAATACTGGTATAACAATAGGCAGAAATCCTTTTTTAAAATCTTTAATTACTTCTTGCTTTTTACTCATCATTTTAGAGATGTACATAAACAAGGCAAGCTTGGCCACATCACTACTTTGTATAGTCATATTTATGATGGGTAGTTTTATCCAACGACTACCTTCATTAATTTTTGCACCAAAGAATAATGTGTATAGTAATAATGGTATAGATATAAAAAACAAAATAGTTGCTACACGAGAATAAATGGTATAGTTGACCTTGTGCATGAAAAAGATAACCATTAAACCGACAACAGTAAAAGCAACTTGTTTAAAAAGATATACATTATTGTCTTTATTCATTTTATATGCCAAAGAGCCTGTAGCACTATACACCACCAATACAGATACCAATGCTAGTAAAAGCACAATACCCCAGATGTAACGATCGCCATGCGTACGTTTTAGTATTGCTTCTTTATTAAGAGAAGCAAAACTGATGTCTGCTGCATTACCAAACCTTCCTAAAGAAGAGACTTTGGCTGCCTGGGTGTTTTGATATGTTGAGTTTTTTTCCAAATACTATTTTATTATTTTCCTATTTGCTACATGTTACTTTCCACTTGAGGAAGGATAGATAGGTGCTTTACAATTCTTTTACTGCCTCTTTAAATTGTCTTCCCCTGTCTTCGTAGTTTTTAAATAAATCGAAACTTGCACATGCAGGACTAAGCAACACCACATCACCTTTTACACTCATTTTAAAAGCTGCATTTACCGCTTGCTTGGCATTATTGGTTTCTACAATGGCAGGAACGATGTCTTTAAAAGCGGCAATAATTTTTTTATTATCTACACCCATACATACTATTGCTTTTACTTTTTGCTTAATCAAGTCGTCTAGTAATTCATAAGCATTACCCTTATCTGTACCACCCAAAATAAGTACAGTAGGTTTGTTCATTGTTTCTAAAGCAAACCATGTGCTGTTCACATTAGTTGCTTTGCTATCATTTATAAATTCTACCCCACGTACGGTGGCTACAAACTCCATTCTATGTTCTAAACCTTGGAAGTCTTTTACGGCTTCACGAATTTTTTCTTTACGAATGCCGAGTGTAGCGGCTGCAATACCTGCTGCCATAGTGTTGTAGTTATTGTGTTTGCCTTTTAATGCGAAGTCGTAAATGCTCATGCTTACTCTTTCTTCTTGTATGCGTAGCATCATTTGATCGCCTTTAATGTGACCGCCTTTTTTTACTTCTTGTTTCATAGAAAATGGTAATGGGTTAGTAGATGGGTTTAATGAACTTAGTTTTTGTGTGATGACCTCATCATCTAAATTGTAGATGAAGTAATCGGTATAAGTTTGGTTTTTTATAATGTTGAACTTTGAGTTGATATAGTTTTCAAACTTGTAATCATAACGATCTAGGTGATCTTCGGTTATGTTTAAAAGCACTGCTATATCTGGTCTAAAAGTTTTAATATCGTCTAATTGAAAAGAACTGATTTCTGCTACATACAATGCTTTTGGGTCCTCAGCCATTTGCTTTGCAATGCTGTAACCAATATTGCCAACTAATGCACAATCCAAACCAGCTGTTGTACAAATGTGGTATAGTAGCGATGTACAGGTGCTCTTGCCATTGCTACCAGTAATACCTACAATTTTGCTAGTGCCTTTAAAGCGATAAGCCAATTCAAACTCACCAATAACTGCTATCCCTTTTGCACGAATGGCTTTTACCATTTCATTTTTTTCGGGTATGCCTGGGCTTTTCATCACTTCAGTTGCATTTAAAATTTTAGCTGCTGTATGTGTGCCTTCTTCAAAATCAATTCCGTTATCAAAGAGCTCTTTTTTATAACTATCTTTTATGTTACCGCCATCGCTTACAAAAACATCATAGCCTTTTTGCTTAGCAAGTAAAGCACTACCTACACCACTTTCTCCAGCCCCAAGTATTGCTAACCTCACCCCCAACCCTTCTCCAAAAGAGAGTGGCTTTAAGACGTTGAAATTTTTATCGGTTTCACTGTTTGGCACTCGTTACTTGTTTTATCCTTTCTTTTTTATTAGTCAGCTTTTGTTCTTTACTTGACTTCGGTTGCGTCGCACACTTGTACTATATATCGTTATTCAACTTTTAAAACCTCTCCCCAAAGCCCTTTTCCATCCAATCCCTCTCCTTTGGAGAGGCTAGGAGAGGTCTTACCTAATCTTCAATGTGGCAATACTTGCCACTACCAACAACACAGTAATAATCCAAAACCTAATGGCTATTTTATTTTCGTGAAAACCCTTTTTTTGATAATGATGATGCAAGGGACTCATTAAAAAAACTCTTCGTCCTTCGCCATACTTTTTCTTGGTGTATTTAAAATAGCCTACTTGTATTATTACACTTAAATTTTCTATTAAAAAGATGCCGCAGAAAATAGGTATCAACCATTCCTTTCTCACAATAATTGCAAGCGATGCAATGATGCCACCCAATGCAAGGCTGCCTGTATCGCCCATGAAAACCTGTGCTGGATAAGCGTTGTACCATAAGAAACCAATACATGCACCTACAAATGCTGCTACAAAAATGCTTACTTCACCAAGGTTGGGTATGTACATGATGTTTAAGTAATCGGCAAATTTGTAGTTGCCACTTACGTATACAAACACACCAATGCCAATACCTATAATGGCACTTGTACCTGCTGCTAATCCATCTATACCATCTGTAAGATTTGCACCATTGCTTACTGCTGTAATAATAAGTGTAACAATAAGTATGTAAATAATCCAAGTAAATTTTTCTGCCCCTGGTCCTATCCAACTAATGAGTTTGCTATAATTAAACTCATGATTTTTTACAAAAGGAATAGTAGTGATGGGCGTTCTTACTTTTACGAATCGCTTTTGTACACCATCAATATTTCTAATTACTATAGATGAATCTTTTGCAAAACTTTCGGTAGCTTGTTTTTGATAAGAAACACCAACTACCTCTCTTTCTACTGTAACTGCATTGCTGAAATACAAAGTGGTTCCTATGATAATACCTAAGCCTACTTGTCCAATAATTTTACTTATACCTGCTAGTCCATCACTGTCTTTTTTCTTATAAGTTTCACCTTTTTCTTTGGATGCTTTTCTTGCACGTATTTTAAAAAAATCGTCTAAAAAACCAATAGTACCCAGCCATACTGTACACAATAACATAAGGCGTATATATACTTTATCGAGGTTGGCAAACAATAAAGTAGGTATTAAAATGCTTAACAAGATGATAATGCCACCCATGGTTGGCGTTCCTTTTTTTTGCATTTGCCCTTCTAAACCCAAGTCTCTAACACTTTCGCCAATTTGTTTTTTTTGTAAATACAAGATGATGCGTTTGCCATACACTGTAGCAATTACCAACGACAATAAAATTGCCATGGCTATACGGAACGTGAGAAACTGAAACAAACCTGCCCCAGGAATGTGAAACTCTTTGTTTAGCCAAGTGAATAAATGGTATAACATAAAATTGGTTGTTAGTTGGTAGTTGACAGTAGCTTGATTCATCTGTCATCTATCATCTTTTATCTATCATCTTATTTTCCCAACACTTCAAACATTTCTCTTAAAATTTCTTTATCATCAAAAGGATATTTTATACCATTGATGTCTTGATATTTTTCATGACCTTTGCCTGCCACTAAAACAATGTCTTCTTCGTTTGCCAAACTCACTGCTGCTTTAATAGCTTCTTTTCTATCAGTAATTGATATGAACTTTCTTTTGGCTGCACTACTTAAACCCGTTTCCATGTCTTTTAAAATTTGCACTGCATCTTCAGTTCTTGGGTTATCGCTAGTAAGTATTACTCTATCACTTAAATCGCAAGCTGTTTGTGCCATAATGGGGCGTTTGGTTTTGTCTCTATCGCCACCACAACCCACAACAGTAATGATTTGCTCATGCCCTTTGCGTAATTTTTTTATAGTACCTAAAACATTTTCTAGAGCATCTGGTGTGTGGGCATAATCTACAATACCAATAATAAGTTTACTGCTAATGATGTAATCAAATCTTCCCTCTGCACCAGTAAGCATACTTAAAGCTGTTAGTACTGCTTCACTATTCTCTCCCAAACAAATAGCAGCACCATACACAGCTAATAAATTATACGCATTAAACTCACCAATTAATCTAAAGTGTACTTCCTTATCGTTCACCATCATTTGCAAACCAGTCAATGCATTGTCTAAAATTTTTCCTTTAAACTCAGCGATGGTTTTTAAACTGTAGTAATATTTTTTGGCACTGCTATTTTGCAGCATCACTGTGCCACGTTTATCATCTGCATTACTTATAGCAAAAGAGGTAGCAGGTAAATCGTCAAAGAATTTTTTCTTAACCTTTATGTACTCGTCGAATGTTTTGTGGTAATCTAAATGGTCGTGTGTGATGTTGCTAAACAAACCACCTACAAAATGTAAACCTGTAACACGATGCTGATGTATAGCATGACTGCTTACTTCCATAAACACATAGCTACATTTTGCATCAGCCATTTTTTGTAATAGTTCATTCAAGCTTACCGCATCTGGTGTTGTATGTGTAGCTGGAATTACTTCATCAGCTATTTGATTTTGTACAGTGCTTATTAAACCACACTTGTAACCTAAATGTGTAAATAATTTAAAGAGAACAGTAGCAATAGTTGTTTTGCCATTGGTACCAGTAACACCTACTAGCTTTACTTGTTTAGATGGTTCATCATAAAAATTATTGGCCATTAATGCCACAGCTTCGTGTGAGTTTTCAACTTGTAGGTATGTAATATCCTCTACAAATTTCTTGGGAAATACTTCGCATACAATAACAGCAGCACCTAATTCAATTGCTTTATCAAAGAACTTATGTCCATCAGTTTGCTCACCTTTAATAGCTACAAACACACTACCCTTACTCACTTTTCTTGAGTCTATTTGTATATCCTTCACATCAAGTGCTGTACTACCATGTACTTCTTTGAGGTGAACCTTGTATAATATGTCTTGTAAGTTTTTCACTGGTTCAATTCAATATTTATTACTTGTCCTTTTGCTATCATTTGTCCTGCACCAATAGATTGATTGGCAACTTTGCCCCTGCCTTTTATTGTAACTTTTAAACCCATGTTTTCGCATACGGTTACTGCATCTTTCAAACCCATGCCTTTTAAAAATGGCATTTGATTTTCGCTTACCTGCATACTACTTACAGTTGTGTTGTAGATAGTTTTATCTATTTTACTCCAAGCATTTTCTCTTACATCAGTTTGGGTATACTTTATTTGAAGTTTGCCCAATATATTTTGTAAATCTTTTGTATAGCCTGTATAATTATATGCACCACTATCTTTTTTATTGGTTACTATTAACTGTTGGTCGTTTTGTTTTACATAAAGTGTATATAACCTATCAGCAATTTCTTTAAACACAGGACCAGCTACCGTAGCTCCATAATGCAACACTGCTCCGGGTTTATTTTTTATCACTACTACAATAGTATACTGTGGGTTATCAGCTGGAAAATAGCCAGCAAAAGATGTTTGATATACTTTATCAGCATACTTATATTTTCCATCGGCAACTAATGCAGTACCTGTTTTTCCAGCTACTTTATAAGTAGTATTTTTAAATAAGGTTTTTGCAGTGCCATTAGTACAAACTCCTTCCAAGCAACTTTTTACTTGCTTCATGGTTTCATCGCTACAAATTTTTTCGTTGGTTATAATAGGAAAAAATTCATCCAACTTTTTACCATCTTGTTTAGTAGCACATACCAAATATGGCTTCATCATTTTACCATTATTAGCCACCGCATTGTATAGCATGGCTGTATGCAAAGGCGTTACAGTAAGGTTATATCCAAAAGCCATCCAAGGCAGCGTTGTATTACTCCAATTTGTAGTACCGGGTTTGTAAATTCTTGATTTACCTTCTCCGTTTAAATCAACACCAGTAAGCGTATCTAACCTTAGTTGATGAATATGATGGATAAACTGACTTGGGTTTGAACCATAATTATAATAAGCCAGCTTAGCCATACCTACATTGCTACTTTCTTCAAAAGCATGTCTTACATCAGTGGTATGTAAACCATGTTGCTCACTATCATACACTGTTTGTCCATTTATTAGCCATGTACCACCATTCAAATCAACAGGCGTATTAATAGTTGCTTTTTTATCTTCTAAGGCAGACATTAGCGTTACCAACTTAAAAGTTGACCCTGGCTCTGTTGATGTAATAGCATAGTTCAAGTTTTCCCAGTACGCACCATTTTGCGTTTTGCCTAAATTAGCAATGGCTTTTATTTTACCTGTTGATACTTCCATTACAATAGCACAACCATTCAAAGCTTCATTACTTTTCATCATACGCATCAAGGCGGTTTCAGTAATATCTTGTATGTGCATGTTTAGGGTGGTAACAACATCTTTACCAATGCCTGGCTCTACCTCATAATCTTCTACTGGCATACTTACACCACCTGCTAAGTAGCGTACCAAACGCTTGCCTTTTTGACCAGATAAAATACTATCGTACCTCATTTCTAACCCTACTTTAAAGGAGTCTCTGTCTAAGCCTATGGTTCTAAATGCTAGCAATTGATATGGGTTTAAACGGATGTCTTTTTTATTAAACTTAAAACCACTTTTATACTTGCCCATACGCACCAAAGGAAATTTATTTAGCTCCTTCAAGTCTCTGTAACCAATATCATCAAGTAGTTTATAGTTTCTATTTTTTTCTTTATATCCAACCTCCAATATTCTTCTAAACTCTGCTTGTGTTTTTGTATGAAATTCTTTTGCCAAACACAAACTCAGAGAGTCGATATTTTCTCTAAAACGTTTACCATTATTTTCTCTTAAACCCTCGGCAGCAAAATCTACGTATACGTCAAACTGTGGAATACTTGTACTTAGCATTTCTCCCTCTTCACTATAAATAGTACCACGTTGTGCTGGTATTTCTTCTATGCGTTGGTGCATGCTATCACTCATACTACGCCACATTTTCCCTTGCACCTGTTGTATGTAAAATGCCTTACCAAAAATTAAAAGACCTACGGCTACTACAGCAAAAAAACTGATGTACACTCTCCACAGTATGTCTTTTTTTACGTCCATTATTTTTGGGTTACTTCCAGCACTATACGTTGTGGTGGTTCGTTGTTTTGTTTCAATCCGTATTGCTCCGATAGCTTTATTATTTCAGGCTCTCTACTTTTCTGCATCACTTCTGCCTTTATCGTTTTATACTCGTACTGCAACTGTTTTAAATCGTTTTGCGATTTGGCAATGTTGCGTAGTGTTTTATCAGCATAATGCCCATTAGCTATGTACAATACTGCCAGCATACTTAAGAATAAAAAGAAATTGGTGTTCTTTAAAATCCACTCGTAGTTAAAAAGACCTTTTAGTTTAAGTCCTTTTTTTTCTGTTGTATTTTCTTTTATTTCTGCCATGCCGCTAACCTCTAAAGGGGGATTTATTGATTATTATTTTTTTATGGTACCAGCTTTTATTTTTCAATTAAACTTCAGTTGCGTCGCACACTTGTACGTTTGGAACAGTGATGAACAATAGTACTGTCAGGTTGAGCTTCTCGAAACCGATTACTATTTTTATCGCCTTCAACAAGCTCAGGCTGACAACGTAATTATTGAATGTCCGCTAACTTTTCAATTTGCACTGTTTTGCTTAATAGATATTCTATTGCTAAACATGTGCGACGCAACCGCAGCTAAATTTGTATTCTACTGCTGGCTACAAAACCCTTTTCACTAATCACCTTATCACTTACAACTACTCATACTCACAACCTTTCTGCTACTCTCAATTTTGCACTTCGGCTTCTTTTGTTTTGTTTCATTTCCTCATCGCTCGGTACTATTGGTTTTTTTGTAATGACTTGTAAATCTTTTTGTTTTACAGTTTGCACAAAGGGGTTATCATCGGGCAACTCTTCAAAAGCTTGCTGCCTGAAATAATTTTTTACTAACCGATCTTCTATACTATGAAATGTAATGATGGCTGCACGCCCACCTGTTTTTAAAACGGTAGGAAGCTGTTGTAGCATTTCTTTTAATGCTTCCATTTCTTCGTTTACCTGTATGCGTATGGCCTGAAAAACCTGTGCTAAATATTTGTTGGGATTGCCTTTTACCACGGGACTTAGCATAGCTTTTAAATCGGCAATGGTGTGCAACTTTGCATGGCTACGGTGCTGCACTATATGCTTGGCAAGGGTTTTACTATTGGTTACTTCTCCATACTGCTCAAACAATTTGTGCAATTGCTGCTCGGTATAAGTAAGTAGCAAAGTGCTTGCGGTGGTTTCTTGATTGTTGTCCATTCTCATATCTAATGGTCCATCAAAACGAGTAGAGAAACCACGTGTGCCTTCATCAAACTGATGAGAGCTTACGCCAAGATCTGCCAATACACCATCAACATGTGTGTACTTGTGCAATTTTAAAAAACGCTGCAAATGCCTAAAGTTGTGAGGCACAAACAACACACGTTCATCGTTGGGTATGTTGCGTTGTGCATCTTCATCTTGGTCAAAAGCAATGAGTTTGCCATCGGCATTCAATCGTTCTAAAATTCCTTTGCTATGTCCGCCACCACCAAATGTGCAATCCACATATACACCATTTGGTTTTATTTGCAAAGCATCTAATGCTTGGTTATAGAGGACGGGAATGTGATAGTTAGTTGGTTGTTGGTAGTTGGTAGTTGACAGTTGCATTGTTTACTTTTTAATACCAAATTCCTAATTATTAATTCCCTCATTTCCTTTATCCACCATTACTTCATTAGCCAATTTGCTAAAATCGTCGGGTGAAAAATCTTCAAAGAGCTTTTTATACTTACTAGCATCCCATATTTTTACTTTGTCGGTATCAGGTGTTATTATGATGTCTTTACTCAAACCAGCATATTCTTTTAAACTGGGTGGTAATAACATTCTACCTGCTGCATCTAATTCTACCTGAGTAGCCCCACCTAAAAACATTGTTTTAAATCGGCGTACATTTGTATCAAAATCATTCAATTTACTAATGCGTGCTACAATGTTTTCCCATGTTTTCATGGGGTATAACGATAGGTTGTTTTCAAACCCACGGCTAAGCACAAACAGGTTCTCACCTTCGGGCAATTGCTTTCTTAAACCACTGGGCAGTAAAAACCTGCCTTTCTGGTCTAAGGTTGCTTCATATTCGCCTAGGAAACCTATCATTGAAATTGTTTTGAATTAATATTTACCACTTTCTACCACGAAGAAACAATATTTACCACTTTTTACCACTAAAGTAGTAAATGTAATTTTCCACATAAAATGTCAAAAAGCTGCCTTAAATGTGGATATGTATGATACTTGTGTGAATTTTATCCCGATAAATGAGGGTAAACGCTTTGTAGTTGTGGATTCTAGGTTTGGCCAATATGTGCGTTACTTTTTACCAAAAAACTAAAAAGTGGCGATTTTTAAGCAATATCAAACAATGTTTGGTATTGAATTTTGAAATAAAGTAGCTTGAAAATTAAGTTTGGGGTTAAAAAAAGCAGCATTTTTAGCTTTAAAAAACACAAAATTAGCCATTGTGGTAAAATGTGGGGTAATTTATATGATTGCAATACAGCACATACAACAATCTGCTTCTATTATATCTGTAAGCCAATATTTTTGATACTATGCATCCAAAAGATTTATCTATTCAAGATTTTACATACCATTTACCAGAGGAAAAAATTGCATGCTATCCTTTACCACAAAGAGATAATAGCAAGCTATTGATATATAAAGACGAAGCAATAGAAGAAACACAGTACAACAATCTAGCTAACCATTTACCCACAAACACATTGCTTGTTTTTAATAATACCAAAGTGGTAGAGGCAAGATTACTTTTTACAAAGCCCACTGGTGGCGTAATTGAGATTTTTTGTTTAGAACCGCATGAGCAATACCCAGACATTACCACTGCCATGCTACAAAAAGAAAAAGTTTGGTGGAAGTGCTTAGTAGGCGGTGCAAAAAAATGGAAAG
>JAYVRD010000327.1:0-14969 GCA_043776595.1 Chitinophagaceae bacterium | reverse complement strand
AAAAGTATGGCAAAGGGTTGTATAAATTTGGGGCATAAATTGCAACCAAGGCAAAATTCCATATATCGAAATGCCTTTTAAACCTCATATTATGCTTAAAGTTGAACATATTGGTATTGCCGTAAGGAGTTTTGAAACTTCAATACCACTTTTTGAAAAGTTATTAAATAGCCCTTGCTACAAAACGGAGCTAGTAGCAACAGAAAATGTGAATACTGCTTTTTTCCAAAAAGGGGAATCGAAAGTTGAATTATTGGAAAGCTTAGACGAAAATGGGGTGATTGCAAAGTTTATAGAAAAGAAAGGTGAAGGTATTCATCACATCGCTTTTGAGGTAGAAAACATAGAGGCAGAAATGGCAAGATTGCAAACTGAAGGATTTATTTTATTAAACGAAAAACCTAAGAAAGGAGCAGATAATAAATGGGTTTGTTTTCTTCATCCAAAGGGTACAAATGGGGTTTTGATAGAGTTATGTCAAGCTATAAGTATTTGATTTATAATACTTTATTTTATTTTTGCAGCAAATAAGTTCTTCTTATCTTTTTTACACTAATCAAAGAGTATCAATCTTGTACTTCGCAATTTTACAATTAGTTTCCCGTAAAATTCCTGAAAACCCTTCATATATTTTTTAGCGTAAGTATACTTGTTTTAGACAGAGCAAATAACAACTCTGGCACAGCAAAATAATTTTTTGGCACGGCGGTTGAAACTCTAATGGTACAAATGTTTAAACCAAGATTTATGAAAAAGATAATCATTGCCGTAATAATTGTTTTAGTATCACTTATATCTGTAGCAACAGTAAACGCTCAAACTGGTGATACGAAGAAAGTTGAAACCACCATTACCTCTTCGATAGTAGATGGTAAAGCAAAAATTTACATTACTAATTTTCCTAAAAATAGTTTGGTTGTATTAAGCGATGAAAAAAACAGCCTTATATCTATTGTTACCACCAACGATAATGGATGTGCAGTTGTAAACTTAGACCAACAAGCTGAAAACAGCATTTGTGCTAAAACAATTAATGGCGAAGTCTATGCTTCTGCCGAAGCTCCTCAAATAAAAACTAACAAACCCGCTCAAGATGTAGCTGTAAAAACATTGTCTATACTTGCTGCTAAAGGTTAATCATATTTCCATTTCTGGTTTTTTTAAACCCCTTCTATTACCGAAAGAAGGGGTTTTGTTTTGGGAATAACTCAATAGCGTTTAAGTTCTTTGTATTTTGCATCCATATTAATTTTCAATATGAAAAAAATTACACCATTTTTAGCTTCACTTTTATTATTAAGTTCTAGTTGCAAAGCCAACAATAGCAATATTGACAATACAAAAGATTCAACCTCAAAAAAGTATAACCTCGATAACATAAAGCTACCTGAAGGCTTTAGTATTTCTGTTTATGCCGAAGTATCTAATGCACGTAGTATGTGCTGGGGTACAAAAGGTACTTTGTTTGTAGGTAATAGCCGAGAAGACAATGTTTATGCTGTAGTAGATGAAAACCATGATGGTAAAGCTGATAAAGTATATACCATAGCCCAAGATTTAAATATGCCCAATGGTGTAGCATTTAAAGATGGCAGCTTGTACGTAAGTGCTTTAGATAAAATCTATCGCTACGATAATATAGAAGACAAGCTTGCCAACCCACCAGCAGCAGTTTTAATAACCGATAAATACCCCAACAAAACCCATCATGGTTGGAAATACATAGCTTTTGGCCCAGATGGAAAATTGTACATACCAGTAGGTGCACCTTGCAATGTGTGTAATGAAAAAGACAGCATTTATGCCACCATCACTCGTATGAACGCAGATGGAACAGGCATAGAAATTTTTGCAAAAGGTATTCGCAACTCTGTAGGTTTTACTTGGCATCCTACTACCAAAGAAATGTGGTTTACCGATAATGGACGAGATTTAATGGGTGATGATATGCCCTTTTGCGAGCTAAACAATGCACCAAAAAAAGGTATGCACTTTGGTTTCCCTTTTGTACACCAAGGCGATGTGCTTGACCCAGAATTTGGCAAAGGTAAAAACCTGTCTGATTATACTCCCCCTGCTTTAAAAGTTGGTCCACACGTAGCCCCTTTAGGTTTAAAATTTTATACAGGCACTATGTTTCCTGCTGGGTATAAAAACAAAGTTTTTATATGTGAGCATGGCAGTTGGAACAGAAGTAAAAAAAGTGGTTATAAAGTAGGCGTTGCTACACTTGAGGGTAATAAAGTGATAGATTATAAACCCTTTGCTGAAGGCTTTTTACAGCCTGGAGAAAAAGTAAGTGGCCGCCCAGTAGATTGTATTGAAGCCCCCGATGGTGCATTGTTGGTAAGCGACGATTTTGCTGGCGTAATTTATAGGATTGCTTATAAGGCAAAATAAAAATTCATTGTAAGGAAGAAAGCAAAGTTTGACACTTTTTTATAAAAGAGAGGAGTATACTGCCCATTAAGAAATAATTAGATAGTCAGCTTTTGCACTACTATTTAACTTCGGTTGCGTCGCACATTTTTAGCTTTGAATTACTATTAAGCAAAAGGCTGCGTTAGCCTGTATTATAGCGTATTCACCACCAATACATTTTAATTATGAAATTGAATACTCTTTTATTGTTTGGCTTTTTTATGGGCTGCCTCTTACAAACTCAAAATGCAAACGCCCAAAAAATTATAGACTTCAAAAAATTTGACCCTGAAAAAAAAGCATGGGGCGATAAAATTTATTTGGGTAAGGGGAATAAAGATTCATCTATTTACTGCTATTATTATAACAATGGGGGCAGCCAAACTGCATTGGTAATGGCTGGTGTGCATGGCAGCGAATGGGGTGGTGTGCAAGTAGTAGAAGCTATTAAAAATGAATTGGATAAACTTAATCCTGCCAAAGTAGTACTTTCTTACAGGGTAATCCTTTACCCAAAAATCTTTCCTTACAACGTGCAATTAGGTAAAACCAATGCTAAATGTAGCAACCACAACAAAGGAAGGCTAACAACAGAAGTATCACCCGACCCGAATAGACAAATGCCAGACCTTGCTGCTCCTTTTGATAAAAGCAAACCACTCATTGCCACTTTTGCACAAAAAGGTAAACCTTCTTACGATAATATAGAAGTAGAAAATCAATACTTATTACAAATGGTACAAAAACTAAACCCTGATAGAATTGCCTCTTTTCATTGCACCAACACAGCCACTAACCAAGGTGTATTTGCCGACCCAAGAACAAACCCCAACCAAATTGCATTTGGCTTTGCACCCGATAGTATGCTAGCTGTTAAGATAGCTTTGCTATGCCGTAGCCAATATAAAATTTTGCAAAAAGGTGACGATAAGCAAGCTAAAAATTTATTACTAGGAAATTTTGCAAAACTACCAGCCATTAATACACTATACCCTTTTGATAAACCCATAGCCTTGAAAGGTAATACACAAATGAGAGCAATTCAATATAGACATGATCATTTAGGTTTAGGCGTTAAAGGAATTTCTTTTGGTGCATGGTCATCTACCGAAATAAAAGCTGTTGGCTTTTCAAAAAAAGCATCTTCCACATTAACCATAGAGTTACCACATTTTTGTGGAAAAAGTGAGCAAGAAAAAGCTACAATAGCCCAAGCTTACACCTATGCAATTATTGAAGGTTTTTTGAAATAAAAAACGCAATAAAATTTTGAAGATTATTAAGAAATGAATTTTTTGAGAAAAGATTTTTGAGAATGTTGTTGACTAACTCTTACTAGATGTCAGAGATCTTGCAGGTGTGCAGACACCATATATACGCTTAGATAAAGCTACATACTACCACATAAGCTTAACATGTGCGACGCCACTACAGCTAAATGTATATTCTTATGTTGGTTACAAAAATTTCCTTTTTTATACCCGATAAATTCATCAAATAAATTTAGTAATGACATAAAAAAAGTGGCTCATTCTTTTTTATAGAATGAACCACTTAATATGATTTGGCTTTTCAATTAAAATTTATAGAAAGGCTTGCTTTGTACACCATACATGGTGGTTACCCTAAAGAAGTAAGGACCAGAGGCTAACTGAACAGTTGGTAGAATGGTATAGTTGTTACCAGCTAACAATGTTTTTTGTACACTCCATTTTCTTACTCCATACACATCGTATATGGCTAATTGAGCAGATAGATTGTTTACACCACTCCATACCACAGTACTTAATTGAACAGTACATGGGTTAGGGTATAGGCTTATTATTTTTACCAAGCCTGCATTAGGTGGTGTTACATAACCACTATCTACAGATATTGGTTGGCAAAATTCGTTTACACAACCCAACGCAGTTTTTATGCGTAAGCATACTGTGTAAATTCCAGCTGTTGCGTATTGGTGTAATGGATTTACAGTATTGCCTAATAAAGCTGCTGTACCATCGCCAAATGTCCATTTGCGTTCTGTAATGCTATCGTTAGTAGGTATCCAACTAGTGGCACTATTAAAGCGTATAGTACGTGGTGCACTTGTTACTCTTTCAAAAGTAAAGTGTGGCACACATTGTACATAAGTAACTTGTGGTACTACTACTTGTTTGCATATTTTGCTTTCGCAGCCACGTGTAGTTCTAATAGTAAGGCATACATTGTATAAACCTGTTTGGGCATATTGATGTTGTGGCTCTGGGTACAAACCTGTTTGTACTTGTCCATCTCCATACTCCCATTTGTATTGTATTATGCTATCGCCTGCTGGTACTACACTTGGGCGACCATTGAACTTAACTAATTGACCAACCGGTGTGAAAGTGAAGTAAGCAGTACAGCTTAATTGGTTGGTAAAAGGTACTATAATGGTGCTACAAGTACTATCGGTACAGCCAGTTGCACTTCGTATTTTTAAGCATACTGTATAAGTACCATTGGCAGTATAAGTATGGGTTGGGTCTATTAAGTTACCAGTTGTTGTTGTACCATCTCCCCATGTCCATCTTCTTTCTACAATGGAATCGTTGGTAGTGCTTATGTTGCTATTGAACTTGATTGACCAGCCACTTAAACCAGCAGTTGGGGATAGAGGTGTAATTGTAAATGCTGCATGACATATAACTGGTGCTGAAACTACAACTGTGTTACATACTGTTTTTTCGCAGCCTGCTGCTGTTTTTATAGTAAGGCATACTGTATATACACCATAGTTTGCATAGCTATGTATAGGAGAAACAATATTGGTTGTATCCTGTGTGCCATCTCCAAAAACCCATTTGCGTTTAACGATTGCGTCGTTACTGTTAGCACCTACAGAAGCTGAGCTATAGAATTGGAAGGTTCTGCCTTGTAAAAAAGCGAAGTTAAAAACAGCTGCACAAGTAGTTGGTGGTGTAGTATTGGCTATTGTAATTACTTTACAAATGCTATCCTTACAGCCACCCCATGTAGTTGTTTTTAAACATACTGTATAAACGCCATTGGCATTATAACTATGTGTAGCAATTACTATATTGCCACCAACACTTTGTCCATCACCAAAAGTCCAGTTTCTTTCTCTTATACTATCGCCTGGGGCTGTAGTAGATGGTGTGCTATTGAATGCTGCACCAAAGCCAGAAATGGTACTATTAAAATCTGCATGGCAGGTGCCTACTACATTTTGTACCAATACAACTTTTGTAACACTATCGTAGCAGTTGGCTACAGTACCAGCAGCAGCAGCACTAGCAATGGTAAGTCTTACATTGTAAGCACCAGCTGTAGCATAAGTGTGGCTTGGGTTTGCAACAGAACTGGTAGTTCCATCACCAAAATTCCAACTGTAACCGATAATATTAGTACCAGATGATGGAATAGATGTAGAACTAAAATTGGCAATAAGGTTAGTAACCCCAAAAACAAAATTTGCCAAACAATAAGGCTGTGGCGAACAAATGGTAAAATTGCTTTCTACCAAAGTGTTAGTTCCTACTTGGTTAGTATTAAGTAAGGATCCCCCATTACAGTTTTCGGTAGAAGTGTAAATTGTAGCAATATTGGTGGCACTACAACTTATCGTGTCTTGATATTGCCCAGCACTATTGGTATATTTATAATGTACTTGATAGCAGCCACTTGGTGTATTTAAGGAATCGTTCCAAATTTTAACTGCTTTGTTAGCTACTACGTTTCCATTGCTGTATTTAACTGTTCCTTTTACCACTACAGTATTGGCAAAGGAAGCGATTGCAATTAAAAAGGCAATAGCTAAGGATATTGGTTTTGTAAAAAATCGTTTCATGGCATTGTTTTTTAGTTAGGGAATGTTGAAACATGTTAAAGGTAGATACCTAACGTAGTTGTGGCGTTGCCTGTTATTCAAAATTCAATTATTATTTTTTTTAGGTGCTGATTTTCAATGGAGTATTTGGTGGGCTTTGGTGGCTTTGCAGCAAACTGCTGGTGCTTTGTTGGGCTGGTTGTGCTTTTGCTTGGCTTTGTACTATAGATGAAGGGCTGCCTGATAGCAGTGTAAAGCCCCCAGTGTTAGCAAACAAGGTGAGGCACGAACCGTAGTTTTGCGTTACGCTGGGGCTTGAAACGTATAGCAGGAACAATAGCTTGGCTTTGTGTGAGGGCTGACAGCCCCAAGATGTTTTTTTGAGGTTATGGGAACACGGATGACACAGATTGGATGGATGAACACAGATGTTTTTCTATCGCAAAAAATGGATTTGGTAGAACTTACAACCTACAGCTTAAAACTTATCACTTACAACTCCTTACAACTTACCCTCACCTGCTTCTATCATACGCATTTGCTTGGCATCTTGCAAAAAGTCCGAAGCAAAAATGAAGCTGTTTAATAGCTCGTCTTTGCTAAAAATAATGTCTTGGTTGCTTCCCTCCCACTGTTTTTTGCCTTGGTGTAGGTAAACGATATGGTCGCCAATTTCCATTACACTATTCATATCGTGGGTTACTACTATGGTGGTGGTTTTAAACTCGTAGGTTATTTCTTGTATTAGCTTATCTATTAGTAAAGATGTCTGGGGGTCTAAGCCACTATTGGGTTCATCGCAAAACAAATACTTTGGGTTTAGCACTATGGCACGGGCAATACCTACTCTTTTTTTCATGCCCCCACTTATTTCGGCAGGAAATTTATTGTGCGATTCTTCTTTAAGGTTTACCCTAGCCAGCACTTCTTTTACACGTTTGTTTTTCTCGGCATAGCTCATACTGGTAAACATATCTAGCGGAAACAAAACGTTTTGCTCCACCGTCATACTATCAAATAAAGCACTACCTTGAAACAGCATACCAATTTGTTGGCGTAGCTCTTTTCGTTGGTCTTGCTCCAACGTGGTCATGTTGGCACCATCGTACAAAACTTCTCCAGCATCTGGCTCAAACAAGCCCACCATTACTTTCGTAAGCACACTTTTACCGCTGCCACTTGCCCCAATAATTAGGTTGCATTTTCCCGTTTCCATCACAGCACTAATGTCGCTAAGTATCGTACGGTCGGCAAAAGATTTGGTTATGTTTTTTATTTCTATCATACCCCTAACCCCTAAGGGAAAATTTTTATGTTTTGTAAATGTATGTTACCAGCTTTAGTATTTCATGGCATCTTCGTTGCGTCGCACCCTTCAACGCCTTGTTCTTTACTCAGTAATTCCAAGTTTCAATCCTCAACAAAACCAACTAACCTTCCACTATCTGATTCCTTAACAAATCTTCCCACACATCTCTTCTTCTAATCAATTTGGCTTCTCCATTTTTTACCAGCACTTCGGCAGGTTTATAACGACTGTTGTAGTTGCTGCTCATTTCAAAACCATAAGCACCCGCATTATGAAAAACTAAATAATCGCCTTCGCTTACTTCGTTTAAATATCTTTCCCAAGCAAAAGTGTCGGTTTCGCAAATATTACCCACTACTGCATATTTTTTTGTAGCACCCGATGTGTTACTTAGGTTTTCAATATTATGGTAAGCATCGTAAAACATGGGGCGTATTAAATGATTAAAACCGCTATTAATGCCTACAAATGTTACAGTATCGGTTTGCTTTAGCACATTTACTTGGGTTATAAAATAGCCACATTGGCTTACAAAATATTTGCCTGGTTCAAACCAAATTTGCAATGGCTTGCCATTAGGGTTAGGATGATTGGCAAAAGCAGCACCAATTTTTTCGGCTAATAAAGTAATGTCTGTTTCGGTATCGCCTAGTTGATACGGTACTTTAAAGCCACCACCTAAATCAATTATTTCCAATTCACAAAAATTGGGTATGATGTCAAACAATACATCCATTCCTTGTACAAATACATCTACATCTTTTATATCGCTTCCCGTATGCAAATGTAGGCAGCGTATAAACAGGTTATGCTGCTGCACCAACGCCAAAATTTTATCTAACTGGTTTACAGGTATACCAAACTTGCTTTTATCGTGCCCAGTAGAAATTTTAAGGTTGCCGCCAGCCATAATATTAGGTCTCAATCGTATGCCCACAGGGTAGCTATGCCCAAAGGCTTTGCCAAATTTTTCAAGATTGCTAAGGCTATCAATATTTATATGCACACCCAAGTTTTTTGCTTCTTCAATTTCGCTAAATGCGATGCCATTGCTTGTGTATAAAACTCTGTTTGGTGGCACACCAGCATGCAAAGCAAGCTTTACTTCGTTAATGCTGCTACAATCTATATTGGCACCAATACTGGCAATATGTTTTATAATATTAATATTGGTTAACGCCTTAGTGGCATAAAAAAACTGTACATCGCTTTTGGCAAAAGCTGTACTGAGTTTTTGGTATTGTTCTGTAATTTTTTCGGCGTTGTACACATATAATGGTGTACCAAATTGGTTGGCTATTAAAAGTAGTTGCTCATTACTCAGTTGCTGCATGATAGCGAAGATAAGGTACACAGATTATTGGATTGAAACGATTCAACAAATGCTAAACATTTTTCATAATTCAAGTTCGTCATTGCTTAGGAACGAAGCAATTTTTTTTGGGGGACAAGCTATGGAATATCTATTGAGCTTCGGTGGCGTCGCACACTGCATCATTTGGAATTTTAATGAACAATAATCGTTTGCATATTTTTACCACAGTCTTTATGCTGTGGGTTTTACATACATACAAACATTGGCTTTTAGCCTACAATAAAACTTTCAAAAAACTTTCTGCATCTTTGAAACTTTGGTAGTTTAAAATTCAATTACAAGATAAGTGTCATCATCTCCACAAAAAGTCATCATCATTGGTCCTGCACATCCCTTGCGTGGTGGCTTAGCATCTTTTGATGAAAGGTTGGCACGCCAATTTGCCCAACAAGGTTTTGATGCCACCATTTATACATTCTCCTTGCAATACCCAGGTTTTTTATTCCCTGGCACTACACAGTTTTCAAGTGAGCCAGCACCTGTAGATGTAAAGATTAAAGTGTGTATCAACTCTATTAATCCAATCAATTGGTTAAAGGTGGGGAACGAATTAAAGAACCTACAACCCGATTTAATTGTGGTGCGTTATTGGTTGCCATTTATGGGGCCATGTTTGGGTACTATTTTGCGGTTGGCAAAAAAAAACAAACACACCCAAGTAGTTTGTATAGCCGATAATGTAATACCTCACGAAAAGCGTTTTGGCGATAAACCCTTTACCCAATACTTTGTAAAACCCATTGATGCTTTTGTAACCATGAGTGAAAAAGTATTGAGTGATTTAAAACTATTTAGCCAAAAACCAGCCCAACAAATTGTACACCCCTTATACGATAATTTTGGAGATGCTTTGGATAAAAAAGTAGCCAAAAAACAGTTGGGGATTGATGTAAATGCAAAAATTATTTTGTTCTTTGGTTTTATTAGAAAATATAAGGGCTTAGATATTTTGTTAGCTTCTATGCAACTGTTAAACAATCAACATCCAACTTCCAACATTCAACTGTTGGTTGCTGGCGAATTTTATGAAGACCGCAAGCAATACGATGAGCAAATTGCACAACTTGGCATTGCTAGCTCATTAATTTTACGAACAGATTTTATACCCGATAGCGAAGTACGCTTTTATTTATCTGCTGCCGATTTTGTAATTCAGCCCTATAGAAATGCTACACAAAGTGGCGTAACACCTTTGGCTTACCACTTTGAAAAGCCAATGTTGGTAACCAATGTTGGAGGCTTACCAGATTTAGTACCAGATTATAAAGTGGGCTTAATAGCCGAACCCAATGCACAAAACATTGCAGATAAAATTGTAGAATTGTATAGTTTGGGCGAAGACTATTTTTTGCCCCATCTTCGTGAAGAGAAGAAGAAGTATAGCTGGAAGATTTTAGTAGATACGATTTTGAAGTTGAAAGAAAATGCTAAGTAGTTTTTGGTCTACAATTTTAAAGTGCTGCAAGTGATTAAAGTTTGTCAGGTTTGAGCTTGTCGAAACCGATTACATTGGTTACCGCCTTCGACAGGCTCAGGCTTATAGGATTATTGTTGGTATAATACGCTTTGATAGGAGCTAAATAAATATTCTTAGCTTAAAATGTGCGACGCCACCGAAGCTACATTGAAATACAAAAGCTGGTAACAAAAAATATAACATGAAAAAATTTGAGTATAAAATTTTAGATGTTCCTACAAAAGGATGGTTTGGTGGTAGGGTAGATTATGCTGCCCTACAAATCAAACTAAATGAAAGTGGTGCTGAGGGCTGGGAAGTAGTAAGTGCCACTGGTACAAATATGTACGAAGGTGGTTCACGTGCTGTAATAATTATTTTAAAACGAGAAATAAATAGATAGTTATGAGAAAACAAATTGCTGCTGCCAACTGGAAAATGAACCTTACTTACCAGCAGGGCGAAAAGTTATTGAACGATATGCTGGCACTGCCACATGAGTTAAAAGAAAACCAACAAGCTGTGTTTGCTGTGCCATCGCCTTACCTAAAAATGGCAAACGATATTGTAGGTGGTGCTAACAATGTGTTTGTAGCTGCACAAAATTGCTTTAGCAAAAAAAGTGGGGCTTATACAGGTGAAGTGAGTGTAGAAATGTTACAATCGCTAAACATTAGTTATGTAGTAATTGGTCATAGTGAACGTAGAGAATATTTTGCTGAAAGCAACCAACTTCTAGCAGATAAAGTGAACATTTGTTTGGAGTATAACCTAACACCCATTTTTTGTTGTGGTGAGGCTTTAGACATAAGAGAAGCAGGTACACAAAACGAATTTGTAGGCAATCAATTAGCCGAATCTTTATTTCACTTAACAGCAGAGCAGTTGCAAAAAATAGTAATTGCCTATGAACCCATTTGGGCCATTGGTACTGGCAAAACTGCTACCAGCTTGCAGGCACAAGAAATGCACTTGCATATACGTGTAGTGTTGGCTAATAAATATGGAGCAGATGTTGCTAATAATATTTCTATTTTGTATGGTGGTAGTGTTAAGGGTGCAAACGCCCAAGAAATTTTTTCTCAGCCCGATGTGGATGGTGGTTTAGTAGGTGGTGCATCGCTAATTGCAGAAGAATTTGTAGCCATTATTAATGCGTTGAAATAAACTTTGTAGTGTAGGTTGTATGCCAGAGCTTGTCGAAAACGGTTGCATAAGTTAGTCTTATAATAATCAGTTTCGACAAGCTCAACTTGACATCGGAATTATAAATTCTTTTACATCTTCACTGGTAGTTCTATCAATTCGTACTCATCCAATTTTTCCATGTGTAGTTCCGTGCCTGTATTGTCTTGGTTAGGGTTAAACATAGGCACAAATCTGGCACCATACACCAACTCATCAAACGTATAACTGCTGCGTGAAATAACAGTATTACTAAAGCTTTCATCAAAGCCCTGTACAAAAACAAGCAACTCTAATTTCGAGTTAATAATATCCTCTTTGCTCAAACCATAAAACGGACTTTCCTCGTCTATCACATGTACAATTGTCCAATTAAGTGTTAACGTAATGGCTTTGGCTACATCAAGCGTAACATTTAAAAATTTATTTTTTATAACGCCATCTTCTTCAACCCTCATAGCAGCAGTTACTTTCACCTCCACATTCATTAAATAATTGCGTGTGTAAGGTGCAAAACGAAACATCAATGCATTACCCCCTTTAAATGGTGCAAACAAAGCATGGGTGCTGTATTTAATAAAAGTTTTGGGGCGTGCAAACCTACCATACAATAATCCAGTAGCCAATGCAAAACTCATCAAACCAGTCAAGGCTTCTAGCGATGCTACAAAACTAGTAGCAAAACCTGTAGGGCTTATTCGTCCATAACCAACAGTAGTAAAGGTTTGTGCCGAAAAGAAAAAAGCTTCCCCAATTTTTTCAGCTGTGCTCTGTACATTCATACCAGCCAAATGTTCTACTCCAATTAATAAATACAACAAAGCAAACAACAAATTAATACCCATAAAAAAAGCTATGATAGAAAGTAAAAATTTCCATCGCTTCATAGAAAGCAGCACATGATAAATATTCAATCGTTCCAAAAAGCCCATACCTTTTAACTCAACACTTGGATTGCCATTTTTATCAAAAAAACGCCCCCCATTTTGGTTGGTACTACTCAAGCCAGTCTCTGCTTCTGCCTTTGCTTTTCTATTTAATTTTTTAAATACTGCCATAATATTTTTTTGTTAGCCAGCTTTAGTATTTTAATTAAGCTGCGGTTGCGTCGCACATGTTTAGCTATAGATTTTCTATTAAGCTTTTATCTAAGCGTAGGATAGGAACACGGATGACACAGATTTAACGGATATGCACTGATTATTTTCCACTAATAAAAAACAAATTTTATCCCTAAAAATCCTTCCAATCCGTGTCATCCGTGTTCCAATCTCCCTCTAATATTCATTTATCATCCTCACCATCCTCATTTTACGAAGCAACAAAATTTCATCTCATATCCCATCTTCTCCACTCCACATTTTCAAATGTAAACTATCGTACTTTAGCCGCCAATAATAAAGCAACTCTAAAACCAGCCATGAATTTCAAGAAACTCTTAATGCAAAGTTTGCTTTGGCGTGGGTTGTATTTCATTACCATTCTTTTGCTCAATGTTTTTCTATCTCGTTACCTATTGGCAGATGGTGCAGGTTGGATCAATTACCTCACCAACTTTTTTGCTTTTATTATTTTAATAGTTAGTTTAAACATGGAGAGTGCGGTAACTTATTTTGCATCTCGGCAAGAAATAAGTAAACCCAAACTTACTACAGTGGCTTTAGTTGTTACAGCAATTGCAGGATTATTAGTGTTGGCCATATTGGCTATTTACTTTGGCAAAATAAAAAACACACCTATTGAAGAAAAGAAATTATACCTGCTATACGCTTTCACTTATATCTGTGGTTTATTACTTACCAATTTTTTTACAGTACTTTTTTATGCCCAACGAAATTTTTTTTTACCCAACTTCATCATGAGTTTGCTCAACATTGGTTTAATTATTTACATAGCCAATGCTGGCGTAGGTGGCAAGCATTTTAGTACAGTACTCAACGTGTATTTTATTTCATTTTTAGTACAAGGGGTATTGCTTTGGTTGGCCTACGCTACAAAAAACAAAATAGCATGGCAGTTTGCTTGGCTTAGTAAAGAGGAATGGCAAAAAATGTTTCGGTATGCATTACTTTCTTTGGCAGCCAACGTGGTTTTCTTTTTGGTGTATCGAATAGATTATTGGTTTGTACGCCACAACCTCAACATTAGTTGTACAGAAAACGATTTAGGAAATTACATCCAAGTGTCTAAGCTGGGGCAAATGCTACTCATCATTCCTCAAATATTAGCCAGTGCTGTTTTTCCTCATACTGCTAGTGGCATAGAAAGAGCTGAGGTAAACAAAAGTGTCATGATTATTTCAAGGCTGCTTACGCAATTATTTATACTGCTTATTCTAGTAGTAACTGTTATAGGTAAATGGTTTTTCCCTTTTGTGTTTGGGCATACGTTTAACAATATGTATGTACCCATGTTACTATTATTACCAGGTATTTTATCATTGTCTGTTTTGGCATTACTATCTGCTTATTTTTCTGGCAAAGGCAATGTGCGAATTAATATAAAAGGTGCTATTGCTGCATTAATATTTGTAGTAATTGCTAATTATTTTTTAGTACCTCGTTATGGCATTTATGCAGCAGCAGTAGTAAGTAGCGTTGCTTATACCATCAACCTTGTGTATTCCTTATGGCAGTTTCGAAAAGATTATGCCATTGGTTTTAGAACGTTTTTTGCTTGGCAAAAAAGTGATTTTGTGTGGCTACAATCTGTACTATTTAAAAACAAAAACTAATATGCTTAAAGCACTTTGGCTGGCAAGTTGGTACCCCAATGGTGCAGAAGCTACCAATGGAGATTTTGTGCAACGCCATGCCATAGCTACTTCACTTTTTTGTAAGGTTGATGTAATACATGTGTGGGAAGATGAGTTTGAGAAAGTGAACAATATACAAGAAAGCAGTGTACAAGTCAACCAAAATTTATCAGAGAAGATTATTGTTTTTCCATCAGCTAACATTTTTCCTATTCTTAACAAACTTGTCAATCAATACCGCTTTTTTTCTTTTTACAAAAAAGCTATTAAGCAGTACATAGCCAATAATGGTTTGCCCAACATGGTGCATGTGCATGTACCTATGAAGGCTGGCATGCTGGCTTTGTGGATGAAGAGGAAATACAATATTCCTTTTGTAGTAACGGAGCATTGGGCTATTTATAACAATTATGCTCCTGATTGTTTCTCTAAACGCAGCAGTTGGTTTAAGCTCTATACCAAAAAAATTATTCTCCAAGCAGCAGCTTTTTTGCCTGTTAGTGAGGAGCTAGGCAATGCAGTAAATAAATACGTAACCCAAAAGGCTTTTACTACTATTTCTAATGTGGCAGATGTAAATCTCTTCTATCACCAGCCACAAAAACAAAACAATAAGTTCAGGTTGGTGCATGTAAGTTCCATGATTTACCAAAAAAA
>JAYVRD010000326.1:0-3781 GCA_043776595.1 Chitinophagaceae bacterium | reverse complement strand
CCAAATAGTAGCACTATTGCTGGTTCAATAAATATTACTCAATAAAACCCTATAAACTTATTAACCCCTACTCATCAATATTTAAAAAACACTTCAGTAGCACCATAGCCAAACCTACTATCGTATTGGTTGATGAAGTTGCTTACCTCTCGTTTGGTTTTTAGTATTTGGTGTATTTCGTCTCTTAGTTTGCCAACGCCTACGCCATGTATTACCACAAACGATGGTAGCCTGTGGGCAATGGCTAGCTCGTACCATTTCTCAAATTCTTTTAGCTGTATGGTTAGTATTTCGAAGTTGCTGAGGTGAGCAAAGTTGTTGCTTAGTTTTTCTATGTGTAGGTCTATTACGCTTCGGGCTGGCTCTAAGTTTTGGCGTATTTGTTTGGCATCGTACACCTTAAACCCTTTGACTGTAAGGCTACTCATGTCAAAAGTGTTGTTGTCTTCTGGTCTATCGGGGTAGTCATCAAATAGTTTGTAAGTAATGGTGGGCTGATTTTTGGCTTTCATTTCTTCTATTTGCTTAAACACTTGTTTTGGTTTTAGCTTTAAAGAAACTTCAAAGTGTTCTGCCTTTTTTTTGGCTGGGTTTAGCAGCGAAAAATCAAAATGAAACGAGGGGCTATCGTTTACCGATGCAAAAGAAATATCGTGTAGGTAAAAATCGTGAAAAGCTTGTACTTCGGTTTTTAGTTCAAACTCTGCCACATTAAAATACTGTTGGGTATACACAAATTGGTAAGCAGTATTGGTATGGTTTAGTAAATGAATTTTTAGTAGCTCTACCACTTCATCATTAAAATCGTCTAAAGCAAATTTGGGGATGAATGATAGCCAAACACCATCTACCACTTGTACTTTGTTGGGCTGTGGTTTTTCTTTGGGTATATTATCTACAAAAGTTTTTAGGGGTTTCTTGGGTTCGTCTATCTTTTTGGTAAAGCGGTAGAAATAAGGAAAATCTATTTGATTCATATAGGCAGGAAACTTAACGCCTCTCACTTCAATCATCACCATTTTATCGTTAATAAGATCTATAACCTTGCCTTCCTCGTTGCTGTGTAGCACAATAATGTCGTCGCCTATTTGATACTTCATAGTTGAGCAAAGATAAGAACGTACAAGTGTGCGACGCAACGAAGATGCTATGAAAAACAAAAGCTGGCTACATAAATCTCCTAAACATATTCTGTCTCGTCCTGAAATAGGTTGACTAAAAAACAACCAAAAATGGATATTTAACAACAGTGTATTTTGGTATTAAATATACGCTTTAATAATAGCTTAATAGATATTCAAAAGCTAAACATGTGCGACGCCACCGCTGCCAAATTAAAATACAAAAGTTGGCTAAAAAAATTCTTTCCTTATTTTAGCAGCCATGTATAAAGGTGTTGCGTTTTTATTTTTTGTTTGCTTTGGTTGCTATATTTTATTTACCCGTGAGCCCGATTTTTTTGATGGCGAAACTGCACCTGCCAGCATACATTGGCTACACGATAGTGCTACCAACCAACTTATACCCAAAGCAGTTTTTAAAGTAAGTGCCACCACTTTTAGTGTAGATGCTAGGTACATTTTTAGAACCCTTTCCGAAAACAAAAAAGTAGAAGTAATTTATAATACCGCCAACCCCAACAAAGCTGCAGTGTATAACTGGTGGGGCTATTGGATAAAGTGGGGTGAATGGATAATAGCCATTTTGTTATTGGTAGGTTTGTTTCAAATTGCTGTATCGGTAACCAATAACCCCACAGCCGAAGCCTTGATAGAACAAATGGAATACAAAGAAATAAAGAAAACCAAGTACGATTAAAAAAATAACATAGTGTATATATAGCATACTAAAAAACTGCTGCTAAAAAACCTATTGTAAATACCCTTGAGTAGATTTTGCAGCCCTTTGTTGCTGCCTGTGCTTTCTCAATCTCAATTTTATAGCACGGCTTTTATGCCTATGCACTTTTGCTAAATGCTTTCCTCTGGGGTTGGCGTTATTACAACTTCTTTGTGCATCTGTCTCAATACTTACGCTAGCAAATACTACAGAAAATAATAAAGCCATTATTACAAATCTTTTCATAAAAAAATATAAAGGTTAAAGACTGATTGTTCTTTTTTAAATTTTAAGGTAAGATTTTTTTTGTAGTTAGTAGTAGAATATTTATTGGGCAATAGTTGCAATTTTATTTTAAGTGTAGCTAAAGTGTACATGTTAGAGTGTTAAGTGCTATTGATTTTTTATGTTAGCGTAGTAACAACCCTCCTATTGCATTTCTCAACAAAGCCTATTACTTTTAAACTTTACTAACAACCAAAACAATTAACAATGAAAAAATTAATCATCGCAACAGGCATCATACTCATTTGCCTCACCTATTCCTGTAAGGAGTTACACAATGATGCAACCAAAGCCAGCGGCAATGACTTTATTAAAAAAAATGCCCTCATTTACAAAGCCCTCGAAACAGGCGACGTAAGCAAGCTAGACGATGTAATAGCCAAAGATGCAATAGACCACGGCATGGGTGGCACTCAAGATGTAGTTGGTGCCGATAGTATTAAAAAAATGTTAGGCTCCATGCATACCATGTTTAAAAATTTAAAAATGGAAATTATTTCAGCTTCTAGCGATAGCCTATATAGTTTTGAAATGGTACGCATGACAGCAGAAGCTACTTCGCCAGCATCTGGCATGCCAGTAGGTACAAAAATGGATGCCTTAAGTGTAGATGTAGTAAAATGGAAGGATGGAAAGGCAATAGAACATTGGTCGTTTATGGATTCGAGAGATGCAGCAAAAATGATGGCACCGCCACCACCACCTGCTAAACCAAAAATGTAAATACAGCTTTATTTTGTATAGTAGAGGTGTGCTAGGGCACACCTCTTTTGTTTATAGCTCAACCCTTAGCTTTGTAAATACAATTATATACATGGCTACCACACTTATTATAAATATACACTTACTTGTAAATACATGTACAGAAAACCAATTGCTACGTGGCAAAGCCTTAGCCCAACTGCCTTGTATAGATGATGCCTATTTAATTGTAAAAAACGATTTAATAGCAGGCTATGGTTTTATGAACGAGCTACATACGGTACAAATTAATCCAACCAAAACAATAGATGCACAAGGTGCTACCATACTACCTACTTGGTGCGATAGCCACACACATTTAGTATTTGCCAGCAGCCGAGAAAATGAATTTGTAGATAAATTAAAAGGGAAAACCTATGCCGAAATTGCAGCAAGCGGTGGTGGTATTTTAAACTCAGCAAACAAGATTGCTGCTGCAACTGAAGATGAATTATTTGCCAGTGCATGGCAACGCCTACACGAGCTAATTAAATTGGGCACAGGAGCCATAGAAATAAAAAGTGGCTATGGACTAACCGTAGAAGGCGAGCTAAAAATGCTACGTGTAATTAAGCAGTTAAAAGAAAAATCTCCCATACCTATTAAAGCCACTTTTTTAGGAGCCCACACTTACCCATTAGCTTACAAAGAAAATCATCAAGGGTACATTGATCTTATCATCAACCAAATGCTACCCACCATAGCAACAGAAAACTTAGCCGATTATATAGATGTGTTTTGCGAAGAAGGTTTTTTTAGTGCCGAGGAAACAGAGACCATTTGCAAAGCAGGCATAGCCATTGGCATACAAGCAAAAATACATGCCAACCAATTACACCTTAGTGGTGGTACACAAGTAGGTGTAAAGCTAGGTGCGGTAAGTGTAGATCATTTAGAAACCATGGACGAAGATGCC
>JAYVRD010000325.1:0-3782 GCA_043776595.1 Chitinophagaceae bacterium | reverse complement strand
AATGGTAAGTTTGGTAGAAGACAAAAAACAATATACAATGCTTGCTTGCACTTGCACAATTATGCCAAAAGTTTATTAAAGCCCGGCATTAGCATCGTAGACTATACTGAGTTGGTGGGTGAAGAAGCTACCCAACAATTTTTAAAAATTGGTTTACTAAAAAAGAGTGATGTAAAAAACGAAGACAAAGAAAATAGGGCGTACCGAAAATATTTGTATCATGGCATTAGTCACCACTTGGGTATAGATGTGCATGACCTTGGTACAAGAACAGAACCTATAAAGGCAGGAATGGTGTTTACAGTAGAGCCTGGCATTTACATAGAAGAAGAAAAAATAGGCATACGCATAGAAAACAATCTTTGGATAACTAAAAATGGTAATGTTGATTTAATGAAAAATATTCCTATTACTGTGGAGGAAATAGAGACATTGATGAGGAAGAAATAATCTGCGGATGTATGAATGTGCAAATTGAGTTGCATGTTCAACTTTTTTCATCTGCATATTTGCACATCTTCTAATTTACAAAGTATGACAAAACAAATCCCCAACATATTCACCCTACTCAACTTAGTTTTTGGTTGTCTAGCTATTGTAGCTGTACTACAAACTGGTTTAATTATAAGTGTAGATGCAGAAACTGGTAATCAACTCGTAGAGATACCTGAAAAAATTTATTGGGCAAGCATTTTTATCGCTGCTGCTGCGGTAATAGATTTTTTAGATGGCTTTGTTGCAAGATTATTAAAAGCATCGTCTGAAATGGGCAAGCAACTAGATAGCCTAGCAGATGTAGTAAGTTTTGGTGTAGCACCTGGCATGATTATTTTTCAATTCTTACGTTTTAGTTTGTCGCAGCAAGAAGATGGATTGAATGCAAGTATGCTATGGTTATTACCAGCATTTATAGTACCCTGTGCAGGTGCATACAGGCTTGCCAGATTTAATATTGATACTACACAATCTTTTGGTTTTAAAGGAGTGCCTATACCAGCAGTTGGATTGTTCATTGCATCGTTTCCTTTGCTGTATTGGTTTACAGATAAAGATGTAATAAAGAACTTACTTCTTAACAAATGGTTTTGGTATGCTATTGTAGCATTGGTTAGCTACTTAATGGTTAGCACTTTGCCCATGCTGGCTTTAAAGTTTAAAGAGGTAAGTGTAAAAAAGTTACTACCGTTTATTATCATTGCAGCGGTTGCTTTGGTTACAGCATTTATATTTGGATGGTTGGCTGTACCAGCAGCATTTATTACATACGTTATTGTATCACTAACGTTTAAACAAGCTCATTAATCATACAACATACAACATACAACTATGGTTTATAATATTCAGGTAAACATTATGCCCCTAAAAAATTTGTTAGACCCTCAAGGCAAAGCCGTACAAAGCGGTTTAAGTAACTTAGGTTTAAACGCAATAATAGATGTACGTGTAGGCAAACACATTACCTTACAAATAGAAGCAGAAAACGAAGATGCTGCCAAAGCAATAGCAGATGAAGCCAGCAAAAAATTATTAGCAAATGCTGTAATGGAGTTTTATGAAATTGAATTGATGGATTGATGTGCAAATAACAAATATACTTTGGTTCATATCTACACATCTTCATATTCACTCACCCATACATCATGCTCTATCTTGTACCCACACCACTTGGAAATTTAAAAGACATTACCCTACGTAGCTTAGAAGTATTGCAAGCGGTAGATGTTATTTTGTGTGAGGATACACAAACCTCTGGTAAGCTATTAAATCATTACAATATTAATAAGCCAAGGTCGCCATACCACCAGCATAATGAGCATAAAATAGTTGACCATTTGGTGCAACAAATGCAAGCTGGTAAAACATTTGCTCTAATAACCGATGCTGGTACACCAGCCATTAGCGATCCTGCTTTTTTATTAGTAAGAGCTTGTATACTGCAAGATATTAAAGTGGAGTGTTTGCCCGGAGCCACTGCTTTTGTACCAGCTTTGGTAAACAGTGGTTTGCCCACTAATAGTTTTGTTTTTGAAGGATTTTTGCCCTTAAAAAAAGGTAGGCAAACCAAACTAAAACAACTAGCTCTAGAAGAAAGAACCATCATTATTTATGAAAGCCCGATGCGGTTGGTAAAATCTTTAGAAGAGTTTGCAACTTATTTTGGTGCTACAAGAATGTGTAGTGTAACCCGAGAACTTACCAAAATGTTTGAAGAAAATAAACGTGGCACTCTAGCCGATGTAGCAGCCTATTTTAAACAAAAAGGCGTTAAAGGAGAAATTGTAATAGTAATTGCAGGTAAGGACGATTAATAACAGCATGAAAGATGTGAAGTTTTTTTTGTAGACGAGCTAACGTACAAATATTAAGCTGCGGTTGCGTCGCACATGTTTAGCTGTAAGCTATCTATTTGGCAAAAGAAAAGCAGTACATCTTTATTTCTTAAAGTCTTATTTTTGACCCCAAAAGTAACTTATATGCGTAAGTGGTTGTTTGTCGTTTTTGCTGTTGGCTTGTTTGCCTGTAAGGATAAGAAAATAGATCTTAGCGGTAATACGCCTATTAAAACAAAAGATTTAATTGCTGCCTTTCCCGATGCTGAAATACCTTTTGTAGCTGCCGATAGCAACATTGCCCAAATTGGTGATACTACAGTAATTGGTTACAAAGTATTTAACCAAATAATACCCGATAGTATTTTACAAAATTTTACTGGCAAGGATAAAAATGGATTGATTTATCCTGTAGCCAAAATTGTAAAAGAGAAAGAAGAATATTTACTCACTTCTTTTGTACGCAACAATAAAATAACACTGGCCGTTTTTGTGCTAGATAAGAAAAGCAAGTTTTTAGCTGCTAAAGAATTATTAAGTCAAAATGATAAAGATGGTTACCACCACAGTGTATCTATAAACCGAGAACCTACTTTTAGTATTAATAAAGACAAAACGGGTAATAATAATCAACTACTCTATACAAGGGTTGGTTGGGCATATAATACTAGCGGCTTTATGGTAGTGGTAAACGAAACTAACGAAGACATCAAAAAGAACAACACTATCCTTAACCCAATAGATACCCTGCCACGAAAAAATAAATGGAGTGGCAACTATGTGCAAGATGCCAAAAATTTTATCAGCATACGAGATGGAAAAAATGCTAACACTTACTTATTTTTTATACACTTTGAAAAAAATGCTGGCGACTGCATTGGTGAGCTAAAAGGCGATTTACAAATTAAAAATTTGAATACAGCTATCTACAGCAACAATGGCGACCCATGCGTGATAGACTTTAGTTTTCTCGATAATAAAGTTGTAGTAAAAGAAAAAGGTAGCTGTGGCAATCACCGTGGTATCAAATGCTTTTTTGACGATGAGTATGTAAAGAAAAAAGAAGTAGTGGTGAAGAAGAAGAAATAAGTTGTGGGTTATAGGTTGTAAGTTTTATATCTTTTATTTTATACAGCTACTTACACTAAACTTATATAAGATAACTTGGCTGCATCGCCTTTGACAAGAGCAAGACATACAACACAATTTATTTAAGTACGCTAGTTTAAAAGCTACATTAATATTCATAGCTAAACATGTGCGACGCAACCGCAGCTTAATTGATGTTCTACAGCTGGCTATCAAAAATTACCTACACAATCTTCTAATAATATTTTCATGCTGTGGAAATTCTGTTACAAGCTCATTAGCATTGGCTAATTCAAAATCAATAAAATCAAAACCTGGGGCTACCGTACAGCCTACAAAACTAAATTCAGTTTCTGGGGCTGG
>JAYVRD010000324.1:0-15070 GCA_043776595.1 Chitinophagaceae bacterium | reverse complement strand
TGTGCGACGCAACCGAAGTTGAATAGATATATAAATGCTGGCTCAATAAAAATACCTCACCCAACTCTTTCCTTTGGAGAGGGCTAAACCAACCGTTCCCTTATTTTTACAAAAACAAATTACTTGCAGCCCAGCGTAGCCATTGTTATTTTAAACTTTAATGGACGAAATTATTTACAAAAATTTCTGCCAAGTATATTGGCAAGTACCTACGCCAACAAAAAAATTATTATAGCTGATAATGCTTCTACCGACGATAGTGTGCAGTTGGTGAAGCAAGATTTTCCTACAGTTGAATTATTACTAGATACTAATAATGATGGTTTTGCAGCTGGATACAATTGGGCTTTGCAAAAGATACAGGCAGATTATTATGTACTACTCAATAGCGATGTAGAAGTATCTCTAAACTGGTTAGAACCTATAATAACGTTGATGGAAGCTAATAAAACCATTGGTGCTTGCCAACCAAAAATTTTAAGCTATCACAACAAAACTATGTTTGAATATGCTGGTGCTGCTGGTGGTTGGATAGATAGCTTGGGTTATCCTTTCTCTCGTGGGCGTGTATTTGATAGTTGTGAAAAAGATGAAGGACAGTACAACAATACGCAAGAAATTTTTTGGGCTACTGGTGCTTCTATGTTTGTGCGTAGCCAAGTATTTCATCAATTAGGTGGGTTGGATGATTACTTTTTTGCCCACCAAGAAGAAATTGATTTGTGCTGGCGAATGCAACTTGCTGGTTACAAAATTTTTGCTGTACCTGCAAGTGTAGTGTATCATGTAGGTGGTGGTACATTGCCTGTAGGCTTTCAAAAAAACTACCTCAACTTTAGAAATAATTTAATCATGCTGTCAAAAAATCTTTGCTTGACAGAAAAGTGGTGGAAGATCCCTACACGTATTGCATTGAACAAAATAGGTGCATTACAGGCTTTATTAAAAGGGGATACAGAAATGTTTCGTGCCATTTTTAAAGCTCATTTACATTATATAAAATGGTTGTGGAGTAAAAAACAAAAAAATCAACTGACCAAAAAACCTCTAAGTAATTTAAGTGGTGTGTATAAAGACAGTGTAGTATGGCAATACTTTGTAAAAAAGAAAAAAAAGTTTAGCGAATTGGTAAATAGATAGATAAACACTTACTCAAAAAATATCCTTACCGATTGGTAAAACCATTTGTTTTGAACTACTGAACCTTGTTGCATTTTTGCATTAAAACTTTCCAAGCCAAATAAGCCGGCCATATTTCCTTTATTTATCGCAAGTTCTAAATAACCTGCTGCATTAAACCAAGCTAGCTTATCGCCTTCGTGTACAGCTGCATAATTACTACTAATGGTATCTATAGCTTCATGGCGATTAAAAGCTATTTTAAATTTTCGTCCTTTGCGGTGTTCTTCAAACTCGGCTTGGGTAACGTTGATGACTACGTTTTCAAAATTATCAATAAACAATATGTGGCCATCCATCCAATCGTTGCCAATAGTTGGGCGTAAAGACGATTTTTCAACAATAGTAGTTACAGTTTCGCCTAATTGAATAATTGATTTACCCTTACTTAATTGATGGGCAGCATTGGCAAATAATTTTGTAAGCTCCAAAAGATTAGTTGCTTCTACTACTGGCAAAGCCACTATTTGTATAGGTTTTGTAGCAGCTATCATGGTTAAAATACCATTATCGGTACAGGCTATGTATTGATTGTTATGCTTAGCAATTAATAATTGCTGTGGTTGTGTTTCAAAAGCATTAATGATAACAATATGCACCGTTTCTTCAGGAAAATGCTTGAAGGCATTAGAACAAATATAGGCTGCATGAGGAAAGTTGTCTTGTGGTAAGTAATGTGTTACATCGGTAATATTAAAGTTGGCATTAGCCGACAATAGCTGCCCTTTTATGGCACCAACAAGGTAGTCCTGCTGACCAATATCTGTACTAAGCGTTAGTAATGGCATTACAAAATGATAACGAAGAATGTTTGCAAATGTTATTTTACTAGTTTACCTTCTTTGTAGAAAAAATTTCTGGTAAACTTATCGGCAAGCTTTGGAAATAGTTTATTTAAAAACACAGTGCGTTTTCCTGTAAAAGTAAGCACCAAGGTTCTTTTTCTTTTTTCTATGGCAGTAGCTATATGTCTAGCACATTCTTCTGCACTCATCATTTTACCTTCATCCATTGCGGTTTCTCCGTGTGCCTTACCAAATTTATTTAATGCAGCATTGCGTATGTTAGATGTAGTAAAGCCAGGGCACACCCACATTACATTTACTCCACTATCTAGCATTTCTGTTCTAAGCGATTCTAAAAAACCATTTACTGCAAACTTAGAAGCACTATAACCACTACGACCAGGCAAGCCTCTAAAACCAGCAATGGATGACACACCAACTATACTACCTTTTTGTTTGATAATATATGGCAAGGCAAACTTGGTACAATAAACAGTACCCCAAAAATTAATATCTATCACTTTGCGTATGGCATCTAATTCTACATCATTCAATTCGGCACGCATAGAAATACCAGCATTATTTATAAGAATATCAATTGTACCAAAGTTTTTAATAACAGCATCAATAAAATTTTGGCAATCCTGCTCTTTGCTTACATCGGCTGTATGAATCATTAATGGCTTGCCTGCTTGTGTTTGTTGTAGGTGGTATAGTTTATCGTAATTTCTTCCACAAGTAGCTACTTTAGCTGCATGGCTTAAAAAAAAATCTACTAAAGCTTTACCAATACCTTCGGAGCCACCAGTAATAACTACTATTTTATTTATAAATGCAGACATTATTATGATTTATGCAGCAAAAATAAGTAGCTAAACATTGAATGTTGATAAAACTGGTAATAAAACAAAGAAAAAGAAAAAGAAAAATTTGGTAAAAAAAATCCTACCCCTATTTTTGCACTCCCAAAACAAAACATATTCTATGTTTTGTTCAAAGGAAAAAGGATGATTCCGTAGCTCAGTTGGTAGAGCAATACACTTTTAATGTATGGGCCCTGGGTCCGAGTCCCAGCGGGATCACAAAGGTTATCAGAAATGATAACCTTTTTTTATGTAGCCAGCTGTAGAATAAATAGTAAGCTTCGGTTGCGTCGCACATTTTAAACTTAGTAGTACTATTTAGCTATTAACAAGCCTAGTTGCCATTCACTATATTTCTCATTTCTTTGCCATCATGAAAGCTGCATCAATACAAGACATAAAGCATGAGTTAAACAGTTTAAACAAAACTGAAATTGCTGCACTATGCCTACGCTTAGCTAAATATAAAAAGGAAAATAAAGAGTTGCTACACTTTATTTTGTTTGATGCACACGATATTGATGGTTATATAAAAAATGTGCAGCAAGAAATAGATGAACTGTTTACCACCATTAACACAAGCCATATATGTTTTGTCAAAAAAACGCTGAGGAAAATATTACGTATTACCAATAAGCATATTAAATACGCCCAAAGCAAACAAGTAGAAGTAGAACTGCTGCTACATTACTGCACTCTATTTAAAGCAACAGGCTTGCATAAAAAACAAAGCCAAGCATTGAGCAACATATTTGATGCACAACTAAAAAAAGTTGAAAAAGCTATCGAAGGATTGCATGAAGATTTACAGTTTGAGTATGTAAGACAATTGAAGGCTTTGCAATAATTTTTATTTTCGTTTTTGCATAGCTCAATAGTAGTACACAGCCAAACATGTGCGACGCGACCGCTGCTTAATAGCACTACAAAAGTTGGCTCAATAAAAACTACTATACTAATTCTTACCCATCATTGCTATAAAGTCATCAAACAAATACCTGCTATCGTGTGGGCCAGGTGTAGCTTCTGGATGGTATTGTACAGAGAAAGCAGGCTTATCTTTTAAACGTATGCCTTCTATGCTGTCATCGTTTAGGTTTAGGTGCGTTACCTCTACATTGGGGTGATTGCGTACAGCCACAGGATCTACACCAAAGCCATGATTTTGTGTTGTAATTTCACAAAGCCCAGTAATAATATTTTTTACGGGGTGGTTCAGTCCACGATGTCCATGGTGCATTTTAAAGGTGGGTATATCGTTTGCCAAGGCAAGCAGTTGATGACCTAAGCAAATACCAAATACTGGCTTATTTTCAGCCAACATTTCTTTTATGGTAGTTACTGCGTAAGGCATGGCTGCTGGGTCTCCTGGTCCATTAGAAATAAAATAACCAGTAGGATTAAACTCTTTTAATCTGCTTAAAGGTGTTTGGGCAGGGTGTACCCTTACATAAGCCCCAAGCTGTACCAAGCAATTAAGAATGTTTTGTTTAATACCAAAATCCAACACCGAAACTTTAATTGAAGAATTTACATCTCCTAATTCATACTCTTCTTTAGTGCTTACAGTACTGGCAAGTTCTAAGCCATCCATATTGGGGCATTTTGCTAGTTCTGCTTTCAATTGGTCTTCATTTAAAATAGCAGAAGATATAATACAATTCATAGCACCCTTAGTACGCACATGGGCTACCAAAGCTCTAGTATCCACACCATCTATGGCAACTAAGTTGTTATCTACCAAATACTCTTGCAATGACCCTTGGGCTTGTATACGACTAAACTGCTCTTCTAAATTTCGGGCTATTAGTCCATTAATTTTTACTGAGCTACTTTCTACATCAGCATCCTTAACACCATAATTACCAATGTGTACATTATTCATTATTAAAACTTGCCCAGTGTAGCTTGGATCGGTAAAAACTTCTTGATAGCCCGTCATGCCTGTGTTGAAACACAACTCACCTGTCGTCGTTCCAATTTTCCCAAAGGCTTGTCCGTAAAAAATAGTGCCGTCGGCTAATAATAAAATGGCTGGTTGAGAGGTCATGATTAGGTTTTATATTATGGGTGCAAAATAAAAAAGGCAAGACTAATAAGTCCTGCCTTTATATTAATAACTTTTCAACATTTATTCTTCTGTTTTTGGTTCTTCAACTACAGTAGCGTCTGCAACTGGTGCAGTTACTTCTTCAGTAGTTGCTTTTTTCTTAGCACCACCAGCTCTACGTGTTTTCTTAGCTGGTTCCGCAGTTTTGCCAATACCGTTGCCATAAATTTCGTTGAAGTCTACCAATTCTATCATTGCTTTTTCTGCATTATCACCTGGGCGTATGCCTAACTTAATGATACGTGTGTAACCACCTGGGCGGCTAGCAATTTTAGGACCTACAACTGTAAACAATTCTTTAGTAGCTTCTTTATCTTGCAAATAACTAAAAACAATACGGTGTTGATGGCTAATGGTTTCTTTGGTATCGCCTTTTTTAGTTTTGGTTAAAAGGGGTTCTACATAAGTACGCAAAGCCTTTGCTTTAGCCAAAGTAGTTACAATACGCTTGTGTGTAATTAACTGAGAAGCAAGATTGCTTAATAGGGCTTCTCTGTGGGCTTTTTTACGGCCGAGGTTGTTTATTTTGTCTCCGTGACGCATGACTGTTTGTTTTAATTCGCCTACACCGTGTCAGGAATTGCAGACTACTATTTAATAAAAAAACGCTGAGCTAATAAACTATTAACTCAGAGTAGTATTTCTAATTATCTAGATTATCTAAACCTAATTTCACTAAATCCATTCCAAAGCTTAAGCCTCTTTCGTTCAATACCTGATCTATTTCAGATAAAGATTTTTGACCAAAGTTTCTAAATTTCATTAGGTCTTCTTGCTCGTATTGTACCAATTCACTCAATGAATTAATTTTTGCAGCTTTCAAGCAATTAAATGCACGAACCGAAAGATCTAAGTCTTCCAATGGTGTTTTCAATACTTTGCGTAGTTGCAAAATTTGTTCATCAACAACATCTTCTTTTTTATCTTCTTTATTATCAAAAGTGATATTCTCATCAGTGATAATCATTAAATGTTGTATCAAAATACGAGAAGCTTGCTTCACCGCATCTTCTGGGTGAATAGTACCATCAGTAGCTACATCAAGAATTAATTTTTCAAAATCCGTTCTTTGCTCTACACGATAGTTTTCAATAGAATATTTTACATTCTTAATAGGTGTGTGAATAGAATCTATTGATACATAACCAAACACGCTGTCTTTTAGTTTATTATCCTCTGCAGGTACATAACCACGACCTTTAGCAATAGTCAATTCAATATCAAGCTTCGAAGTATTATCCATCGTGCAAATAAGCAACTCAGGATTCATTACTTGAAAATTTTGACTTGCATCACCAATGTTAGCAGCTGTAAATTCATTAGTACCTTTAAGGCTTAATGTAATTTTTTCGTTAGCTACTTCATGCTCTACATGTTTTTTAAATCTCACCTGTTTAAGGTTCAAAATAATTTCAGTAACGTCTTCAGTAATGCCTTTAATAGTTGCAAACTCATGGTCAACACCCTCTATTTTTATACCAATAATGGCATAACCTTCAAGGCTGCTAAGCAATACTCTACGTAGTGCGTTACCAATTGTTAACCCAAAACCCGGCTCTAACGGGCGAAATTCAAATTGTCCTTCAAAATCTGTTGCCTTTTGTAAAACAATTTTGTCCGGCTTTTGGAAGTTTAAAATAGCCATTTTATACGCTCCGATTTTTAGTTGTGTAAATTTATGATACCAGCGTTCTGTACTTTACTCGTCCTTAGTTGCGTCGCACTCTTGTACTTATGTAATACTAGCATCAGCTTACAGCATATAGCTATAAACCAATCACTAACAAATTATTTAGAATACAATTCTACAATCAACTGCTCCTTAATATTTTCAGGAACATGCTCTCTTTCAGGATAAGTAATGAAAGTACCTTTCTTTTCAGTTTCATTCCAATCAACCCAGCCAAACTTAGGATTTTTACCCCTGCTTTTGCTAGTGATAGATGAGTTATGCTCGCTTTTAGGGCGATAAGCAATTACATCACCTGGTTTACAAGAATAAGAAGGAATATTTCTCACTTCACCGTTTACTGTAACGTGTTTGTGAGCTACCATTTGCCTTGCTTCAGGGCGGCTTGCAGCCAATCCTAAACGATAAACAGTATTGTCCAATCTTGCTTCTAATAATTTGATTAAATTCTCACCCTTAACGCCTTTCATTTTAGAAGCTTCAACGAAGGTTTTTCTAAATTGACGCTCTAATACACCATACGTGTATTTGGCTTTTTGCTTTTCACGAAGTTGTAAAGCATACTCACCCATGGTTTTACGCTTTTTGGTAGCACCATGCTGCCCTGGAGGGTTGCTGGTTTTTGTAAGCCATTTTCCGTTGCCCAAAATAGGCTCACCGAAAATTCTGCAAATTCTGGTCTTAGGACCGGTGTAACGTGCCATAATGTTTGTTCATTTCGATTTTTTTGTTTCGTTGCTCCGATTATGAAAAAATCGTAAAAATTAAATCGGGCAACCTTTGATAAATGAAATTCCAACATATCAATTCCAAACTTCAGTGTATCCCCATTGGGATTTGAAGTTTGGAATTTTATTAAAATTTATACTCTTCTCTTTTTTGGAGGACGACAACCATTGTGTGGCAAAGGTGTAACATCTTTAATAGATGTTACTTCAATACCATTTTGTGATATAGAACGTATCGCACCTTCACGACCAGATCCTGGTCCTTTTACATATACATCTACTCTTTTTAATCCTGCATCTAGTGCTACTTTAGCTGCATCGGCCGCAGCCATTTGTGCAGCATAAGGTGTGTTCTTTTTAGAACCACGAAAACCCATTTTACCCGCAGATGACCAAGATATAACTTGACCTGCTTTGTTGGTAAATGCAACAATAATGTTGTTGAAAGTTGCACTAATTCTTACATCTCCAGCAGCATCTACTTTTACTACTCTTTTTTTAGCGGCTGCTTTGGCACTGTTTTGTGCCTTTTGTGGTTTTGCCATTTTGTTTTTTTGTTTGAGGTAATCTTCTAAAATAATCGCCTCCTGCTAGGCAATTTTTGCCCAACTATCCAGCGGTTTTGTATAAAAACAAAAAGCTAATAGCCGATGAGCTACGAGCCTTAAGTTTAATCTTATTTTTTAGGTGCTTTCTTTTTACCAGCAACTGTTTTACGTTTTCCTTTACGTGTACGGCTATTGGTTTTGGTTCTTTGTCCACGTACAGGTAAGCCCCTACGATGACGAAGACCACGATAACAAGCAATATCCAACAAACGTTTAATATTCATTTGGGTTTCGCTACGTAAAGCACCTTCTACTTTAATTTCTTCGTTAATAATGTTACGGATAGCTGTTTGCTCATCATCGTTCCATTGGTTTACTTTTTTATCGTAGCTAATTCCTGCTTTATCTAGGATATATTGTGCCCTTGCACGACCAATACCATAAATATAAGTAAGACCTATTTCGCCTCTTTTGTTTTTGGGTAAATCTATACCGGCAATACGTGCCATAATTATTAGTTTCTAATTTAAAATTTTGAATGGTTTGACTATCCTTGTCTCTGTTTAAAACGAGGATTCTTTTTGTTAATCACATAGAGTTTGCCTCCACGTTTAACAATCTTACAGTCAACACTGCGTTTTTTGATTGATGCTCTAACTTTCATAACCTGTTTTTTAGCTTTAGCTTGTTATTTATACCTAAAATTGATTCTTCCTCTGCTCAAATCATAGGGACTAATTTCAACTCCTACTTTATCACCAGGCAAAATTCTAATGTAGTGCATTCTCATTTTACCTGAAATAGTGGCCAAAATTTCGTGTCCATTTTCCAGCTTCACTCTGAACATGGCGTTGCTCAACGCTTCTAGGATTACTCCATCTTGTTTAATTAGCTGTTGTTTCGACATAATTTTTTCGGGCTGCGAAGATAGGAGTCAACATCCGAAATATGAAAACTTAGTGGAAAAAATTCTAAAAAAAGTGGAAAACTATGTCACTTATCTCAAAATACTTAGCCAACCAGCCATTGGTTGGCTTCTAAAACCATCATTTAGGTAAATTAAATAGTAATAAGTACCGGCTGGTAACGGATTGGCTTTGTGCATTCCATTCCACGGCTTTACATATCCTTTACTTTCATAAACCTTTGCTCCATATCTATTAAATATCGTCAATTCGCAATTAGAAAAGTTGGATAGTCCATCAATATTCCATACATCATTTATATTATCGCCATTGGGCGAAAAAGCATTTGGTATTTTAATGCCTTGCAATACCCTTACAAAAACGCTATCTACATTGTAGCAACCATCTACCGAAGTAACTCCTAGTTGATACATTTGGCTTTTGGCTGGGCTTGCTATTGGGTTTAGCACTTGAGGATTATCCAAACCTATAGTTGGCATCCAAGACAACATGTGTTGACTACTACTAACTGATGCGTTTAAACTGGTACTGCCACCCTGTAAGATGGTTTTATCGGTACCAGCATCTACAGTTGGAGTTGAATACACAGTAATAGGCTGTTCCTTAAAAGCAATACAACCATTCGTTGCTACATAATTGTACCTAATTAATTGGCTACCGATATTTGCATTTTTAGGATTGAAAAAGCCACTTGTACTAACACCACTGCCTGAAAAACTACCAACACCCAATAGGCCTGATGTTTCATTTGCCAATAATTGAATTCCATCTTTTTCTTGACAAATACCTGTAACAGGTAAAAACTGAATAATAGGGCTTTCTTTTAGGGTAGCTATGATACTATCTTTTGCTGTGCAGCCATTTGCTGATACAGTTAAATAATATTTACCCGTATCGTTGTAGTCATAATTGTTGATGATAACATTTTGCATGGTGCTATTAAAACCATTTGCATGACTCCATTGATAGATAGCATTGGTTAGCGTATTATTATTACTCAATTGCAATGTGCTAAATCTGCAAGATGGTAATGTTGAAGTAATCAATGCTGATGGTTTTGGGCTGATTACAACTGTTATACTATCCACATCTTTACAACCATTTGTGGAAGAAGTAAGAATGTAAGTGCCACTCATGCTAGAAACTGTATTAGTCAAAGAATTAGTTAATGTAGTACTACTATAATTATTAGGTCCTATCCATTGATAGGTAGTGGCTGGCAATACAGCATTAGCCATTAAAGCTAAAGATAGTCCTTCGCAAAGAGGGCTATTGCTGCTAATGTTAATGTTTGGTTTTTGAAAAATGGATACACTAGTACTAGCAACAACTGTATTACAGTTTGGCTTGGTGGCTGTTATTGTATAAGTGCCACTATTATTAGTTTGTATATTAGGAATAAAAGGGTTTTGCAAATTGCTTGTAAAACCATTTGGGCCTACCCAAGAAAATTGTATCCCCCCGGTTGCACCTACATCGCAGTATAGTTTTAAGGTATCGCCACTACAGCCAGGATTGTTATTTGTAATATTACTGAAACTTACAGCATCAAACTTATTAAAGCCAGAAAAGTATCCATATCTACAACCAGAGGCTGCATCGCCATGAATAATACTCAAATGAAAATCAGTGCTTGTATTTTTTACAATAGCAGCATTACCAGCAGCCAAATCGTTGGCAGAAAGTTGAATACGTGCATACTTCCAAGCACCATTGGAAAATGGTACAGTAGTAAATTGAACAGCAGTAATTACACTTGTATTACCATTAAAAGTAAAATCACCTTCTCCCCCACTTTGCACTAAAATATTTACATACAAAGGAGAGGTAACAGACCTTGTAAACCCTACTGTGCGTGAACCTGAACAATCTAACTGTGGTAAAAGAGCATGACCAACTTCGCAGCCAAAACCAGATAAGTGCAATACGTACACTGGCTTAGTGGTTTCAATATAAAATACTTCGTTGTAAGAGCCCTGCCTATACGTTTGCCCTTTGTTTAAAGTGGCTACTACAGCACCATTTATGGTTACAATGGTATTATCACTAGTAGCTAAAATAAAAACATGATCGGTTGGTTGAGAATTAGGGTTATTGAGATACCCTGGTAAGCTAATATACTTTGTACCTACTAAAGCCAAGGGTACTATTTGGTCGCCAGCCAAATCTAAACAACCAGCATAACCCCCACCACCAATAGAATCATCTTTTATTGTTATGGCAATGGGTTTGGTAGCAGTAACTGTACTACCCATTAAATGCTGTACATCACTAGCACCAATGGCTGTGGCAGAATATGTTTGCCCTTTGTTTAGAGTTACACTAAAGGTTATACCAGCACCATGACCAACAATATTTTGCGATGGGGTTATAGTTACATCAGTATTATCTTCTGTTGCTACAATATCAAAAGAGGAACTAGAAGTTGGTGTAAACGCTGGGGTATTATTCATTAAATTTTGAGCCGGAATAAAGAAACTATTCCCTAATGCATTTCTTCCTTTCAACGCAAAAATTTCGGGATTATTTACAGATGCTTCCTCATAATAAGCTGTTACAAATGCCGATGAACGAATGAGTAAGCCATAATTTAAAACCAAATCGGCTGGTTTGTTTTCAATAATATCTATGTTAGATGTGAGGTCTATTGTGGAAGATGTATTAGCAACAACCAACAAGGTAATGTTTGTAAATGCTGCATTCGCAGGTTGGCTTATGGTAATATTGGCATCTTGGTTTAAAGCAGTAAAGCGTAAGTAAATAGGTCTATCGCCATGTATATTGCCATTGTTATAAGTAACCTCGGGGGCTACAAACCAAAAAGCAGTATCGGTTTGAGACCAACCACTGTTTATCAATAAAAACATTACTATACCCAACAATTGAAGTTTCATACGCTTATGTATCGTGCCAACTAAAAATGGATAACTGCAAAGCTATCCATTGTAAAGAAATGATTGTGTATTTATAATAAACACCAAAAACTACATTGAGTTTCTTGTTAAATGTATTTTGGTCATATCCAAATAAGCGTTTTGTAATTGATGCACATAGTGCACATTTGGGTTGTGGCGTTTGTCTTCTCTATACCACATTTCAAGGTGGGTAAAATCTCCAGTATTAGGCACTACAATTCTAAACGAGCCTTTCATGTACTTGGTACTATCGCCATTTTCTTGCTTGGTAAAGCTAAGTTTAAGCAGCTGCTCTTCGTTTAAAGGGATAGGATGCAAATTCTCTGGTGCAAAGTAAAACTCTTGTACTTCGGTGGTTACACCCACTTGCTTTTCATCACCATTTAGTCGGGTTACTTCACCTTCCCACATTTTACCATCATATTCACCCATTACAAAATCTCCAATTTTAATGTCATTAAATTTAATCATACAGCAATAGTTTTATGGCGAGAAGATAAAAAGATTTTAAGAATGAGAAAAAATATTTTTTTTGAAGCCAGCTTTTGTAGTGCTATTGAGCAGCGGTGGCGTCGCACATTTTAAACTAAGTAGTGCTATGTCGCTTTTATAAAAGTGTAGGATGGTAGTGAAAATTTACTACCTAATATTCTGCTAACATTGCTTGCTAAAAATGGGCATTAAGTTAAAAATGAATGCAAACATTTTATTGTACGCTTCTATAAAGGCCAAATTATTATTCCAAAGCTAAACATGTGCGACGCCACCGCTGCCTAATGCTTATTCCTCAGCTTGCTTCATAAAAAACTCCTACCCCATTTTTCCTTAGCTTTGAATTTGAAAATACATTTAGATGAAAAAAGCAATACTCTTTTTTGTACTTATTCTTTCCATGTCTCAGGCTAAGGCTCAGTATCCCAAACTCATTGTACAATTTACCAATAAACAAAACAACAGTTTTAGCATTACTAATCCTGCGGCTTACCTTACTACAAAAGCGGTAACCCGCAGAACAAAATATAATATTGCAGTAGATAGTACAGATTTACCGATAACCCAACGCTACATCGATTCGGTGGTAAGCAAAGGACCTTTAACTGTTTTAAGTAAAAGCAAATGGCTCAATCAAATTCTTATTCAGTGTACAGATGTAAACACAATTAATAAAATTCAAGCACTGCCATTTGTAAAAAAAGTTCAAGGCATTGGCTACCGCATTGCACAAACGCCTAGAGATAAGTTTGTAGAAAAGTTAGAGCCCATAGACCCCAACCAACTTTTACAACAACGTACTACTGCAGATATTTATAATTATGGTAATAACTACGCACAAGTGCATATACACGAAGGGGAGTTTTTGCACAACAAAGGTTTTAGTGGGCAGGGCATGATGATAGCCGTTTTAGATGCTGGCTTTAGCACTTACAAAACCCTTAGTGTTTTTGATAGTGTACGAAACAACAATCAAGTATTGGGAGAAAGAGATTTTGTAGCTTTTGATAATAGCGTAAACGAAGACGATGCTCATGGCATGCAATGTTGGAGTACCATGGCTGCCAATAAACCTGGAACAATGGTGGGTACATCGCCCAAAGCCAACTACTGGATTATTAGAACTGAAAACGCAGCTACCGAATACCCAATTGAGGAATTTAACTGGGTAGTAGGTGCAGAGTTTGCTGATAGTTGTGGTGTAGATTTAATTTCATCATCACTAGGCTATACAGATTTTGACGATGTAAGTTTTAACCACACCTATGCCCAATTTTATAAAAATATTGCAACAGTAACACAGGGTGCAAGCCTAGCTGCCAAAAAAGGATTGATTATTATGAACAGTGCTGGCAACGATGGTGGCAATTCTTGGAAATACATTGGCTTTCCGGCAGATGCAGATAGTGTTTGCAGTGTAGGTGCAGTAAACACAAGTGGCGTTGTTGCAGGTTTTAGTAGCTATGGATTTACTGGTAAAATAAAACCAAACATAGCATCCGTAGGGGCAGGCACTATTGTAGCCAATACAGGCAATACTACTTTTAGTGGTAGTGGCACATCCTACTCTAATCCCAATGTGGCTGGCTTGGTAGCTTGTTTGTGGCAGGCTTTCCCTCAGTATAACAATATGAAAATTTTAGATGCAGTTTATAAAAGCTGCCATAGCTATGCCACGCCAAACGATAGAATTGGTTATGGCATACCTAATTTTAAAACTGCTTATCGGCTTTTAAAAAAAGATCAAAATATTGCACTCTATGGCAACGAATGGTTATGGGCTACCCCAAACCCTTTTACCAATAAAATAGATGTACAGCTTATTGGTCAGTTAGATGGTAATGCCATGCTAGAAGTTATTAATGCAAGCAATGTAGTAGTAGCTACCAAAAACATTACTACCGAATTAGAAGAAGTATATAATTATACGTTTACTGCATTAGATAATTTGCCAGGTGGAGTGTATACAATTAAATATACCGATGCTAATAAATCAAGAAGCATCACCCTTACAAAAGTAGTTACTACACCACCATTAAAAGATTGGTTAGTAGCCTATCCTACGCCATTCAACAAAACACTTACTTGTTATTTAAAAGCCCCAGAAACTGCAAGCATAGCCCTACGCTTGGTAGATATTACAGGCAAGCTAATAGAAAAAATAGAAATGACAGTAACACAAAACAACATTTACAACATCAACTTTAAAACTGCTTACAAACTATCGGTAGGTGCATACACCATACAATACATAGGCAGTACCGAAAAGAAAACAATAAGGATAGTAAAGCTGTAGGTTTTTTGTAGCCAGCAGTTGCATATAAATTAAGCAGCGGTTGCAAGTTTATCCTGAACTATGCCGAAGGGCACGTGTTAAACTGGTTAGTAATATTTGAGTTTAGAGAATTTTACTGGTAAAAAAAAGTAGACGTGAAGAAGCCAATATAATGTTGGTGCAAAACACCCAACCTTTGGCGAAGACCCAAGCGAAGAACACCAACCAACTACAGAACAGGTTGAGTGGTAGAATGGATTGTCCTAATAACAATATAAAAAACGCAATATTAAAACATTGATTTTCAATAATGCTTTTTTTTCATTGATTGCGTTTAATAGCATAAATTTACGCGTTACCTGCAACCCTATTGAACAGCCTGCTAACATCGGCAGACAGACAAAACAAAATGACAATAACCAAATTATTTAAAGATTTCTTTGACAGTGAAAAAGCAGGCGGACTGATTTTAATCGGTTGTACAATTTTGTCGCTGACACTTGCCAACTCAAATTTTGGGACAGACTACCACCATTTTTGGCAAAGTCAATTTGCAGGA
>JAYVRD010000323.1:0-15074 GCA_043776595.1 Chitinophagaceae bacterium | reverse complement strand
CCATTATTCAACGCTATACCTTTTGATTTAGCAAACACATTTACAGTTCCTACAAAAGAAAAATCTTTTATTATTCCTGCTACTTTGTTGATGTCGTTTGCAAAAATTCTGTCTTCTTCGGCAAAGCCAACAAACTGGCGTACATAATCGTGTGCTACTTCTAAAATTTCGCTGCTTTTTAGTGGGCTTCTAAATTCTATGGCTTGGCAAGCACTCATTAATTCTATGGCTAAAATAAATTCAAGATTGTCTAATACTTGGTTTAATTTTCTACCACTTATGCTTCCCATACTTACATGGTCTTCTTGCCCCAAACTAGTGGGTATGCTATCGGCACTTGCTGGGTAACACAATGTTTTATTCTCTGTAACCAAAGCTGCTGTAGTGTATTGTGGTATCATAAAACCACTGTTTAACCCTACATTGTTCATTAGCAAAACGGGTAGGCCCCATTTGCCTTCTAGCAAAAGGTAGCATCGTCTATCGCTTATATTGCCAATTTCGGCAGCAGCAAAACATGCATAATCTAAAGGCAAAGCCAATGGTTGCCCATGAAAATTACCACCACTTATGGTATCGTTGGCACTAAAAATAATAGGGTTGTCGGTTACTGAGTTTAATTCTATTTCAGTAAGTTCTTTTAAATGCAACCAAGCATTGCGGCTTGCTCCATGTACTTGTGGCATACAACGTAAACTATAAGGATCTTGCACCCTGCCACAATCTACATGGCTTTTCATAATAGCTGAATTATTGAGTAGTAAACGCAAACGTTGAGCTACTAATTTACTACCAGCATAAGGGCGTAAGTTGTGCAAGCGTTCGTCAAAAGGTGCTTTAGTACCTGTGAGGGCTTCTAAACTCATAGCTCCAATAATATCGGCTGCTTCTAAGCAGTTGTGCATACGTTGCACTGCTTTTACTGCAAACGAAAGAATAAATTGGGTTCCATTAATCAAAGCCAAACCTTCTTTCGGTCCAAGTTGTAAGGGCTGCACATTTTCTGCTTGCAATACTTCGGCAGTTATTTTTTTTTCTCCTTTATAATAACATTCGCCTAAGCCAATTAAGGGTAAAAATAAATGTGCCAATGGGGCTAAATCTCCACTTGCACCAACACTTCCTTTTTCTGGTACAACAGGAATAATATCGTTATCAATATGCCAGGTAATTCTATTTAAAGTTTCTATTTGTACACCACTATATCCCTTTGCCAATGCATGTACTTTGGTAATGAGCATCAACTTAGCAACTTCTCTAGGTATCGGATTACCTACACCTACACTATGGCTTTGTAAAATTTTATGTTGAAGGGTAATGGTATCTTCTACAGAAATGCTGGTATTTGCCAAAATACCAAAGCCAGTGTTGATGCCATATACAGTGCGTTTATCTGCTACAATTTGCTGTACACGTTGCTCGCTAGCTACAATTTTTTCTATTGTTTGCTTATTTAAAACAGCTTTGGTTGTGCCTTTGGCAATGGACAAAGCAATTGGTACAGTTAAATGTTCTGATCCGTAATAAAAAATAGAAGACATGCGGCTAATTATTAAAGCGGCAAGGTAATTTGTTTTAATAATAGAAATGCTCGCTTTAATTTTGCTTCGTCTTTGTTTTTTCATTTATTTTGCAGCCCCTTAGGTTCGGTAGCTCAGCTGGATAGAGCGTCATCCTTCTAAGATGAGGGCCATTGGTTCGAATCCAATCCGGATCACTAAGAAGCTTCACAAATTGTGAGGCTTTTTTGTTTTGCTTACATTCGTTCTTTAAAATAAAGTATGGATGTAAAAATAGAAGATAGCTGGAAGGAGGCACTGAAACAGGAATTTACCAAACCCTATTTTCAGCAAATAGCATTGCATCTTAAAACCGAAAAGGCTACTGGCAAAATTATCTATCCGCAAGGCTCACTTATTTTTAATGCGTTTGATAAAACACCTTTTGATAAAGTTAAAGTAGTGATATTGGGACAAGATCCCTATCATGGAGCAGGACAAGCCATGGGTTTAAGTTTTTCTGTACCTGATGGCGTACCTCCACCCCCATCATTACAAAATATGTATAAAGAATTAAAAAACGATATTGGAATGCCCATACCTAAAACTGGCAATCTTACTAAGTGGGCGGAGCAAGGTGTATTGTTATTAAATGCAGTACTTACTGTTCGTGCAAACGAAGCTGCCAGCCATGCAAAAATTGGTTGGATGGATTTTAGTGATGCAGTTATTAGAAAAATATCCGAAGAAAAAAAAGGGGTTGTATTTTTATTATGGGGCAGATTTGCACAAGACAAACAAATTTTAATTGATGAATTGAAACATCATGTTTTAAAAGCTGCACACCCATCGCCATTAAGTGCACACAATGGTTTTTGGGGCTGCAAACATTTTAGCAGAACAAACGAATTATTAATGGCACAGGGCAGCCAACCAATAGATTGGAATGTTGGCTAAATAATAAAATTGTAAAAGAATGAAAATTGTAAAAGAAATTTTTGGACGAGTTTGGGCATTATGGGGCATACTATCCTTTGCTGCTACTTTCTTAATTATTTTTTTACCCTCCATGCTTACTTACGTTATACCTGGTAAAAAAGGGCAGTATGCTTTTATACTTATATCAAAATATTGGATGCGGGTTTGGCTGTTTTTAATTGCTTGCCCCTTTCGTGTGCGTGGATTGGAAAATTTTAAAAAAGATGAAACCTATATTGTAACCTGCAACCATAATTCGTTGATGGATATTCCACTTTCTTGTCCATTTATACCTGGGGCTAATAAAACCATTGCTAAAAAATCGTTTACCAAAGTGCCATTGTTTGGCTGGTATTATGCCAGAGGCAGTGTATTAGTAGATAGAAATAATGACCAAAGCCGTAAACAAAGCTATCGTGCCATGAAAGCTACATTAGCCCAAGGTATGCACATGAGTATATACCCAGAAGGAACAAGAAACAAAACCAACGAGCCTTTAAAAAAGTTTTATGATGGTGCTTTTAAATTAGCAGTTGACAGCAAAAAAGCAGTTATACCTGCCATACTATTTAATACAAAAAATGTACTTCCCATCAATAAGCCATTTTACCTAATGCCTGGCAAATTAGAAATGCACTTTCTACCTGCAATTGAAACAGATGATTTGACAGCAGTGGCTTTAAAAGAAAAAGTGTTTAACATTATGTGGAATTACTACGAAGCATATCAGTAAGTAAAAGCAACCTTGCTTCCTGCATTTTAGATTGCTAGAATGAAATTATAATTGACCTAAAATTTTTTGGACTATTTCATCGCTTTCCCAATTATTTTCTATGTTGGGCAGCTGCATAATGTTTTGCATAATAGCTTCTTGTTTTTGACCACGTTGTAGGGCTTCGCTGTAGCGTATATGTGGGCTAAACGTTACTTGGCTGTAAGCTGGAACCCATTGCTCAGGATATTTATCGTGTAGACGGGCTTCAATTTTTTTCTGTAAAAGAAATTTCAGATCGGCAGTTCTTTCACGCATTTCAATAAAATTATTGACTGCCAAATCTGCAATAGCATCAGCATCGGGCTTGCGAAGCATTTGATAGGCTTCTAAAATTTTTATCCAATCATTGTCGTGGGTATCTATCAATTCATCTAAAATTCGGCAGTCTTCAAAACCACAATTCATGCCTTGCCCAAAAAATGGAACAATGGCATGGGCAGCATCACCAATCAATGCAAACTTATCTTCTCGTACCCAAGGGAAACATTTTATAGTAACCAATGATGATGTTGGATTGGCAAAAAATTCCTCCACATAATTGGGCATTAATTGAATGGCATCAGGAAAAGTATTTTCAAAAAAAGATTTTACTTTTTCTTTAGTATCCAACTTGGCAAAAGACATTTCGCCTTCAAAAGGAAAAAACAAAGTACAAGTAAAAGTTTTATCCAAATTAGGCAAGCCAATCATCATGTAATCCTTACGTGGCCATATGTGTAAGGCATTTACCTCTAAAGCAAAATCTCCATTTGAGGTTGGTGGTATAGTCAATTCTTTGTAGCCACAATCTATATAATGTTGGTGGTAATCAAATTTATTATGCTGTAGTTGATGCTGTAAACGTGCTGCTGAAAAAGAACCATCACTACCAAAGAGAAGTTGAAAGTTGATAGTTGATAATTGTTGATGGGAATTTTCAAAAGTAATTTCATTTTTGTTCCAATCTACTCCTATACATTTTTGATTGAAGTAAATTTCTATGCCATGTTGCTCCGCTAAATCCATCAACTTCATGTTTAAGGTAGCCCTAGATACAGAGTTGATAAACTGCCCTTCTTTGCCATAAGGTTGGGTTACATGTGTACCATTGGCATTGTGAATATATCGGCAATGCATGGGTATACAAATTGATTTTATTTCATCTGCCAACCCAATTTTTTCTAAAGCCAGTAAGCCTCGATCGCTCAATGCCAAATTGATAGAACGACCAGCACTCATTTGCTCTAAACGCATATCGCCACGACGTTCGTAAATTTTTATTTTGTGTCCACGCTTAGCTAAGTAAATACCTAACAAAGAGCCTACAAGTCCAGCACCAACTATTGTAATTTCTTTTTTCATTTTGTTACTAGCTTTAGAATATATATGTGGCAGTGGTGGCGTCGCCCATGTTTGGCTTATGTAGTGCTATTTAGCTTTTATTGAAGCGTAAATGAAAAACAACCCCTGCTTTTACTATATGTTAAAAGCTCAATTCTTATTCTACAGCTTAACATGTGCGACGCAACTGAAGCTTAATTTTTGTACTGTAGCTGGCTAACAAAGAAAAAATAAGGTAAGTGTTTGACACTAATTAATCCAACTTCAGCACAGCTAAAAAAGCTTCTTGTGGTACTTCTACATTGCCTATTTGCCTCATTCTCTTTTTACCTTCTTTTTGTTTTTCTAACAACTTGCGTTTACGACTTATATCGCCTCCATAACATTTGGCAGTAACGTCTTTACGCATGGCACTAATATTTTCTCTAGCAATAACTTTAGCACCAATAGCTGCTTGTATGGCAATTTGAAATTGTTGTTTGGTTAAAAGTTCTTTTAATTTTTCGCAAAGTTTACGCCCAAAATCTTGTGAACGGCTGCGATGAATTAATGAACCCAAAGCATCTACCTTTTCTCCGTTTAATAAAATATCCATGCGTACAATATCTGCATCTCTATAACCTATTGGGCTATAATCAAACGAAGCATAGCCACGAGTTTGGCTTTTTAGTTTATCGTAAAAGTCAAAAACTATTTCAGTTAATGGCATTTCAAAAATTAATTCTACACGTGTGGGCGTAATGTAAGATTGGTTAATGAGGTTGCCACGTTTGCCCAAGCAAAGTGTCATGATATTACCAATGTATTCGCTTTGCGTAATTATTTGTGCTCTAATAAAAGGTTCTTCTATTCTATCCAATTTTGTTGGGTCAGGCATTTCTGCTGGGTTGTGAACATCTAACTTTTCCCCTTTACTTGTATATGCTATAAAACTCACGTTAGGTACTGTGGTAATAACAGTTTGGTTAAACTCTCGTTCTAAACGCTCTTGTATAATTTCCATGTGCAGCAAACCAAGAAAACCGCAACGGAAACCAAAACCCAATGCTTGAGAAGTTTCTAATTCAAAAGTTAAGGATGCATCGTTAAGCTGCAATTTTTCCATGCAATCTCTCAACTCTTCAAAGGCATCTGTTTCTACAGGAAAGATGCCAGCAAAAACCATTGGCTTCACATCGGCAAAGCCATTAATCATTTCACCTGGGTTATTGGCAAGGGTAATAGTATCGCCTACTTTTACTTCTTTGGCGTTTTTTATACCTGTAATAATATAGCCTACATCGCCACAGCTTACTTCTTGCTTGGCCTCCATACCTAGTTTTAAAATACCAATTTCTGTGGCATCGTAGTTTTGTCCAGTACTAATAAATTGTATTTTATCGTTTCTGCGTAAAACGCCATTCATTATCTTGTAGTAAATAATAATTCCCCTAAAGCTATTGAATACACTATCGAAAATAAGGGCTTGCAAAGGGGCTTCTCTGCTCCCTTCTGGTGGTGGAATTCGTTTTACAATAGCTTGTAAAATTTCTTCAATACCAATACCACTTTTGCCACTAGCTAGTAAAATAGTTTCTGGCTTACAGCCAATCAAATCCACAATTTGGTCGGTTACTTCAGGTATCATTGCTCCATCCATATCAATTTTGTTGATAACGGGAATGATTTCTAAATCGTTTTCTAAAGCCAAGTATAGGTTACTTATTGTTTGTGCTTGTATGCCTTGGCTGGCATCTACCAACAGCAATGCACCTTCGCAGGCTGCTAAGGCTCGGCTTACTTCGTAACTAAAATCTACGTGGCCAGGTGTGTCAATAAGGTTTAGAATATAATCTTGTCCTTCAAAATGGTAACTTACTTGTATAGCATGACTTTTAATGGTAATGCCTTTTTCACGTTCTAAGTCCATGTCATCCAACACTTGGGCTTGCATGTCTCTTTCGCCAATTGTATGTGTGTGTTCAAGTAATCTATCTGCCAATGTACTCTTACCATGATCTATGTGTGCAATAATGCAAAAATTCCGAATATGCTTCATAATTGATGCAAAGATAAATGACAGAAGATGAAAAATCGGCTATATTTGAAGTTTATACAGCCCCATTGTAAAAGCATTTTAGAAAAAAGAAAACTAACAGTTATGATTGATGCTTTTATTGAGTTTTTTCAACAGCACATTTTAAAGCTACATGTGTTGGGGGTTTTGGCTATCATTCTAAAATTTTTTTTAGCATTTGGTATAAAAGGCATGAATGGATTTGAGACGCTATTTACCTTTTTTAAGTGGTATACCGAAGATGAAAAAAATCATACATCTAGCAGTCGCAAGTATAGATTTATGAAGTATAGTAACCTAATAAATATTTTTGTTTACGTGTGGATAGGCATTACCATCATACTTTTTATTGCAATTAAAAAAGCTTTTTAATAGCTACATAAGACCTTCATCGGCAAAGCTAAAATAACCCTCATCACTTACAATAATGTGATCCATTACTACAATGTCTAAATATCTGGCAGCCTCTTTTATTTTGGCTGTTAAGTATTCATCTTCTCGGCTGGGTTTTAAATTTCCACTGGGATGGTTGTGAGATAAAATAATACTAACCGCATTGTACTCTAAAGCTTTCTTTAAAATAATTCTTGGGTCAGCTACCGTACCAGTTATTCCTCCTTCACTAATTATTTCATAATGCAATACCACATTAGCCCTATTTAAAAAAACAACTACAAAAACTTCATGTTTTTTGTATTGAAGTTTGGCTTTTAGGTATTCTGCTATGTCTTTACTTTTAAGCAGTTTGTCCATTTGTTTTTCTGTAGCATCTCTTCGTATGCCTAGCTCTAATGCAGCAGCAATGCTTATTGCCTTTGCTTCACCTAAACCTTTTATTTTTAGGTTTTGAATATCTTTTACCGAAAGTTTACCCAGCCTTTGCAAATCGTTGCCAACTGCCGCCAATAAATCTTTAGCAAGGTCTACAGCTGTTTTATCTCTTGTTCCATTATTTATAAGTATAGCCAATAATTCAGAGTTACTAAGTGCATCGATACCTTTTAGCATTAATTTTTCTCTCGGTCTATCGTCGTTGCTCCAATCTTTTATTCCAGCCATATATTATAAATTAAGTTAGTTAAAGTACAAATTTTCTAATTACCAAGTCAATCTTTCCTATAAAAATCCACAACCTAATATTTTTAGTGTAATCATTTTTTAATGGGTGAAGTCAGAAACATATCTTCGCCCCAATAGGTAATATTATGAACCCATCTGTAAAAATATTTTCCGGAACAGGCTCACAAAAGTTAGCCGAAAAAATTGCCCAGCGTTTTGGTGCACCATTGGGCAAGGTGAATATTCAAAAGTTTAGTGATGGCGAATTTCAGCCCATTTTTTTAGAAAGCATACGGGGAGATTATGTTTTTTTAATAGCCAGCACTTTTGCCCCAACAGAAAACTTGATGGAGCTGTTGCTAATGATTGATGCAGCCAAACGTGCTAGTGCTTATAAAATAATTGCAGTAATGCCATATTATGGTTTTGCAAGGCAGGATAGAAAAGACAAACCACGTGTAGCCATTGGTAGTAAATTAGTAGCTACATTATTACAAGCATCAGGTGCCAATAGAGTTATTACCATGGATTTGCACGCTCCACAAATTCAAGCATTTTTTGAAATACCGGTAGATCATTTAGATAGCTCTGCCATTTTCATTCCTTATATAGAGCAACTAAAACTTGCCAATCTTACTTTTGCAGCACCCGATGTTGGCAGCACCAACAGGGTAAGAGAAGTTGCCAGTTATTTTAATGCCGAAATGGTTATTTGCGATAAACACCGCAAACGTGCCAATGAAATTGCCAGCATGGTAGTTATTGGTGATGTAAAGGACAGAGACATTGTTTTGATAGATGATATTTGCGATACGGGTGGTACACTTGCCAAAGCTGCTGGCTTATTAAAAGAAAAAGGTGCAAGAACAGTACGAGCATTTTGTACCCATCCTGTGCTTAGTGGCAATGCATACGAAAATATTGAAAATAGTGTTTTAGAGGAGTTGGTGGTTTGCGATACTATCCCTTTAAAATCTGAATCAAGAAAGATAAAAGTGATTTCTGTAGCCGATTTGTTTGCCATTGCCATACGCAATGCCTACGAAAATAAAAGTATCACCAGTTTGTTTGTTCACTCGCAATTGAGAGGCAGAGATAAATAAAAATTGTATCATAAAAATTAAGTAGCGAATGAGTTTTCATTCGCTATTTTTATTTTCCGCAGTGTCTCACTAAGCTTTGTAAACTGCGTTGCGTGGACGCTGCGATTTTTTGTTTACCAACTTTAGTATTTCAATCTAGCTTCGGTTGCGTCGCACATTTTTAGCTGTAGAATATCAATTAAGCAAACATAAGTATTACCCCATAATAATTACATAACACTCAACTTACAATTTCTTAACTACTACTTAATGGTGGCGTAAACTGGTTTTTCAAATTTTGGAAAACCAATAATATGCAAAGACGATCAGTAGATGTAGCCGTAATATCCGACGTGCATTTAGGTACGTTTGGTTGCCATGCCACCGAGTTACTCTCTTACCTCAAAAGTATTTCGCCACAGGTTTTAATACTTAATGGAGATATTATAGATGGCTGGCAGTTTAGCAAACGCTATTTCCCTTTGGCACACATGAGTGTGATAAAAGAAATTTTGAGTTTTGTAACCAAAGGCACTAGGGTTATTTACATTACTGGCAATCACGATGAAGCCCTTCGCCGTTACTCCGATTTAAGTTTAGGCAATTTTATTTTAGCCGATAAATTTTTACTAGAAATTGATGGCAAAACCATTTGGGTTTTTCATGGAGATGTGTTTGATAATACTACCAAAGGCAGTGCTAAAATTTTAGCTAAGTTAGGTGGTCATGGCTACGACCTACTGATACTACTCAATCGATTTGTAAATTTTATTTCCAAATCTTGTGGTGGCGAAAAAATTTCTCTTTCTAAAAAAGTTAAAAATGGTGTAAAAAAAGCCATTACCTACATCAACAATTTTGAAACAACCGTAGCCGAGCTTGCCATTGCCAAAAAATTCGACTATGTTATTTGTGGTCATATACATCAGCCAGAAAAAAGAGAAATAGAAACCGCCAACGGAAAAGTTACTTACCTAAACAGTGGCGATTGGATTGAAAACCTCACGGCATTAGAATACACTAATAAACAATGGAGCATTTACCAATACGATGAAACAATAATGCCCATAGAAGCCATAAGCAAACAACGCCCAACGCTTAATGTAGTATCCGAAGAAATTAATTTTTATATCAACTCTCTAATTGTATAACCATGAAAATATTTTATGCAGTACAAGCCACAGGCAATGGGCATATAAGCAGAGCCATGGAAATTCTACCTTACCTACAACAGTATGCCGAAGTAGATATTTTTTTAAGCGGTAGTAATAGCACTTTACAACTAAATGGCCCTGTTGTTTATAGAAGCAAGGGACTAAGTTTATTTTATACCTGCAATGGCAGTTTAAATTTTGCAAAAACAATAAAACAAATTACACCTTATAGTATTTATCAACAAATAAAAGAGCTACCCATAGAGAAATACGATTTAATACTAAACGACTTTGAATGTATAACATCACTGGCTTGTGCATTTAAAAAAATCCCTTCTGTAAACTTTGGTCATCAAGCAAGTTTTTTAAGTAACAAAACACCAAGACCAAAGCAAAAGAGTTTGATGGGCGAATGGATTTTAAAAAATTATGCCAAAGCAAGCAAATATGTTGGGCTACATTTTGAAAGCTATGATGATTTTATTTTACCCCCAGTAATTAAAGATGAAATTTGGAATGCAGAACCCACCAATAAAGAGCACATCACCGTTTACCTACCCTCGTACTGCAACAATAAGTTGTTACCTTGCTTTAGCCAATTTAAAAATTACAAGTTTGAAATATTTAGCTGGCAAGTACAAAAAAAAGAGCAGCATGGCAACATAACATTACTACCGGTTGATAAATATACTTTTAATACAAGTTTAATAAACTGTTATGCGATTATTACTGGAGCTGGTTTTGAAACACCTGCAGAAGCATTGTATTTACAAAAAAAACTTATGGCAATACCCATAAAGGGTCAATATGAACAAAAGTGCAATGCGGCTGCTTTAGAAAAATTGGGTGTTACTGTCATTGATGATATTGACGACAATTTTACCAACCATTTTAATAATTGGATTGATAATAATAATCAGCAATTAGTACATTACAAAAAAAATGTAAAAGACATTATTAAAAATGCAATGGAAATGTGTAGCCAATCCATCTCCGAAATTCCTGACTTTGGATGTGATAATTTGTAGTTAGGATTGGGTTAAAATTTTGTTTTATTCCTCGCATTGTCTCACGAAGTTTAGTAAAGTGTGGCGATGTGGACGCTGAGGTGTTGTTGGGTATTAGATTAAAATCTAGCTCCGTTTTTTAAATCTTCAGAGTCCTCTAAAGAGAGACTCTAAAGTGAAAGTTCAAAAAATCATTTTAAAAACATACTGTTTAACGTTAGGTAGTATTAAATCGAAGAATCTAAACATTTAATATACATAACTGCTATTTTAAAAAATTAGGCAACCATTCATACAAAATCTACGTATTTTGACATGCAACCAATAATGGTTGTACTATCAAAAAAACTAAAAACATCTGCTCATGAAAAAAGTAACCCAATTTTTAGCCATTTTATTAATGGTTACAAGTATTGTATCGTGTAAAAAAAGTGAAACCGTTGCAGACCCCAACGTAGTATTTAAAGCCACAATCAATGCTGCTAGCGAAGTACCTACAAATACTTCTACAGCTTCTGGTTTGGCAACACTTACTTATAACACAACTACAAAAATTTTTACTGTTTCCCTTACATACACAGGGCTTACACCAACGGCTGGACATATACATAAAGGTGCAGTAGGTGTAAGTGGTGGTGTAATATTTGGTTTTACTGGTTTAGCCTCTCCGTTTAGCTATACTAGTGTAGCTTTAGATGCTACACAAGAAGCCGATTTAATGGCAGGCTTGTACTATGTAAACTTACATACCACAACTTATGCTGGTGGTGAAATAAGAGGACAATTGATTAAGCAATAAAAATTGCTACCATGTTAATTTACTAATTCCCTTTACACGAAATGGTGTGAAGGGAATTTTTTTTTCTAAACCCCATCTTAATTGTAAGAGATAAAACAACGCCAAGTATATACTAAGGCGTACAATTGAAAGTTTAATGATAACGAATGTAAAATTTTCAACTTTAAACTGTTCAGCTAAGTACTGAACCTTGAAGTGTGCGACGCAACGATGCTGCCATGAAATACCCTTGCTGGTAACAAAAAAATATCTTCTCCTTCTATATTAAGGTGGCACATTGTTACCTTCGCCAGCATGACGGAAAAAATACTCATCCTCGATTTTGGTAGCCAGTTTACACAATTAATTGCACGCTGCATAAGAGAAGCCAATGTGTATTGCGAAATTATCCCTTACAACAAACCATTTGCAATTGATGATAGTTTAAAAGGCATTATTTTAAGTGGCAGCCCTTTTAGCGTAAATGATGACAACAATCCTACAGTAAATATTCCTGCATTGGTAGAGCAACTGCCTGTATTGGGCGTTTGCTATGGGGCACAACTAACTGCTAAAGAATTTGGTGGGCGTGTAGATAAAAGTAACAAACGAGAATACGGACGTGCTAAATTGGAAAAGAAACAAGAAGATGTTTTGTTGGAAAATGTGAACAACAACTCTCAGGTGTGGATGAGCCATAGCGATAGCATTGTAACACTGCCAGCAGGTTTTGAAATTTTGGCAACTACCGATAGTATTCCTATAGCTGCATTTAAAAAAATAACTACCTATAGCAAGCCTTTGTATGGTTTACAATTTCATCCAGAAGTATATCATTCTACTGAAGGTAAAACGATTATAAAAAATTTCTTAGTGTCTATATGTGGTTGCCAGCAAAGCTGGACACCAGCATCGTTTGTAAACGAAACGGTGGAAGCCCTTAAAAAACAAATTGGCGATGCACATGTAATTATGGCTTTGAGTGGTGGCGTAGATAGTACAGTAGCTGCAACCCTAATAAGCAAAGCCATTGGGAAAAGATTACATGGCATTTTTGTAGATAATGGTGTGCTACGCAAAGGTGAATTTGAAACCGTTTTAGAAACTTACAAGCAACTAGATTTAAATGTTACTGGCATAGATGCCAAAGCATTGTTTTATAAAGAATTAGCCGGGCAAGCCGACCCCGAAACCAAACGCAAAATAATTGGCAAACTGTTTATTGATGTATTTGATACCGAAGCAAAAAAAGTAAGCGAAGCCAAATTTTTAGGACAAGGAACAATTTACCCAGATGTGATAGAAAGTGTGAGCGTACACGGACCTAGTGCAACTATAAAATCTCACCACAACGTGGGCGGCTTACCAGCTACCATGAAGCTAGGTTTGGTAGAACCGCTTCGGTATTTGTTTAAAGATGAAGTAAGAAAAGTAGGATTAGAATTGGGCATACCAGCAGCTATGATTAATAGGCATCCTTTTCCTGGGCCAGGCTTGGCGATTAGAATTTTAGGAGAGATCACTGAAGAAAAAGTACAAATGCTACAAGCTGCCGATGCTATTTATATTAATGGTTTAAAAACAGCTGGGCTGTATAACAAAGTGTGGCAGGCAGGCACTATATTATTGCCAGTAAAAAGTGTTGGTGTTATGGGCGACGAAAGAACATACGAATTTACCGTAGCCTTACGTGCTGTAACTAGTGTAGATGGCATGACTGCAGATTGGGCACATTTGCCCTATGAATTTTTAGCAGATATTTCTAACGAGATTATTAATAATGTACCTGGTATAAACCGTGTGGTGTACGATATTAGTAGCAAACCGCCAGCTACCATAGAGTGGGAATAAAACCCAAGATGCACTCATTTGCAACCAATAATTTTCATTTGCAAGCATTAGGGTTTAAGTATGGCACTATTTTTTGTATTATTGGGCGTTAAAACAACTTTATGAAACAATTTTTAGTTGCATTCTTGGTTATATTTTTTGCTGCTGTTACCAACGCACAAACGCCTACTGTAAAAGTAGCTGTGTTTGCACCCATTTATATAGATACTGCATTTAATGACTACACTTACAAATTGGGTAATAAATTTCTATCTAAAAACATATTACCCGGTCTTGAATTTTACAATGGGGTTATGATGGCTATAGATAGCTTAGAAAAAGAAAATGCCAATGTAGAAGTTTTTATCTTCGATAGCAAAAGCACTAGTGAACCCATCAGCCAAGTGTTAGAAAAAAATATTTGGAATGATATGTCTCTCATCATCGCTTCTTTTAATAACCGAAGCGATGTAAAACTATTGGCAGACTTTGCCAAACTTAAAAACATCCCCTTAGTGTCTGCTACCTATCCAAACGATGGTGGCGTAACCGATAACGCAAATTTTATACTTATTAATACAGGCTTACGTACCCACTGCGAAGCGGTGTATAAGCATATTCAAAAATATTATGCCACTAGTAACTTGGTTTATTTTAAACGCAAAGGTGCTGTAGAAGACATGCTGCTAAATTATTTTGGAGACATGGGCAAAACCACACCAGCTATACCTTTAAAATATAAAACAGTAGAACTTACGGATAGCTTTACTTATAAACAAATGGTAAGCTACCTAGACAGTAACAAACAAAACATAGCCATTTGTGGCACACTAAACGAAGCCTTTGGTATACGTATGGTTAAAGGTTTAGTTACCTATAAAAGATACCCAGCAGTAGCTATAGGCATGCCTACATGGGATGGCATAAAAGACCTAAGTAAACCAAGTGGTACCAATGGCAAAGGTTTAGAAATTGTATACACTACCCCTTACTATTTTTCTAGAACAGATAAAATGGGTAAATATATAACCAACAAATACAAAGACAAATATTTTGCAAGGCCAAGTGATTGGGTATTTAAGGGCTTCGAAACCATGTACCACTTTACTAAGCTTTTTCTAAAAAATCCAACTGATTTTATGGGACATCTTTCTGATAAGGATGGTAAACTCTTTAACGAGTTTGATATACAGCCCATCAAAATAAAACCCTTTAGTTTTATAACAGACTACTACGAAAACAAAAAACTCTACTTCATTAAAAAACAAGATGGTGTAACCAAGCAAGTGTATTAGAACTGATAGAGGTGAAGGGGTTTGCCAGACTGAGAAATGATGAGAATATTGTATATTTTTTGTAGCAAGCATTTGTATTTCAATAGAGCAGCGGTTGCGTCGCACATTTCATCTTTTGAAAATGTATTGAGCTTTTTAAATAAGCGTAGTATCTAAACGTAAATTCATCTAATTGTTTTACTGTTTAAAAAAGCCAAATAGAAATCCTTAGCTAAACGTGTGCGACGCAACCGCAGCTTAA
>JAYVRD010000322.1:0-3807 GCA_043776595.1 Chitinophagaceae bacterium | reverse complement strand
AACCAACCTATTTTTCCAAGTTCGGGTTCAAATGTATTGCTGAGTTTGCAACTTACACCACCATATTCTTTAATAGATAACAGTATTGCAACATCATCAAACCCATATCAATTTGTAGAGTATCATAAATGGCGTTTTAATAGTGAGTGGTATGTGGCTTTGGGCAAACCACATGGACCAGAGCGTAACAAACAGTTTGTTTTAAAGATGGCTGCCAAGTATGGCTTTATGGGAAGGTATAATAGTGAGTTGAAGATTTCACCTTTTGAAAGATTTCAGGTAGGCGATGCCGGTTTAAGTAACCAGTTTGCATTATTGGGTTATGATATTATTGCACATCGTGGCTATCCTGTATACGAAAATTCAAATCCAAGAATTAACCCCGACCAAAGTGGAGCATCGCAATACTTTACCATTTTTAACAAATACACCATGGAGCTACGTTACCCTATAAGCCTTAACCCAAGTAGTACCATTTTTGCTTTAGGCTTTTTTGAAGCAGCCAATGGTTGGTATAGCATGAAGGATTACAATCCATTCCGTTTACGTCGTTCGGTAGGTGTTGGTATGCGTTTTTATTTACCAATGTTTGGATTGCTTGGTTTCGATTATGGCATAGGATTAGATAGGTTTACAGCCAATGGTAGTACTAAGGATGCAGCAAGATTTACATTCATGCTTGGCTTCGAACCAGAATAAAAAATTCATCACACTTTTAAAACCTTTGTATGAAAAAAATCTTCTTATTTGCCGTAGGCCTTATGCTTACTGTATGCAGCGTAAACGCACAGCGTTATGCCATTATTGATACCAAATATATTTTGGATAAAATACCCGAGTATAAAGACGCCGATAAAAAACTACAAGCCACAAGCGAAAACTGGCAGAAAGAAATTGATGAAAAGCAGGCTGCTTTGGACAAAATGTACAAAGACTACGATGCTGAGCAGTTTATGCTTAGCGATGAATTAAAGAAGAAAAGAGAGACGGAATTGTTTAATAAAGAAAAGGAAGTAAGAGACTTGCAAAAAAAACGCTTTGGCTACGAAGGTGATTTGTTTAAAGAAAGACAAAAAATAGTAAAGCCAATACAAGATAGAGTGTACAACGCTGTACAAAAAATGGCAGTAGCACGTGCTTACGATTTTGTACTAGATAAAAGTGAAGGGATTACTGTTATATTTGCCGACCCTAAATTAGACAAGAGCGATGAAGTGCTTAGAGAATTAGGCGTAAAATTTTAGTTTAAATCAACAATTAATAATAAAAAAACAAAAATGAAGAAAATTGTATGCTCAATAGCAATAGCTGTAGCACTAATGTTTACAGTTAATACAGCATCGGCACAAACAACAAACAAATACGGTGTGTTTGATTTTGAAGTAATGGTACAAGCCATGCCACAATATCCAGCACTTGATAGTATTGTAAAAAAGTATGAGATAGACTCTTTAGGTGCAGAAAGAGATTTTTTAATTTCTGAATTTAAAAGATTAGATAGTACTTATAGAAAGGATTCAACAGATAGTAAACCAAAAAACGTTTTAGACATGATTGCTCAACAACGTGGGCAGGTTTATTTTCAATTGGCTTACTGGAAGCAAATTTCTGAAAATAAAAGTGAGCAAAAACGTGGTCAGTTATCACAACCACTATTTGAAGCCATTGCAAAATCTTACAATAAAATTTTACTACAAAAAAAGTATGATTTAGTATTAAAACCAGCAGCAGTTGAATTAGTAGGCTCTGGTAGTAAAGTAGATAATATTTTTGCTTTGGTAGCCAAAGATTTAAAAATACCATTGCCAGAAGAGTTAGGTGGCGGTGGTCAACAAACACAAGCTGTGGAATCGCCTTCAAAAGCTCCAACTAAACAACCAGCCAAACAACCAGCAAAAACACCAACAAAGTCCAAAGGATAATTAGTAAAATTGTAAATATTTAAAAGCTGTTTCTATTAAAGGAACAGCTTTTTTGTTGCTGTAGCTTACCTAAACTTATTTACTTTTACTAAGTAGCATTTATACGCTAAAAACATATAAACATTCCAACCAGCATGCAAGCACCCATTGGCATATTTGATAGTGGCTATGGCGGCTTAACTGTTTTAAAAGAAATTACAGCCAAGCTACCACAATACAATTATTTGTATTTGGGAGATAATGCACGTGCACCCTACGGCAACAGAAGTTTTGAAACTGTGTACCAATACACTTGGCAGTGCGTACAATGGTTTTTTAATCAAGGTTGCCCATTGGTTATATTGGCTTGCAATACAGCATCTGCCAAAGCATTACGTACCATACAACAAATCAATTTGCCACAATTGGGCAATGATAAAAGAGTGTTAGGTGTAATACGACCCACTGCCGAAGTGGTTGGTAACTACTCTCAAACCAAACATATTGGTGTATTAGGTACAGTAGGCACGGTACAATCTCAATCGTACGTTATAGAAATAGAAAAATTTTTTTCTAAGGTAAAAGTGTTTCAAGAAGCCTGCCCTATGTGGGTGCCTTTAATAGAAAATAATGAACATCAAAATAAAGGAGCAGATTATTTTGTAAAGCAACATTTACAAAACGTTCTTCATCAATCACCTCAAATAGATACATTGCTTTTGGCTTGCACACACTACCCTTTGCTTATAGATAAAATAAAAGAGTATGCACCCGTAGGCACTACAATTTTATCGCAAGGAGCTATAGTAGCCAATAGTTTGGCAAACTATCTTCAACGCCACCCAGAAATTGAAAATACCATTACACAGCAAAACACTACACAATATTGCACCACCGATTCTGCCGAAGATTTTGATAAGCATGCAGCCTTATTCTTAGGAAAAGAAATACAATCGCAGCATATTATGTTGTAAGTTTTTTGTAGCAAGCTTTTCTAGTGCTATTAAGCTTTGGTTGCGTCGCACACTTGTACAGTTGTAACTTTATTCAACCAAAAATAATACACAGCACGGTTCTATTTTTTCTTTAAAGGTTCTAATAAATACTTCAAGCCATTTAGGTTTATTTCATACATAGTATTTAAAAGCATACCCAACTTACCTTTTGGGAATCCTTTACGGGCAAACCACTCTAAATAAAACTCAGGCAAATCGCAAATAACCCAATCCTTGTATTTGCCAAAAGGCATTTTTATAGTTACTAAATCTTGCAACGCTTCTCGGTTAAAAGGTATTTCTTCTTCCATTGCTATGCAATTAAGCTTCATTATCAAAAAAGAGTTTGTAATAATTTTTGCCACTCAACTCATCTACACCACGTTCTATCAAATCTCTACGCCCATGTATATACACATGAAAGTTCTTATCTAATTTTAAAATACTTTTAAAATTACGTTCTTGCTTTTTTACAGCGGATAAATGAATGTCGAATGCATCATCTAACTGCACATGTCTTGCGTTTTCAAAAGTTTGTTTATATTGTGTAAATGCATCTATCACTTCATCGTGATGAATCACTTCTTTAGCAAAATCATCAAAAGAAAATTGCTCCTTGGTTTTAAAATAGTTCATACTACGGTTTAGCATATCTATTTGTTCTGTTTTGTTTACGTCAAATTTTTCATTCATTTCATTATCAATAAACAACTTGCACATACTCAGCATATCGTTAGTATGATGATAGTTATTGGCTAGGCGTTCAATTTGCAAAAAATCTTTCATCCAATATTGAGCATCAGTTTGTTTGTTGGTATTATCTACAGCTAAAACTATGTACCCATCGTTCGTGTTTTGCTTTATTATTAAGCAGCCCTTATCTAGCTTATTAATGTTTATGCCATCTTCAG
>JAYVRD010000321.1:0-3816 GCA_043776595.1 Chitinophagaceae bacterium | reverse complement strand
TATGTCTAAATCTATTTTACTGAGAATAATCTGATAGGACATTTGTAAAATTTATACAAATATACACAATCGGAATTATTAAAGCATGCTAGTATAATCTAGCTTCAGTTCCGGGCAGACAGTTGGTTAATCCCCCAACATCGCCAAGCCTTTTTCGTTGAACTGAAAGTTAATACAGCTGAGTAATACTAGGCTACCGCATTCGAAAAGGACTCATTTATTTGAAATTGTTCAAGTGCGAATTCTTACCTACGCTTCTATAAAAGCCCAATCTTGAATCACAGCCAAAAATGTGCGACGCCACCGCAGTTTAATAGCACAACAAAAGCTGGCTCAAAAAAATATGCATAAAAAAGCCCTCTTGCCATGTGCAGCAAGAGGGCTTCTACTTATTGGGGATGAAAATAAATTATTTAGTAGCAAACAAATACACAGACACTTGTACATCATTACTTACATTTCCTTTGCCATATACAATGCCAAACAATGTTCTATCTAAATTAAAAGTAGCTTGACCAAAAAATTTACTATCATCTGCATTACGCACAACTACTGGAATTGTAAGTGGTAGGGTTACACCTTTTAAAGTTAAATTACCTGTGGCATCTGCGGTAGCATCGCTTGTATATTTTACACTTGTAATTTCAAAAGTTGCCTCTGGGTATTTGGCAGCATCAAAAAAGTCTCCTCCTTTTAAATGACCAGCTAACTTATCGCCAGCGGCATCTGTAACTTTTACACCAGCTATATCTATAATAAATTTACCACCAGTAAGTTTACCTCCATCTACATTAACAGAACCACTTTTTAGAGAAAATTCACCCGGATGGTAACCTCCTTTTTTAGACCCTACAAATACTATCTTACTCTCAGCAGTAGTATTAAAAGTAACTGGGGCAACTACTTTTTTAAAAGAATAAATACCTACTAACATGGCTACACCTGTGGCAGCTACAAAAAGTTTTTTCATACAAATATGTTTGTTGTTTTAATTAATAATCAAATATAGTAAATTAGATGTTGCAACATCTATATTTTGGATATGAACTTTTTTGAAAAACGGAAAAATAATTTACACCCTACAACCTTATCTTCGCCATCAAATTTTTAACTATGAACCTTCACGAGTATCAAGCTAAAGAATTACTTAAAAAATATGGTGTACCTGTACAAGAAGGTATTGCTGTAGAAAGCGTTATGGCTGCCGAAGATGCCTATCGCCAAATAAAAACCCAAACCCACAACAACTTTGCGGTTATAAAAGCTCAAATTCATGCTGGTGGCCGTGGTAAAGGCAAGGTTAAAGAAACTGGCGTTAACGGCGTTAAAGTGGCCAAAAGTTTAGAAGAAATTAGTGAATACGCTAAAGGTATATTGGGTGGCACTTTGGTCACTATTCAAACTGGAGAAGCTGGTAAAAAAGTAAGCAAAGTATTGATAGCACAAGATGTGTACTACCCAGGCATTAACCCTACTAAAGAGTTCTATTTATCAATTTTGTTAGACCGTGCTAAAGGTGAGAACGTAATTATGTACAGCACCGAAGGTGGAATGGATATTGAAGAAGTGGCACATAATACTCCAGAGAAAATTTTTAAAGAGTGGATACATCCAAGTGGTGGCTTATTGGCTTTTCAGGCACGTAAAATAGCTTTTAACCTTGGCTTAAGTGGCGAGGCTTTTAAAAACTGTGTAAAATTTGTAACCAACTTATACAACGCCTATGTAGGTTTAGACTGTGCCATGCTAGAAATAAATCCTTTATTTAAAACTAGCGATGATAAAATAATTGCAGTGGACTGTAAAATGGGCTTAGATGAAAATGCATTAATGCGTCATGCAGATTTAGCTGCATTAAGAGATGTAACAGAAGAAGACCCAACAGAGGTAGAAGCTGGACAATACAACCTAAACTTTGTAAAATTAGATGGCAACGTAGGCTGTATGGTAAATGGAGCTGGCTTGGCTATGGCTACCATGGATATGATAAAACTAAGTGGTGGAGAACCTGCCAACTTTTTAGATGTTGGTGGTACAGCTAATGCCCAAACGGTAGAAGCAGGCTTTAGAATAATTATGAAAGACCCTAACGTAAAAGCGATACTCATAAATATTTTTGGTGGCATTGTACGTTGTGATAGAGTAGCTGCTGGTGTAATAGAGGCTTACAACAAAATTGGCAATATTGAAATTCCAATTATCGTTCGCCTGCAAGGCACCAACGCTATTGAAGCTAAAAAATTAATTGATGAGAGTGGATTAAAAGTACAAAGTGCTGTACAACTTAGCGAAGCTGCTGATTTAGTAAAGAAAGCCGTAGCATAAAAAACAAGCATCTTATTATACTTACCTCACCATTTTTGGTGGGGTATTTTTTTGTGAAGCAGCAGCTACAATATAAAACCCAACTTTCGTCTCCCGTTTTTCGCTACAATCTTTTTGTTCGTGCCTCACAAAAAGTATTTCCGCTACAACCGGGGCTATCAGCAGCAAAACAATAATGCCAAGCAAAATACCCAACGTTGGGTATAGATAATGGTGATATAAAAAATACTATTGCATATAAAAATAAATATGAAAAAGATAATAGCTCTATTCGGTTTTATATCAGTAGCCTATGGTATACAAGCCCAAGAAACAAAAGATACTACTATAAACCATTGGATTGATTCATTATTTAACACAATGAACTTCGATTCGTTCGATACAACGCTTAAAGCAACCAATACGCCAAAAGAAATTACTATTAAACCAGCCCTACAAAAAAAATATTTGCCTCCCAACTTTGCCCCTAGAATTGGCATGACGGAGAAACAAATAAAAAAATTACGCCCTGGCATGGGTATTACAAAATCGGTTTTATATCCAAAAGAAAAAACTACCGATTTGGGCCTCATTAAAGAAGTAACCTACCAGTTTGCCAATAATGGTGTATACGAATTTATTTTTCAGTTTAGCAAAAGCACCACACCTAAACAAGTGGTTGATTGGGCTACTAAAAAGTTAGGTGCACCTAATAGTGGAGATGAATGGAAGTTTGAATTAAAAGATGGCTTAGTTCTTAAAATTTGGGTGTTCCAAAATAAATATTGCGTTGCAGATAGTAGGCAGTTTTAATGCTTCATAGATATTCAATTGCCAAACATGTGCGACGCAACCGCAGCTTAATTGAAATTCTATAGCTTGCATAAAAATAAAATAAATACCTTAACGCTGGTATTGCTTATTGAAAACTTATTTAGTTTCTTGCAATAAATAAAATGTATGAAAAAAATAGTAGCACTCTCCGTTTTATTAATAACATCACTGTACACCCTTGCACAAAAGCCTATAAGCGAAGCTGCATATACTACTGCTTTCAAAAAAATTATTACCGATAGTTACAATGATTTTAAAAGCATAAAGGGAGATAAAATTACTACTACAAAAGATTCCTTTAATTGTAAAGTGGTATTGCCAAGTAGCAATGGTAACATAATAAATACTTTTGCACTTTCTTCTTTTCAAGCAAACTACGAAATCGTTGAGAAAAAAAAGGCTGCTTCTCTTTATAGAAATATTATAGCATGGACAAAAAAAAGTTACCTGCCCAATAAATTAGGCTTAAAAATAGATTCATCTTACAACATCAATACCACACGTTTTTTTGTACTAACTAGCGATGGCATGGAAAACTGGCGTACTTCAATTTCCCTTGTACCAGATGTAAAAAAGAATATTTACAAAATAACCATTTATGTTTCGGGCATTAATAAAAGAGTGTTTACTTATGCTAATAAAAGCAATGTAATTAAAGATGAAGTATTAAAAAATGCC
>JAYVRD010000320.1:0-3817 GCA_043776595.1 Chitinophagaceae bacterium | reverse complement strand
ACCTGCTTTTAAACTCATTTGCACCTTTAGACTTTAAAGCAATACTATTAAAATAAAACTCACCCACAGTTCCATTACCAGCAAATAAATCTGCTGCTGAAACATTTTGGATTGCAGGGTTGTAGGATGGAATATTTTCTTCTTTTAAACCTTGGGCTTTTCGTAGCTGCTTTGCCAATTTTTTTACAAAAGCTTCTCTTTCTAGTAAGGGCATATTGGCTATGCGTTGCAGGCTATCTTCCTTATTTATTTTTTCGGTATTTTCTTTAATGATTTTTAATGCAGGTTTTCTTAGTATTACTCTATCCTTATCTTCTTGTACCAATAACGATGCTGTGACTGTGCTATCATAAAAATTATAAGATGAGGGATAGCGTTTATTATCGTAATTCAAATCTCCCAATAACAAAAACGAAGTTGCTTTTTGCTGCGGATTATCATTAGCAAATTCTACACTTTTTAATAATTGCTTTTGTGCACCATCTACATTTTTTCTTTCCAATTCTACTTGTGCAGCAGCAAAGTAAATAATGTCTCTGTAGTTTTCGTACCTATCTTTCTTAGCCATCTTCACCAAATCGTTTAAGTTTTGTTGAAGATTTTTATTACTGTTATTAATGCGTAATGCATTAAGCCTAGCATATACTTCAAGCACTGGGTTTATAGCATGTTTTACAGCTTTATCAAAATATTTTACAGCGTCATCATTCTTTTTGCTAATGGCATACATCTGCCCAATTAAAAACTCCCATCTTGCTTTTTCACTTTTACCATCAGCATCGCCTAGTGCTTTACTTAAGTGCCATGCAGTACTATCGTAGTTTTGATTTTTGTAAAACCAATACGCAAGGGTTTCATGTAGCTCTGTATTTAATCGATGTGGAAAATTGGGATCGCTTCGTAAAATTTCTAACAGACCTACCGCTTCGCTTAGTTGATTTTGTTCGATGAAAACCCTCGACTGCCACAAAAAACTTTCGTTGCGGCTTGGTGGTAGTTTGCCTGCTAGTTTTTTTAAAATATTATTCTTTTCTTTAGTGGCAATGGTAAACACACCATTTGTGTTGCTGGCATTGCTACCTAAAGGAATGTCATAATTGCCATCTTCCTTAGGGGCATAGGCATAGTTGATGTATTGGAATGTTTGTACTGCCGAATCAAAATCTTTACGAAATAAATAAGCTTTCCCCAAAAGCATGTATAAATTATCAACCCAATCTCCTCTTAAATCATGCAATAAAATACCTGCTGTGCATTTATATACAGCAGAATCAAGATCACTTTTTTGAGCAGCTGTTGCATCTAATGTATAGTTGTAAAAGGGTAGAAGTTTAGTGAAATCTTCTTTAAAACCTTGCTTTGCTTTTTCTAAAACGGTTTTTATTTTATTATTCGCATTAAAGTAATAGTTAAAACGCGTAACGCCATTTTGAATAAAACGTTTGGGTATGGTAAATTTTTTCTCACCAGTTTTCTCCGACTTTAATTTTCGTTCTTCGTATTTTTTGGGCTTATCTTTTTCAATATCCAATTCGCTGCCTGGCTGTGCAAAAGCTACAGAAGCAAAAACCAACGCAAGTAGTAAAGAAAAAATTTTATTAAAACATTTCATGTAGAAAAGGCTGTTTGTATTTGTAATTTGTAGTAAAAATATGGTTTAAAAGTACAGTTATTTTTCAAATTGAAGGCTTGGTTTACACATTTGATAGTTACCTTTAAACTCGCTTTAACAACATGGCAGAAAAACAAACAAATACTACCCTTAAAAAAAGGCAAAATCGTTATAGGCTTACGCTAATGAACGATGACACTTATGAAGAAGTGGTAACCTTTAAGCTAAGTAGGCTAAGTGTGTACCTAACTTTTAGTAGTATTTTTGTGGTTTTGGTAGGGCTTACCGTGGCTTTAATCGTATTTACACCATTAAAGTATTACATACCAGGATATGGTAAAATGCAAACCAAAACCCAATTACAAGTGCTTAAGATAAGAACCGATTCGCTAGAACAAGCTATTAAATTTAAAGACCAATACTTAGATGGAATTAAGAAAACACTAACTGGCAGCACACCAGCCGAACGTGACACTGTTGCCATTACTGTTGAACAAAAAGAACTTTCAAAGCAATAAGTAGATGCCTACTATTAAAAATAATTTGTAAGCCCATTCTAAGGTTTATGCTTTTACAATGGTGATTACTTCTAGTAAAGTGTATTTGTGAGTACCGGGGTGGACAAAAAAATTAACTTCAAAACTCCATTATCTATTTGGCTGCTACCTTTGTTAGTATTAGTTATGATGTTTGTAGTAGAAAAAGATACATACCCTAATTTATAATTTATGGAGCAGAAAAAAAGCAAAGACCATTGGCCAATTTTTATTTTTTTTATAATAATTAATTTACTTGCTATTGTGTTTAAAACAAAATTAGCAGCAAAAAATATTGACGCTGATGTTATAATCGCAGCGAATGTATTGTTACTATTACTTTCAATTAGTGGTTTATGGATGCACAATAGGGCATTAAAAAATCCAAACCCTAATGTGGCTATTCGTGCAGTAATGGGAGCAACTGCCTTAAAACTTTTTATACTAGCCTTAGCGGTTATCATTTACATTATTGCTGCTGGTAAAGACAGAAGCATAAAAGCCATTTTTGTATGTATGGGTTTGTACATTGTTTATACTTTTTTTGAAACTAAAATAAGTATGAAAATGAAAAAAGAAAACAATGCCAATTAGTGAGCATCCTATGGATGCATTAGCAGCCTACCTGCCCAATGATAGTTTTGAATTAGTGGTAAAATATATTCATCACTATAAAGTACACCTAACAATAACCAAAAAACGTAAAACTGTTTTAGGAGATTATCGCCATACTGGCTGGGGTGGCAACCATAGAATAAGTATTAATGGCAACTTAAATAAGTACGAATTTTTAATAACCTTACTGCACGAGCTTGCCCACCTGCTCACATTTGAACAATATGGACGTAAGGCAGAAGCCCATGGTAAAGAATGGAAAACCTGCTATAGTAAACTGCTTGTTGATTTTGTAAATCATAAATTATTTCCTAAAGATATTGAGCAGGCTTTACAAAAAAGCATCATTAACCCAGCAGCCACAGCTAGTGGCGAAACAGAATTGCTACGTGTACTGCGTAATTATAGTGCTACTAAAAAAGAAGGCTATACAACTGTAGAGGAATTGCCTATAGGTTCTATTTTTAAAACAGAAAAAGGTAAGTTTTTTAAAAAAGGAAATAAACGACGAACCCGCTACGAATGTGTAGAAATAAAAACAGGGCTGCTGTATAGCTTTAGCCCTGTAAGCGAAGTGCTACCTGTAGTATAATTTCTTATTTTATTGAAAAACTATTGTACAGTTTAAATTGAATAATTAAGTATTGCCCAATTTCCTCATCATTGGCTTCAGCTGTTCCCAACTCTAATTCTATCCCTTCGTACAATGTGGTTTCGTATTTTTCGGTAGGGTAGTAAGTCATAAATAAAAAATCTTCCTTCTTTAATCGCTTTTCATATACATAATAAGATGGTAAGGCATAATTTAATTTGCTTATCCACTGTGTTTGAAGTTTTTTACTTTCTGCTTGTTTACTATTAAGTGGTATACAATGAACAAATACTTTATCACTGCCATCGGTATAGATATAGCTTTTACCATATGGTAATTGAAATTTTGAAAGATTTACCTTGCCATCATCAAAACCAAATGGTGGGTCGAATGGTAAATCTGTTGCTACTATTTCTTCTGCGTCTGTAATGGCTTCCCAATTATCATTTTTTGCTTCGGTAT
>JAYVRD010000319.1:0-3844 GCA_043776595.1 Chitinophagaceae bacterium | reverse complement strand
ATCGCTATAAAAGATGCATTGCATAGACAAATCTGTATCCTATTTTTATTTTAGCAAAAGCTAAATCTTCTTCCTTAGCTAAAAATGTGCGACGCAACCGCTGCTTAATAGCACTACTAAGCTAGCTTCAAAATCCTTTGACTACGCTTAGATTATTTCTCAGTAGATAGTGAATAAGGAAATGATGTAGACTGAATGCCACGTTGCTTATTAGGCGTGTTGCTCATTTGTAAATTTAGGCTGCCACCGTGTGTGAGGGTAGTGTGGTTGATGTAATTTTTATCCCAAAGTTTGTTGTTGAGTTTGGCGGAGTAAATATATTTTGCTTGACTACTATTATTGGGAGCATTGATAATAAACTGCTTTTGGTTGGGTAAGGTTAATGTAATTTTTTTAAACAAAGGGGCTCCTAAAACATACTGCTTCGTACCTGGGCATACTGGATAAAACCCCATAGCACTAAATACATACCAAGCACTCGTTTGTCCATTGTCTTCATCGCCACAATAACCATCGGTTGTGGGTTTGTAAAGCTTGTTCATTACCTCTCTTAACCAGTATTGGCTTTTATAAGGTTGAGTGCTATAGTTGTACAAATAAATCATGTGTTGTATGGGTTGATTGCCATGTGCATACTGCCCCATATTGGTTATTTGCATTTCTCTTATTTCGTGAATGACTTGCCCGTAATAAGTTTCATCGTACACGGGTGGCATGGTAAAAACGGAATCTAACATGGATATGAAATGTTGATTGCCCCCCATTAGTTTTTTTAGTCCAGCCACATCGTGAAAAACGCTCCAAGTGTAATGCCAGCTATTACCTTCGGTAAAAGCATCTCCCCATTTAAAAGGATTGAAAGGTGATTGAAAATTACCATCTTTATTTTTGCCTCTCATCAATTTATGAGAGCTGTCGAATAAATTTTGATAGTTGTAACTACGCTTGATAAAGGGTTCAATTTCTTTTGCAGGTTTGCCTAAGGATTTGGCTAATTGGCTTATGCAAAAATCGGCATAGCCATATTCTAAAGTTCTAGCAGCACTCTCGTTAATGCCTACATTGTAAGGCACATAACCCAATTGATTGTAATAGTCCACACCTTTTCTTCCTACAGATTCTAACGGTCCTTCGTTGTTACTATTTTTAAGTATGGCTTGATACAACGTATTAATATCATACCCACGAATTCCTTTTATATAACTATCTGCAATTAAAGATGTTGAATTACTGCCAATCATGCAATCTCTATGTCCTGGGCTTGCCCATTCGGGTAGCCAGCCACTTTCTTTGTAAGTGTTGGCTAAGCCTTCCATCATTTGTGCATTCATTTCGGGGTACATTAAAGTAAAAAAAGGAAATACTGCACGGAAAGTGTCCCAAAAACCATTGTCGGTAAACAAATATCCTTTTTGTATTTTACCATTATAGGGGCTGTAATGCACGATTTGGTTTTGTGCATTTATTTCATAAAATTTTCTTGGAAATAATAGCACACGGTACAAGCAGGAGTAAAATGTTTTGAGTTGTTCATCGTTATCGCCTTCTACTTTTATTTTACTTAGCTCTTTATGCCAAATATTTTTTGCATGTGTAAGAATTTGAGTAAAAGATTGGTTACCAATTTCAGTTTTTAGATTTAACTCAGCCTGTTCTTCTGATATAAAAGAAGATGCAATTTTTAAATGTACTTGCTCACCTTTAGTAGTGGTAAAACCAATAACAGCCTTGGCATGTGTAGATGCTACTTGTTTAACAGAAGCAAGAACGGTAGTCGTATCCATCAACCAATAATTGGCAATGGGTTTATCACTAATAATTACAAAATAGTTTTTAAAATTACTAGGTACACCGCCACTGTTTTTTGTTGTGTAGCCAACTATTTTGTTTTGCTCAGGAATAATTTGTATGAATGAACCTTTATCAAAAGCATCAATCACAATAAACGAACTATCATTTTTTGGATACGTAAATTGAAATGCTGCACACCTTTCAGTAGGTGCAATTTCTGTGGTTACATCTGCATCGGCTAAGTATACACTGTAATAGTAAGGCTTGGCAATTTCTGTTTTATGTGTAAACCAACTACCACGCTCTTTTTCAGTCCATTTTATTTTACCAGTTATAGGCATAATACTAAAGCAACCATAATCATTAATCCAAGGGCTGGGTTGATGAGTTTGCTTAAACCCTACAATTTTATCTGCACCATATTGGTACTGCCAACCATCACCATTTTTATTGGTTTGTGGAGTCCAAAAATTCATACCCCAAGGTAGGGCAATGGCTGGGTAAGTGTTTCCATTAGATAAGTTGTATTTGCTATCGCTCCCCATCAAAGTAGTTACCCATTCTTCTGGCATAAACTTTTTTTGTGCAACAGCCACTTCAACAAAACATAGAACACAAACAATCAACAATAATTTTTTCATAGCTTACTTTATTAAATATGCCCCTACTTTTTGCATTTACATTTTAAAAAAGAATTTTCCTTCCAACACTTTTATCACAAACGACTTTGCGTATATCAATTCACCATCGCACTGTGCAGGTGATTCTTTTTCGCAAGTAATGGAAATGCTTTTGCAAGTTTGATGTTGTATAAAAGGCAAGTGCAAATGTTTGCCTTTTTCTATGATGGGTAAGTAGCGTAATCGTTGTAAAATGCTTAATGGCTTGCACAAAACCATATTCAAAAAGCCATCATTTATTAAAGCTGTGGGTGCTATATAAAAACCACCACCCGTTCTTGAAGAGTTAAACACCATCATCAACAAAAAATTTTCTGCAATTATTTTACCATCTAAACTTATAGTAAAACTATACTCCTTAAACGAAAATATTTTTTTTATCACTGCTAACAAATAACCAAAATGTCCACCTACACATCTTATGGTGTTCATGCTTTGCAGCACTTCTCCATCAAAGCCAATACCTATACCATTAATAAAAATAGTATTGTTACACATGCCAGCATCTATAGGTTTGGCTGTAGCTTTTAGTATCAATTGTATTTGTGCTTGGGTACTAATATCTCCATACAATTTCCAAGCAACATCGTTACCTGTACCCCCTTTAAAAATTACAATGGGAATACTACAGTTGGTATATTGGTTTAAAAAATAATTCAGCGTTCCATCACCACCTATTACCCATACTTCTGTAAAAGCATCAAGCGAAGTACACCAAGTATTATTGAATCGGCTATAAGTAATGTGTCTGTTGATAAGTTCTTGTTCTACAACAGTTGCTACTTGCAAAGCATTGCCCTTACCAGCATTAGTATTTATCAATAAAGCAACGTTAGTAACTAACATAGAAAAGTGAATGTACAAAAAGAGAAAGGATATTGAAATAGCAAATTTATTTTGCAAATAAATTATTGCATGAAACGATGCTGTATATTGGAATCTGTTTAAAAATAGAATTAAAAAAGCTCTAGATGTATAAAAGTGTATAAAATTAGCTGTTGCAAAAAGTTAGATTACCGTTTTAATAGATAAGCAAACCTCATTAAAATGACAAATTATCCAACTAATGTAAGCAACAGCCAATGGCAAATTATAAAAGGCATCGTAAGTATTGTTTAAAAGAAATTTTCAACTCAATATTTTATATAGTAAAAACAGGTTGTCAGTGTCTAATGAGGAAGAAATAGTCAAAATTTTCGCAATAACACTTTTAATTAATAAAATTTAAACAGGCTCTTATTATACAAGAAAAGTTTCTGTCAATAGAAAATGAGTTTTCATTAAAAGATGGGTTATTGTTAAATGGGTATTTTAAATTAAAACAATTAGGTGTAAGCGATGAAAAAGCATTTGGGTTAGAAAAAAGCGATGTT
>JAYVRD010000318.1:0-3854 GCA_043776595.1 Chitinophagaceae bacterium | reverse complement strand
TGGTTCTTGTTTCATTGTAAGCAACCACTGGTGTATTATCACAATTATCACTTGCAGTTAATGTTGCTGCTGCTGGTACTGCATTGCACTCTACTGTTGCATTTGCTGGTGCAGCACTCAATATTGGTGCTTGTGTATCTTGTACTGTGATATATTGATTGGCAGTTGTTGTATTGCCAGCACCATCAGTTGTACTCCATGTTCTTATTAAGGTATAATTGCTAGGGCAATTACCGTTAACTCTTGATTCTGTAAATGAAGGTACTGACGTAGTACAGTTATCAGTTGCAGTTACAACTGGTGCACTTGGCACTGCATTGCATTCTACTGTTGCATCTGCAGGTACGCCTATTAATACTGGGAATTGATTGTCACCAGTTGATACAGAAAAATTGCAAAAGCTAAAATTTCCAGCTTCATCTTTAGCAGTAAGCATAACTGAAACTACACCTGAAACTATTGAACCAGCTGCAGGGGTTTGCGTAACAATAATATTAGCTGTTGCTGTGCAATTATCAGAAACAGTTGCACTGCCAGTATAATCAGGAAGAATATTAGAACAAATGGTTTGTGCCCCAGGGCATGATATAGAAGGTGCGATTCTTTCTCTTTCACCCAAATATTGTCCACCTGTAAGGGTTAAACCATGAGTGATTTGGCAAGGAAAATCATCATCAATTACCTTTACTTGTGTGCTATTACTAGTTCCGTAAGGAATATTAATGATAACATCTGTTTGTACACCAGCACTATAATTAAAAGGACCATAAGAAATATTTGCACCAGATGGATCGAACACTACCCTAAATTGCTTGTCACCTGTAATAGAAGCACAAGAAAGGTGGTTTATCTTTACAGTTGCAGTGGTACGGTCATCATTAGGATAGCAAGAAGTTCCGTTGTTGTTTCCCGACGCTGCCACGGTGTTGCTCCATCCTGTTAATGGGCAAGAAGTACATACTGGTGGTGGTGGAGGCGTAAAATTTCCATTGGCACTAATATTACAGTTTGCCCAACATGCTACGTTTGAATAAGGTTGTACATTTAAAGTAGTACCTAAAAACGGCGTATTGATAATACCATAAATGTTTCTTGCAGTTCCGCAAGAAGTGTTAACACCAAAAACGGTGTTACTCAATAAAGCGATATTGCCAGAATGAACTGACTGTATCGGATAAGTAATTCCGTTAATAACTAAACCAGACTGATTAGCCTGTGTTAAACAAGCTGTTTCGGCTAATGTATGGTAAGATTGAACATACCAAGTAAGTGAACCATCCTGATTTTGATTAACCCTTATTTCCCACGTATGGGCAAAGGAGCTAATAGTAGCCATCAGTAAGGCTGCAATGAGTAAGAATTGTTTCATACTGAAAAATTTTGGGTTTTTGAAAAATTGAGAAATATAAATGATTGATTAAAGACTATATGGTAACATAACAAATACTTGTTCACTATTCGTTGGCTTAAATAATTCATAGTCAAAAGTTTTTAAATTTTAAGATTGATTTGTTAGTAATAAAGCTACATCCTAGTTTAGATAGACTATTCACTAAATTCTTGAGGAGAAAAACAAAAAATCGTTAGTCAGTTTTGTCTGATACAAGAAATTCACGATCAAGGAATTAATTCATAAAAAATATTATTAAAATAAACTCTTTGTATATACGAAAAAAATAAATTCACAATAATCTTAATTTAAAAAAGGGATAGTCAATATGAAGACTATCCCTTTCTAATTTATTAAATTCCTTTTACTAGTCTAACTACTTTTCTTTCTTTGCCTTGTGTAATTTCTACAAAGTATGTCCCACTTGTAAAAGAACTACCTGTACGAATGGTTGAACCTGGTATTACCTTATTAATAACAGTAACTACTTTACCATAGATATCTGTTACTTTAATAGTTACAGCCTCTTCGCTTTTGCTAATGACTGTTAATCCAAAATCTGTAGTACTTGGATTGGGTGATACTTTTACAGTTAATATTGCTGTAACAGGTTCTACCACTTTTACATTAGTTATTGGCTCGGCAACAAAACGTGCAATATTACCACAACTATATCCATTCCATGCTACATTTCTACCTTCACTTTCTACTTCATCTGCAATGAAAAGACCAGTCATGAATACAGTTGGGTTGATGTGGTTATGACAACCAGTTCCTCCAGTTACTTTTATTTTGCCACTTGGTGCATAAATATTAGCTGTAAATGTAGTGTTACCCCCTTTAATCTGCACTTTCTCAGCATCAGATTTATCATCTCCTAGATAAAAGGTTACACTATAACCATCAGGATTGATACGGCAATCTTCTTCTATCATTATTTGCTTACTAATACGAACACTTGTATTACCTGCAAATCTTACAGTAGTGTATCCGTTATTAGGACCTTTGCCAACTTTTAAATCAGAAATATTCACTACGGCTGATGTAAATGTTACAACACAGCCTTCTTCTATATCAATTTTTCCAAACACAGTACCTGTAAGGCTTACTCCTTCTCCTGATTTTATTTTCAAGTCTTTGTAGTTATCATTTAGTGTACTGTTGGTATTGGCTGCCACAGTTGCATTTGGTAATCCATTAGTTGTAGTTAAATTATACTGCATCGTTGGTAAGGCTATGCTTACTACACCTATGATTTGGTTGGGAACACTAGCATTATTGTCTACCGTAATTTTTGGTGCTTTTACAAAAGCTCCAACACCAGTCATCGCTGAATACTTCTTAAAGTCTGCATCGCCTTTCGCTGTCATAATACCTACACTACCACTTTGTACAACATCATACTCATGAAACTCTACTTCCTTATTAGCTAATATGGTGTAGTTGCTAATCATGTTTTGCTTGTTGTAATTATACACAGCTTGTACCGCACTTCTACAACCATACTGATCAAAACTATATACGCTGTAATTACCATCACCATTGCTATTATCTAATTGAATAGAACTAGTTGAAGCAAATGCTGCATTATTGTAACTCCATGCATAACTGTATGGACCTGTTAAAGTTGAACTTGCTGTAATGGTTAACTTATTACAGAACGCATCTGCATTAGTAGTTACATAACTGGCAACTGGTAGAGGTCTAATTACTACAGTAGTTGTGCAGGTACTTGTGTTGCCTACCACATCTTTTACTGTCCAATAAATATAGCTTGTTCCAATATTAAAGCTTGCTGTTGCAGTGGCTGATACTGTTGTTGCTTTTGTTGTTGCTCCACCTATAGTATAACTTACTGTTAATGGACTATTACAATTGTCTGTTCCTGTTAAGGTTAACGTCTTTGTATTGCCAGCTAAATCATTACATACTGGTGCAATTGCTGGGCAAGTAATTACTGGTGCTGTTACATCTCTCACAGTAATTATTTGATCACATGTGCTGAAGTTGCCTGTTACATCTGTTGCTCTCCACGTTCTAGTAATTGTATAGTTGTAATGGTTCACGCTGGTTAAGCCTGCATTGTAGGTGCTTACATCAGTTTGTGCAATTGTTATTGGTGATGAACAATTATCAGTTGCAGTTGCTACACCTGTTGCTGTACTTGTATTATTGTCTTGACAATTTACTGTTACACTTGCTGGGCAAGTAATTACTGGTTTAGTAATATCCTGTACAGTAATTGTTTGAACACATTCACTGAAGTTGCCTGTTACATCTGTTGCTCTCCATGTTCTAGTAATTACATAGTTGTAATAACCTGCATTGTTTGGACTAGCATTTTGTGTTGACGTTTGAGTTTGGCTAATTGCTACTGGACCACAATTATCTGTGCCTGTTGCTACACCTGTTGCTGTACTTGTATTGTTGTCTTGACAATTTACTGTTACACTTGCTGGGCAAG
>JAYVRD010000317.1:0-3926 GCA_043776595.1 Chitinophagaceae bacterium | reverse complement strand
CTTTCATTTTGAAAAAGGCGATGTGCTTATTTTAATAAGTGCCCTGGCATTTGCTATTTATAACACGTTGGTTCGTAAAAAGCCAGCAGGTATTTCGGGTATTAGTTTTTTATTGGTAACCTTTATTACAGGCACTATTTTGTTGCTGCCTTTTTTTATAATAGAAACACTTAGCAGCCCTGCCATACAATGGACTACAGGAAAATTACTCACTATTGGTTACCTAAGTATTGGCAACTCAGTTATTGGTTTTTTATGCTGGAACAAATCTGTAGAAAAAATTGGTGCAGCCAAAACGGTCATCTTTGCCAATCTTATTCCTTTGTTTAGCACCATCGAAGCTGTTTTGTTTTTAAATGAAACCTTTACGTTTATTCATTTAGTAGCTGGCATTATTATTATTACAGGGTTGGTGCTTGCCAATATTGTTTTGAAGAAAATATAGTTTTTTACGCTTCGATAAATGCTCAATGCTTATTCTATCGTCTTACATGTGCGACGCCACCGAAGCTACATATATATTTTACCGCTGGCTACATAAAAAGCAAAACTTTAGTCCACTGTAGTACACCAATCTTTGCTTCTATAAAAGCTTTGGCAAATGGCTAAACATCTTTTTCTTGCTGTTGCTTTTTGTTAAGTCTCGTTTGTACAACTACTTGCTTTTAAAAAAAATTCATTACCGATGAAGATACAAAAAAGCATCTTATCTTTTTGATGATGAACTACACAAATTCACATCCTTTCTAATGCCCTGTATAATAATCGTATCCTCTTTCAGCCCAATAATCGGCTGGCTTAGTATTGGCAAAAGAAATAGAGCCAATGCGTTTTAAATGTTTTACACCATACTTTACTGGTATTATTAAACGTAAAGGGTAACCTTGATTCATGGGTAGTGGTGCACCATTCATTTCATAGCATAAAATGGTTTGGGCTTGCAATACACTTGGCATATCTATACCTACATAATATTCTTCATCGGGTGTTATCATGCTTACGTACTGCATTTTAGTTTCTTTATCTAAGCCATATTTTTTTGCAAAATCGGTAAAGCGTACACCGCCCCACCAAGTTATTTGACTCCAACCTTCTATACATTTAAAGTTAAACACTACTTCTGTCTTGGGCATTTGCTTTAGCTCGTCAAGAGAAATATATAAGGTATCGCCATTGTTTTTTATTACTTGTAGCTTCCAAGTTTCTGGATCAAAGTCATCGCCTAGTCCTGCATCACCATTTGCACGTACCTTTTTGGCAGCCTCGTTTTTTGGGTACTCTTTTATTAGTTTGTTTTGATTGAAAGTGCTTTGAAAAATTTTTTCGTTTATGTTTAGCACATTACGCAGAGGTTGTTGTATGCCACCACGCAAACCACCATCTAAAGGGGCTGTGTATAGCCAACGCCAACTAGCGTAAGCAGCACCAAGCATTACAAAAAAAATAAGAAAAGCTATTACGCTTCTACGTTTGTATTTTTTTGATGTAGTATCATCTACTATTATTTCTTTCATGGTGCATCTGTGTTTGGAGTTTCGGTAATTACAGTTTCGTCTTTCACTTTTATGATTTCAAAGCCAGCTACCATCGCTCTAAAATTATTCCAGCCAGCTTTTATTACTTGTAGTATGTGTATCAGGAAGAATAAAACGTAGCCAATAGTTAATATAAAATGTTCAAGCCTTGCAGCTTCGTAGCCACCACAAAGCCACATAAGCCAGTTTAGCTGTACAGGTTTATATATTGCAAAACCCGTAATTACACTACCTAAGCCCATTACTATAATCATACTGTATGCCACACGTTGGGCAGCATTGTATTTTATTTGTGGAGGTTTTTGTTTGCGTATGCCCAAATCGTGCAGTACCACATGCCAACTTTCCTTAAAGGAATTTTTGTTGGGCAATAAATACCGCCATTCGCCAGAGAAGGCTGTGTAGCAAACGTAAAACAAACCGTTAATCATAAACAGCCACATAAATACAAAATGCCAAGCCATACCATCGGCTAAACGATAAGGTATATGGAAGAATTTGTAAAACCATTCCGGAAAGAATTTTACCAAAACGGTATTGCCAATTTTTATTTGATATACATCGTTTGCCCAGTAAATAAGCATACCACTCCATATCATAATGGTAAGCACAGGAAAATTGAACCAATGCATCCAGCGTATAGCTAGCGGGTGTTTGTACACAATTTTTTTGGGCATGGGCTAAAGCAGTTTATGAGTTGATTAGTTAATTGGTTTATTGGTGGGCAAGCTAAATAGTACTACATAGTTTAAAATGTGCGACGCAACTGCAGTTTAATTAAAATACAAATGCTGGCTACATAAAATTTGCTTGGATAAAACGCTAAACCTTCTTCTCTTGCAAGGTACAAAAACGAAACGGTTGATGTAACCTTACATCAACCGTTCATTATTTTTTTAATATTGCTAAAATTTATTTAGGCATTACTACTGTATTAATTACATGTATAACACCATTGCTTTGATATACATCTTTAATTGTAACTGTAGAGTAACCACCTTTCTCATCCAAAAGTTGTAATTTTTTACCTTTCATACTGGCTTTTAATGTGCCACCACTAACAGTTTTAAATTCTGCAGTACCACCACCAGCTTTTATAGCTGCAGCAATAGCTTTGCTATCATACTTACCTGCTATAACGTGATAAGTTAGAATTTTTGTTAGCGTAGCTTTGTTTTCTGGCTTTACCAAAGTACCCACTGTACCTTTAGGCAATTTGTCAAATGCAGCGTTAGTAGGTGCAAATACGGTAAAAGGTCCAGCACTTTGCAAAGTTTCTACTAAACCAGCAGCTTTTACAGCAGCCACCAATGTAGTATGGTCTTTACTGTTTACAGCATTTTCAATAATGTTTTTGCTGGGATACATAGCTGCACCACCAACTTTTACAGTTTTTTCCATTTTGTCCATTTTTTGGGCAAAAGACACACTCATTGTTGCTACAGACAATAGCATTAAAAAGATTTTTTTCATAACGAAGTTTTTATTTGTTTTTAGATTTAATATACATCAACATACGACTGCTTATAAAGGTTGGTTTTAAAAGAAATAATTTTTTTTGTTAACGAGCACTTGCAATTCTATTGGGCAGTTGGTGCGTCGCACATTTTAAACTGTGTAGTACTATTAAGCAAGTTGCTAGTTTCTACCAAGCAACAATCACTAAAGCTTCTTCCAAAAAAGTCAAACACTTATCTTCGCCGCATGCATTATGTTTCAGCAGAAGGATTAACCAAGAGTTACGGCATTACGCCATTGTTTAGAGATATTACATTTCATATAAATGAAGGAGAAAAAATAGCACTCATTGCACGCAATGGCGTGGGCAAAAGTACCTTGCTGCGTATTTTAAATGGAGAAGAAAAGGCAGATGAGGGCAAATTGTTTATTAATAAAGATGTAACTGTAGCCTTGTTTGAACAAGACCCAAAGTTTGATGAAACCAAAACAGTGTTAGAGAATATTTTTCATACCAACAACCCTATACTAAATGTAATTCGTGAATATGAAATGGCCAGTGATGCTGAAGATGGAGAAAAAATGGCTGAGCTATTTGAACGTATGGACGATTTGAATGCTTGGAGTTTTGAAGTGAAGGTGAAGCAGATACTTACTAAATTAAATGTACACCATTTAGAGCAACCCGTGAGTGATTTAAGTGGTGGGCAACGCAAACGCGTAGCTCTTGCTAAAACGTTAATAGATATTGGTTTTGATCATAAACACACTTTGTTGATGATGGATGAACCTACCAACCATTTAGACGTAGAAATGATTGAGTGGTTGGAAAATTACATTAACCAAGAAAATGTAACCCTACTTTTAGTAACACACGATCGTTATTTTTTAGATGCTGTGAGTGAAGAAATTTGGGAGCTAGAACGCAGTAAC
>JAYVRD010000316.1:0-3930 GCA_043776595.1 Chitinophagaceae bacterium | reverse complement strand
CAAAACAACCAATTGGCAGCTAAGTTATGATGGCAGAAAAAACGAACCTGTAACGCTGCCTATGAAATTTCCCATGTTGCTGGCACAAGGTGCAGAAGGTATTGCTGTGGGCTTGAGTACAAAAATTTTACCTCATAACTTTTGCGAAGTAATTGATGCCTCAATAAAATATTTAAAAGGAAGAAAGTTTGAGCTCCACCCCGATTTTCAAACTGGTGGAATGGTAGATGTAACTAATTACAATGAAGGGAAACGGGGTGGCAAAGTAAAAGTAAGATGCATAATAGAAGAGTTGGATAAGAAGAGTTTAATAATTAGGGATGTGCCTTTTGGTGTTACTGTTTCTCAGCTTTGTGAAAGTATAACCAAAGCCAATGATGCTGGTAAGATTAAGATAAAAAAGATGACGGAATTCACTGGTAAAAATGTTGAAATTCAAATTGACTTAGCTCCTGGTATTAGCAGCGATATAACCATTGATGCTTTGTATGCTTTTACCGATTGTGAAGTGAGCATCTCCCCCAACGCTTGTATTATTGAAGACCACAAGCCAAAGTTTGTTGGCGTACAAGAGTTACTTAAAATTTCTGTTGATAGAACCAAAAATTTATTACAACATGAACTTGAAATAAAACTTAGTGAACTAGAAGACAAATGGCACTACACCAGCTTAGAGAAAATATTTTTTGAAGAAAAAATTTACAAAGAGTTAGAACAGCGACATGCTACTTGGGATAAAGTTTTAGAAGCTATAGAGAAAGCTTTTCAACCTTTTATTAAAAAGTTACAACGAAAATCTATAAGTAGAGAAGATATTTTAAAACTTACCGAAAAGCCTGTTCGTAGAATATATAAATTAGATATTGACGACCTTAATGAACAAATAAAAAACATAGAAGCAGACATTAAGCAAGTAAACTATGATCTTGAACATCTTACTGATTTTGCAGTAGCCTACTTTGAAACCCTACTTAAAAAATATGGCAAAGGCAAAGAACGCAAAACAGAAATAAAACTGTTTGATACCATTAAAATTCAGCAAGTAGCCATAGCCAATACCAAATTATACGTAAACAAAGAAGAAGGTTTTGTAGGCACAAGTTTAAAGAAAGATGAATTTTTGTTTGACTGTAGCGATATAGACGACATCATTGTTTTTACCAAACGTGGCATTATGAAAGTGGTACGTGTGGGTGATAAAGTGTTTATTGGCAAAGACATTATTCATACAGCAGTGTTTACCAAAAACGATGAACGTACCACTTACAACATGATTTATGTAGATGGTAAAACCGGTGTTAGCTATGGCAAACGTTTTAATGTTACTGGCATTACTAGAGATAAAGAATACGACCTTACCAAAGGCAGCGATAAAAGCAAGGTCAACTATTTTTCTGCCAATCCAAATGGCGAAGCTGAAGTAGTGAAAATAACACTAAGCCCCAACTGTAGTGCACGCAACAAAGAGTTGGATTATTATTTTGAAGAACTAGAAATAAAAGGGCGTTCATCTCAAGGTAATATTGCTACCAAGTACCCTATAAAAAATGTAAAGTTTAAAGAAGCAGGACGTAGCACGTTGGCTGGAAAAAAAATTTGGTTTGATGAGCAGTTTGGGCGTTTTAACACCGAGGAAAAAGGAAAATATTTGGGTATGTTTGATGAAGAAGACAAGGTATTGGTAATGTATAGCGATGGCACGTATGAAGTAACCGATACCGAACTTACCCAACGTTTAGAAGCTGATAAGGTAATGCTGATAGAAAAGTTTAATGTAGAAAAAATCATCACTGCTGTTTATCACGATGTGGACAAAACACAGTTCATGGTAAAGCGTTTTAAAATTGAAACCAGTACCCTAAAAACAAAATTCTTATTTATAAAAGAAGGCAAAGGCAATACCGCTTATGCTATAACCACCAATACCGAACCCATACTTGCCATACAACAAGGCACTGGAACACAAATACGCAAAGGCAAAATGAAATTGGATAAAATAACCGATGTACAGAGCTACAAAAACATAGGTGCTAAATTATTAGACTTTAGCAAAAGTGTAAAAATGGAGTGGGAAGAACGCCCCAAAGAAGAACCAACTAATCAGGCAGAATTATTTGGTGAATAGGTGTAAGGACACTTGCAAAATGTAATACACCTAAAAGAAAATGTGTAGGTTTTTGCAAGTAACGAAGCAATCTTTTTGGTAACCAACAGCAGCATACAAATTAAGCAGCGGTGGCGTCGCACATTTTAAGCTATGTAGTGCTATGTAGCTTTTATTGAAGCATATAAAAACTCACATCGGTTATAAAATATTTTACTTTTTAAGCATTTACACTTACCAGCTTGTTCATACTACGATAAACATAGTTGGTACAAATATGCCTGCGTGCAAAACGGCTTTGCGTTTCGGCATTATGAAATTTGATAAAAATAGTTTTAGGAACATCAAAATATTCATAACTATTACCATCGGAGAAATTGATAGTTAGCGTTACGCCTTTGTGCTGATAATCTAATATTGTGGCGTTATTAATAGTTTCAAAGTAATTGTCTAAGTTTTGATCCTGCGTTTCTGGGGCTATACTTACTAAAAAATGATAGGCTTCTATCAGTTGTTTGCTTTTGGCTTCAGCCTCCAATTGTCCTGCTGGATCTGCATGAAATTTGTCGGGATGCCATTCCTTCATCACACTACGGTATGCTTTTTTCAATTCTTGTAAATCTGCTTGTTTATCAACTTCTAATAGTGTTCTATAGTCATCAATCTTCTTCATACTGCTGTAAAAATTTGTGCAAGAGTACGGCAGATTTTATAAATAAGCTTGTATAAATGATTAATTACACAATAAAGAGGGAGCTGTGTACAGCTTTTTTGCACTGAAAATACATATAAACTTACACGTGCACGACACAAGTGAAATTTTGACACCTCTTTTGTCAGCATTTTACTACACCTTCGCCGCCATTTACTGACAGCAGTTGCAGTCCACATTTTAAAACTGAAAATTTGGCTTTGAATACAGTGGTGGCAACATAGTTGATTAGTAATTAAGAACTATTAAATCATTAAAACCAAAAATCGATAAGCTATGGCAACAAAAAAGCCTAACGTTACTCCACTTCACGATAGAGTAATAGTAAAACCAGCTGCTGCTGAAGAAAAGAGTGCAGGTGGTATCATCATCCCAGATACTGCAAAAGAAAAACCACAACGTGGCGTAGTAGTAGCTGCTGGCCCTGGTAAAAAAGACGAGCCAGTAACAGTAAAAACGGGTGACACTGTTTTATATGGCAAATATGCTGGAACAGAAATCTCTATTGAAGGGCAAGACCTTTTGATTATGAGAGAGAGTGATATTTTAGCGATTGTATAATTAGCCCCTAACCCTTCAAGGGGAATTAGGAAACTTATTATTTAAATAATCTTCACATAAATTAAAATCCTGTACCCCAGCAGGTTTTCTCCCCTTTAGGGGGATGGGGGCACAAAATGGCAAAACAAATTTTCTTCGATATCGAAGCAAGAAATAAAATGAAAAAAGGCGTAGACACTTTGGCTAACGCTGTAAAAGTAACATTAGGCCCAAAAGGACGTAATGTAGTTATTGAGAAAAAATTTGGTGCACCGCAAGTAACCAAAGATGGTGTAACCGTAGCAAAAGAAATAGAATTAGACGATGCTATTGAGAACATGGGTGCTCAAATGGTAAAGGAAGTAGCTAGCAAAACCGCTGATATAGCTGGTGATGGTACTACTACTGCTACTGTTTTAGCTCAGTCAATCATAAGCGAAGGTTTGAAAATGGTTGCTGCTGGTGCAAACCCAATGGATTTGAAACGTGGTATCGACAAAGCGGTAAGAGCGGTAGTTGAAAACCTTGTAGCCCAGAAAAAAGATGTTGGTAACAACAGTAAAATGATTGAGCA
>JAYVRD010000315.1:0-15617 GCA_043776595.1 Chitinophagaceae bacterium | reverse complement strand
GTTTCAGTAGCTATAAGAACAGCGACTACCGTAACCTTTAGTTGGACAGCAGTTACTGGTGCAGCATCTTATTTAGTCTCAGTACGTGGTGGTGCATTTATTACACCAAGTAGCGGTGCTACTGGCTTAACGCATTTGGTTACTGGCTTAGGTATTTTAGATACCGTAACCATACGTGTACAAGCAATAGGCGTGATAGCTTGTCAAACAAGTACATCAAGTTCTACAGCAGGTTGTACTGATTCTTCACCAAGTGTTACACCAGATTCTGTAGCAGTTTGTACAGGCAATAATTATACTTATTTGGTTACAGCACCATTACCACCTAACGTAGTGTATAGTTGGTTTACTGTGCCTACAGCAGGTACAGCATTAGCCAATGGTGCAGCATATACCATAAACGGTACAGGTAGCAGCTTTGGTGTAAATAACGCTCCAGCTGGTATTACAACCTATTATGCAAACAATAACAATCCAGTAAGTAGTTGTGCAGGTACAGTGCGTAAGAAAGTAGTGCTTAATGCACTAGCTCCTTTAGGTGCTACAACAGTATCAGTTTCAATTCGTACAGTTTCATCTGTAACATTTGCTTGGACAGCAGTACCTGGTGCTACTTACCTTGTCTCAGTACGTGGTGGTGCATACATTACACCAAGTAGTGGAGCTACTGGCTTAACGCATACGGTTACTGGCTTAGGTATTTTAGATACTGTTTCCATACGTGTACAAGCTATAGGTATTATTGCTTGCCAAACAAGTACCTCTACTGTTACATCAGGTTGTACCGATTCTTCACCAAGTGTTACACCAGATTCTGTAGCAGTTTGTAGTGGTGGAAATTACACGTACTTAATAGATGCTCCATTGCCAGCCAACGTAGCGTATAGCTGGTTTACAGTGCCTACAGCAGGTACACAATTAAACAATGGTGCACCATATACAATCAATGCATCAGGCAGCAGTTTTGGTGTAAATAATATCTCACCAGCGGGCATATACAATTATTATGCTGGGCAAAGCAATACAGTAAGTGGTTGTGTAGGTACAGTGCGTAAAAAAGTAACTTTAAATGCACTTGCACCATTGCCTAAACCAGTTATTTCGGTAGATACAACCAAAATAACACCAACTAGCATCACCTTTAATTGGACTGCAGTAGCAGGTGCAACAGGTTATCAAGTATTGGTATTTATTAATGGTGCGGTTAATACACTTTGGCTAACGCCAAGCAGCGGTAATACAGGTTTGATACACACCGTTACAGGCATTTTACCTAATACTAATGTTACCTTAACAGTAAGGGCTTTAGGAATTCTGCCTTGCCAAACTGGAACAAGCGATCCTCGTACTAGCCGTACATTAACAGATGCTATTTATGTACCCAATGCCTTTAACCCTAACTCATTAACACCGGAAAACAGAACGTTGAAAGTGTATGGGTATGTAATTAAAGACATGAACATGATGATATTTAACCAATGGGGAGAAAAAATCTTTGAAAGCACCAACCAAGCCACAGGATGGGACGGTACTTTTAAAGGCAAACAGCAACCTGCAGGTGTATATATTTATGTAGTTAGAATGACTTTATTAAATGGCAATACACAAGAACTTAAAGGAAGCATTAATTTAATTAGATAAAAATGGGCTATCATTCCCTTTAATTGTAAAGGGAATGATAGCTTCATAATCAAGTTTTAATAACCATGATTTTAACCAACGAACAAATAAAGCAAATAATAGTAGGCTATTTTAAAGATAAGCCGGTAAATAAGGTTTGGTTATTTGGTAGTTATGCTAGGGGAGAAGCAAATGAGAACAGTGATATAGATATTTTGGTGAACATAGATCCGAATAGTAAAACAGGTTTGCATTATTTATGCTGGCACGAAGACATAGAAGCTTTGGTAAATAAAAATGTACAAATTGTAAGCGAAAGGGCAATGAATAAAAATATACGCCCTTTTATAGATGCGGATAAATTGCTGGTATATGAAAGGTAAGTTGGGCGATAAACAACGATTATAACATATTTGTGAAGCCTGTAATAAAATTTTACTAGCTACAAAAAATTATGATGAAAATAAGTTTATAAGCGATTTTATTGTAGAAGCCGCAGTTTGTAATTTTATTATGATTATTGGGGAGGCTGCAGCAGCAGTAACGCCAGAATGTAAAGCAAAATATACACAGTTTGATTGGAGATTAATGAAAGGGATGAGAAATATAATTGTGCATGAATATTTTGGGGTAGATGTATATAGCGTATGGCAAACAGTAGTGAATGATATACCCAAACTATTAAAAGATTGTAAAGCGGTACTAGAAGAAATATGATTATGTATTTAAAAATGAAATCACTTCAAAATGATAACTGACAAACCCACAACAGGCGGAGCTAAGAACTCCGCCTTTGTAGGTGAAAGGAGTTTTTTCGTCATTGCAGGTTTCGTCATTGCAGGTTTCGTCATTGCGAGGCACGAAGCAATCCAAAAGATAGGAGCGAGTATAGCATTTTGAAACGAAGGAATAAAGCAGTTTGACAAATAAAGTAATCTAACTAGTAGCAAAATACGTCTTATTAGCAGATTGCTTCACTGCATTCGCAAAGACGGCAGATTGCTTCACTGCATTCGCAAAGACGAAAGATTGCTTCACTGTGTTCGCAAAGACGAAAGATTGCTTTACTGCATTCGCAAAGACGAAAAGTTTGTAGAGTAAAAAAGGTTTGAATTTTTTATTAAAACGAAGAAAGCTTGCAAGTGAAACAGTTGAATTTCATTGTAAAAAATCACTATCTACTAAAAATGGCTACAATTCTAAAAAATGGCAATGGCATAAAGAATAAATTAGGATTCTTTCTAATTTTTTTGTGCAGTATTAGTGTTGCGGTTGCCCAAAGTGTTACCAATAAGGGTAAGGAGTTTTGGGTAGGTTATGGGCATCACCAATACATGGAGCCTACAACTTGTGGTGGTGGTGCTGGTCCGAATGACATGAATATGAAAATCTATTTGAGTAACACAGAAAGCCAAACTGCAACTGTTACTTTAACGATAGATAGTAGTGGGTTACTTCCAAATCAGTGGTTCAAGAAAATTTATAATATACCCCCATTCACCGTAATAGAAACAGAGAACATGCCAAAGGGTAGCGTTAATGCTGCAGCAAGCGGTTCTAATGTAAATTATGATGCACGTTTATTTTCCGATCCTCCACCAGCAAGTTTTGGAGGAGAACAAGTTTTTCGTAAAAAAGGAATTCACATCGAAAGCACATTACCTATTGTTGCTTATGCTCACATTTATGGTGGTGTATCTTCTGGGGCTACTATGTTATTGCCTATTGAAGCTTGGGGTTACTCTTATACTTCTATTAATAGCTATCAAGGAGGGGGTGTTACAGGTTGTTTTAGTTGGATGTATGTAATAGCTAAAGACGATAATACTGTTGTTGAAATCACACCCTCACAACAATCAAGATTAGGTAAACCTGCTGGTATTCCCTTTCAAGTAACATTGCAAAGAGGGCAAATTTATCAATTGATTGGGGATGCCGTTTGTGCTACAGGTTCGGGTGTTCAATTAACTGGTACCAAAATACGTTCAATATCAAATAGTGTTGGAGATTGTAAGCCCATTGCTGTTTTTTCAGGTAGTAGCCGAACTGGTGGAGAAGAAATTTTATGTGGTACTGGCTCAGGTAGAGACAATGATATGCAGCAATGCTATCCACAACAGGCTTGGGGTAAACGTTACTTAACGGCTCCCTTCTCTAGATCTTCTGGTGGTACTTTGCAGCCATCGAATTTGCAAACCAATGTTTTTAAAATTGCTATAAAAGATCCCACAACTATTGTAAAAAGAAACAATGTTGTTTTAACTGGTTTAATTAATGGTTCTTATTATGCCTATACTAGCAGCACTCCAGATTATATTGAGGCCAACAAGCCAGTAATGGTGGCTCAGTTTATGAGTAATGGCAGTGCCTGTGCTATTGGAGATGGAGACCCAGAAATGGTTTTTTTAAGCCCAATAGAACAAGGTATAAAAAAAGCAGGTTTTTATCGTACCAATTTACAGGCGATTCTATCTAATTATATTACGATTATTGTTCCTACGGCTGGTGTATCATCTTTAAAAATAGATAATAGTTCCGTTTTTAGTTACACATTTCCGCATACCAATAAACCAGGCTATACTGTAGTTGTAAAAGGTTGGCCAGCTGCAAAATCCCAATCTATTGTTCAATGCGATTCTTCTTTTAATGCCATTACCTATGGTTTAGGCGGTGCAGAAAGTTATGCTTACAACGCAGGCACCAATTTAGATAATTTAAGTGCCTTACCAGGTTATCACAATACGCCAGATACCAGTGCATCGGTAGTAATACACCCTTATACTTTTGTAAATACACCTATGCAAATAGGTGCTTATATAGCTTACAAGCCATTACAAATGACATGGAAGTTGAGTAGTATTGGTTGTAGTATTGTAACGCCTTGTGCTGATGTAACTGATATTAGCCCAGTAGCTTTGGATTCTTTAGTGGTGGGTGCTGCTAAATATTATTTGTACCGCTTGCCGGGTACTTACAGTTTTAATACAGCAGGCACGTATTATTTACCTATAGATTTACAATCTCCCAACAGTGATAATGGTAACTGCAACAATAAAGAAACGGTACAAATAGCCATTATTGTAAAACCAAAACCTACTGCTGATTTTACCTATTATCAAAATGCAGGGTGTGGGGTAGATACTGTACGTTTTCAAGGTATATCGCCAACGGCAGAAAACTATCAAGTAATAAAATGGAAATGGCGGTTTACTGCAGCACCAGCAGATACTTCTAACATACAAAATCCTAGTTTCTTTTTTCCTACAGCAGGAACATACCCAGTTAAGTTGACTATTACTACTTTGTTTGGTGGTATAGCCGATACAACCATTAATGTGGTGGTTACAAGTGGTAGTCGCCCTAACTCTAAATTTGGTGCAAATCCATCAACGGTGTGTTTAGGTCAGCCCATTACTTTCTCAGATTCTACTGCGTATGCAGGTACTACGGGTTGGTATTGGGATTTTGGTAATGGTACTACGCTTACAGCACCTACCAACGCCAATCAAGTAATTACTTACACTACACCAGGTACTTATATTGTAAAGCATACCATCAATATTACAGCTGCTACTTGCTTGGCAGATACGGTGAGCAAAACAGTGTTTGTAATTACAACACCTCATATAGATAGTGCAAAAGGGTTTAACCCAGCAGGTTGCTTTAGCAGTGTAGGGTTTATAGAATTGTATGGTTTAACACCTAGTACATCCTATACAGTAAACTATACTAAAAATGGCACACCAGTTACGGCAACTTTTGTATCAAATGCTGCAGGTGTTTTAACTATTCCAAATTTAACGGTAGGTACCTATGCAAGCATTAGTGTAATGCTAAGTACAGGTTGTTCATCTAATGTGGTAGGTCCAGTAGTATTAATAGATAATTCTGGACCAACTACACCAATAGCCTCAAGCAATAGCCCAATATGTGCAGGTGGTGTTTTAAACCTAACAGCTTCTGGTTCCAATGGTACTTACTATTGGACAGGCCCCAATGGGTTTACTAGCACATTACGAAATCCTACGATTTCTAATATTACAACAGCAGGTAGTGGAACTTACAATGTAAGTAGTGTTTTTGGTATATGTTATGGTACGCCAGCTGCAATCAATGTTGTGGTAAACGATATACCAGTTATTAGCAGCGGTAGCTTTACCAATCCTACAACTTGTGCTACTTTAACGGGTACCATTATTTTAAATGGATTATCAGCCAATACCAGTTATACAGTTAGTTACACTTTAAATGCTGTTGCGGTTACATTAACACTAAGTTCTAATGCTACAGGGGTAATAGTAATACCCAACTTAGGTGCAGGCACTTATAGTTTTATTTATGTTTCCGCAAATAATTGTGCTTCTAATTTCGTTGGTCCTTATACTTTAAGCGACCCTAACCCACCTGCTACACCAACAGCTACCAACAATAGCCCAATATGTGTGGGAAGTACATTAAGTTTTACTGCAAATAGTGCAACAGCAGGTGTTGCTTATACTTGGACGGGTCCAAATGGTTTTACCAGTACCCAACAAAATCCAACTATACCATCAGCCACATCTGCAGCTAGTGGTTTGTATAGTGTAACAGCATCGTTGGCTGGTTGTACTTCTACCGCAGGTACTACCAATGCTACTGTTTATGACATACCAACTGCACCTACTGCTGGTAGCAATAGCCCAGTGTGTGCTGGTGTTCCACTTAATCTAACATCAAGTTCTACATCTCCTGGTGTTACTTATGCTTGGACGGGACCAAACGGCTTTATTAGTGGTTTGCAAAACCCCACGGTTGCCTCACCTACTTTGTTAGATGCTGGTGTGTATAGTGTAATTGCTGGTGCCAATGGTTGCACATCTGCCGCAGGCACTACAACAGTAGTAATAAATGCAGTACCAGCTATCAGTAGCAGTTCAAAAACCGACCCTACTACTTGTGCTACAGCTACTGGTTTTATTACTTTAAATGGCTTGGTAGCCAATGCCACCTATACCGTAAATTATACTAAAAATGGTACGGCACAAACAGCTACCCTTACCAGTAATGGTACAGGTGTATTGGTAATACCAAACCTAAGTTCTGGTACCTATGCAGCTATAACAGCTACCCTTACTGGCTGTACTTCTACACCAGTGGGGCCATTTACTTTAAACGACCCTAACCCACCAGCTACACCAACAGTAAGTAGTAATACGCCAATATGCGAAGGCAGCACTTTAAACCTTACAGCAAGTAGCAGTACTGTAGGTGTTACTTACGCTTGGACAGGTCCAAACACATTTATAAGTGCGATACAAAACCCAAGTATAACAAGTGCTACCGTAGCTGCAAGTGGTACTTACAATGTTACAGCTACATTGGCTGGTTGTGTATCTACCCCAGGTACTACAGTAGTGGTTGTGAACCCAATACCTGCTACACCAACAGCTAGTAGCAATACACCAATATGTGCAGGAACGGCTTTAAATCTCACATCAAACACCACAAGTACAGGTACAGTTAGTTATGCCTGGACGGGACCTAATACATTTACAAGTGCTTTGCAAAATCCAACTATTACCACACCAACTGTGGCAGCAAGTGGCACTTATAGCGTTACAGCTACCATTAACAATTGTACATCTGCCGCAGGCACAACAGTGGTTGTGGTAAATGCTATACCAGCTATTAGTAGCACTGTATTGGGCAACCCAATAGCTTGTGCTACAGCCACAGGTAGCATTAGCTTAAATGGTTTGGTAGCAGGGGCATCGTACACGGTAAACTATACTAAAAACAGTACAACACAAACAACAACTATAACAGCCAATGGAAGTGGTAGTGTGGTAATTACCAACTTATCGGCAGGAAGCTATACCAATATTACAGTATCATTAAATGGATGTACTTCTGCGGCAGTTGGTCCATTTACATTAACCGATCCTAATCCACCAGCAGTGCCTACAGCAGGAAGTAATGCTCCTATTTGTGAAGGTGTAACACTTAACCTTACAGCTAGTAGTGCTACAGCAGGTGTTACGTATGCTTGGAGCGGACCCAATACATTTACAAGTGCTTTGCAAAATCCATCTATTGCCTCATCTACAGTTTTGGCAAGTGGAACGTACAATGTAACAGCAACTTTAAATAACTGTACATCAGCACCTGGAAGCACAACTGTATTGATTAAACCAGTACCAGCAGTACCAACAGCAGCCAGTAATTCACCTATTTGTGCAGGTAGTGATTTAAACCTTACAGCTACTAGTACCACAGCAGGAGCTACTTATACTTGGACGGGTCCAAACACTTTTAGCAGTTCTACACAAAATCCAACGATTACAGCAGCTTCTATTGCAGCTAATGGCACATACAGTGTTACTGCTACAGTAGCAGGATGCACCTCTGCTGCAGGTACAACAATAGCCGTTGTAAATGGAATTCCAGTAATCAGCAGCAGTAGCTTTATTAGTCCTAATACTTGTGCAACAGCTACAGGTAGTATTACTTTAAATGGATTGATAGCAGGTGCTACCTATACCGTTTCCTATACTAAGAATAGTGTAGCACAGTCTGCCACCATTACAGCAAGTGCAAGTGGGGTGGTGGTCATACCAACTTTAACCGCTGGTTCTTATACTAGTGTTTTTGTTTCTTTAAATAATTGTACTTCAAATATTGTAGGTCCATTTAATTTAGCCGACCCTAACCCACCAGCTACACCAGTAGCAGGAAGTAATTCTGCAATTTGCGAAGGTGTTACGTTGAACTTAACAGCCAATAGTGCAACAGCAGGTGTTACTTATGCTTGGACAGGACCCAATGGATTTAATAATGCTACACAAAACCCATCTATTGTAAGTAGTACCTTATTGGCAAGTGGAACATACAGCGTGATAGCTACGTTAAATAATTGTACCTCAGCACCTGGTACTACTTCTGTAGTTATAAAACCAATACCTGTAGTACCAACAGCAGGAAGCAATACGCCAATATGTAGTGGTACAACTTTAAGCCTAACAGCTACTACAACTACTTCAAGTGTTACTTCTTATGCTTGGACAGGTCCTAACACATTTGCCAGTACGATTCAAAATCCATCGATTGCCGCCGCTACTGTAGCTGCTAGTGGTACGTACAATGTAACAGCTACACTTAATGGTTGTACATCTGCCGCAGGCACAACAATTGTAGTGGTAAATGGAACGCCAGTAATTACAAGTAGCAGTTTTACCAACCCTACTACTTGTGCTACTACAACGGGTACCATTAGCTTAAATGGTTTAGTAGCCAATGCTACTTATACGGTTTCATATACAAAAAATACAGTGATTCAAACTTCAAGTATTACAGCAAGTGCTTCAGGTGTGGTAGTAATACCAGCTTTGTTGGCTGGTACTTATAGTAATGTTTTTGTAACCCTAAATAACTGTACATCAAATGTAGTGGGGCCGTTCTCTCTTAGCGATCCCAATCCACCAGCTACACCAGTTGCAGGAAGCAATACACCTGTTTGTTCTACCAATACATTAAACTTAACAGCCAATAGTGCTACGGTAGGTGTAAGTTATACTTGGAGTGGACCTAACGGTTTTACTAGCACCACACAAAATCCAAGCATCACTTCAGTTACGGTTTTGGCAAGTGGTAGCTATAGTGTTACAGCTACATTAAATAGTTGTGTATCTGCCGCAGGCACTACTGTTGTTTTGGTAAAACCAACACCCATTATTACAAGTAGTGTAGGTAATAACCCAACAAATTGTGCCACAAGTACGGGTAGTATTGTATTAAATGGGTTAACGGCAGGCAGTGCTTATGCTGTAAACTATACTCAAAACGCCACCCCACAAACGGCAACGCTTACAGCGAATGCAAGTGGGGTAGTAACCATACCTAACTTACCAGCAGGTACATATAGTAATGTAACAGTTACTATAAATGGATGTACTTCTTTAGCAGCAGGTCCATTTGCTTTAGCTGATCCTAACCCACCAACAACACCAACTGTTGGTAGTAATACACCAGTATGTAGTGGCAATGCGTTGAACTTAACAGCAAGTACCACCACATCAGGTGCCATTACTTATACTTGGAGTGGGCCAAACAGTTTTACAAACACCACACAAAATCCAACGATTGCAGTAGCCACTGTAGCAGCAAGTGGTACATATACTGTTACGGCTACGCTCAACAATTGTACATCTGCCGCAGGCAGCACAACTGTAGTAGTAAATTTAACGCCTACTATTACAAGTAGTAGTAGTACCAACCCTACAGATTGTAATAGTGCTACGGGTACAATTATTTTAAATGGATTAACAGCCAATACTTCTTTCACGGTAAATTATAGCTTTAATGGTGCTGCACAAACGGCAACCCTTTCTTCTGATGCTTCTGGTGTAATTACGATTCCAGCATTAGTAGCTGGTGCTTATACCAATGTAAGTGTTACTGCAAATGCTTGTCCTTCAAATGTAGTAGGTCCATTTGCTTTAGCTGATCCAGCACCACCAGCTACACCTTCTGTAAGTAGCAATTCATCTATTTGTGCAGGTAGTACATTAAGTCTATCATCTAACACCACAACACTTGGCGTTACTTACGCTTGGAGTGGACCCAATGGGTTTAATAGTACCATACAAAATCCTTCTATACCCAATGCTACCACTGCAGCCACAGGTATTTATAGTTTAGTCATTACTAAAAATAGTTGTACTTCTACAGCATCTACCACAGCAATTGTGGGTGCAATACCTGTAACAGCGTTTAGTATGCCTACCAGTTTGTGTATGCCAAATGGTACAGCCACATTTACAAACACTAGTACCGTATCAGATGGTAGCACATTAACTTATACTTGGACTTATGGTGATGGTAGCACAGGAACAGCTGATACACATACCTACTTAACAACACCTGTATCAGGTTCAGTAATTGTGAAACTGACTGCTACCTCTTCGGTAGGTTGTGTAAAAGATAGCAGCCAAACATTTAGTGGCTTTTACGACAAGCCAATTGCCAATTTTAATGTAGCTCCAGATACCTTGTGCCAAGGTACAAACAACGTGTTTACCGACTTAAGCACTGCACCCAATAGCACCATTACAAGTTGGTCTTGGATATTTGGAGATGGAAGAACGTCTACCCTAAAAAATCCAAACCAGAAATATACATTGCCAGGAAATTATACGGTGAAATTGACTGTGGCAAATGCAGTAGGCTGTACTTCCGATATATTTAGTAAACCTGTAATTGTTTACTTACAACCCATAGTAGATGCAGGTCCATCGTTTGTAATACCACAGGGTACCATCATTACATTTAATCCCAAGGTTAACGATTCTACAAGTCTTGCTTTTAAATGGACACCAGCCGCAGACTTTACCAACAACACGGTACTACGCCCATCAATAATTGCCTTAAAAAATCAAACCTATACGTTAATGGCAATTGGTCAGGGTAATTGTTCTGCAAGTGATACACTTACTGTGAAAGTGCTAAAAACAGTAACCATACCCAACGCATTTTCACCCAATGGCGATGGTATCAATGATACTTGGAACTTGGAGAATTTAAAAGATTATCCTGGGGCATCTGTAGAAGTGTATAATAGGTATGGTCAAGTGATTTATTATTCGATAGGTTATTCAAAACCATGGGATGGTACAAGTAAAGACAAACCTTTACCTGTGGGAACGTACTATTATATCATAACATTGAAAAATGGATTTGAAGCAAAAGCAGGCTGGGTATTATTGATAAGATAATAGCAAAAAGGGAATAAAAGGAACAACAGAGTAAAACTAACCAAAAGAGAAACGAAAACTAAAAACTATTAAAAGCTAATTGCAATGAGAGTAAGTATTAAAACTTCGCTATTAATGCTGGCACTGTGTTTTGCAGGCAAAAGCCTAAAGGCACAAGTAGACCCACACTTTAGCCAGTATTATGTGTATCCATCGTGGTTAAATCCAGCACTTACAGGTGCGTTTGATGGGGATTATCGTATAGCTGGTATTCATCGTTCTCAGTGGGGTAATATTACCACCCCTTTTTCAACGCAGGGTGTTGCTGCCGATTTTAATACCAATAAAACGATGAATTTTGGTGGTAGTATTTTAAACCAAAGTGCAGGCGATGGTGGCTACAACTATACTACTGCATATGTAAACGGAGCCTATACAGGCTTGCGTTTTGGTGTGCAAGGCTACCAACGTTTGGTATTTGGTATGCAATTAGGTATGATACAACGCAAGTTCAATCCTACTAAATTAAAATGGGGTAATCAATGGAATCCCTCTGTTGGATTTGATTCTAATATAGGTAGTGGAGAAACATTTAAACACACCGTTGCTACTTCTTTTGATGCTGGTGCTGGATTGATGTATTACGATGCACAGCCAGGTAAAAAATCAAATTTCTTTGGTGGTGTTTCTGTAGCTCATTTAAATATGCCAGAAGATAAATTTAGCGTTACTTCTACAGAAAAATTGCCGATGCGTTTTACAGCACATGCTGGCATGCGTTTTAATATCAACCCAACATTTAGCATTACACCCAATGCGTTATTGTTAAAGCAAGGTACAGCTACCGAAACCATGATTGGTGCTTATGCACAATTAAAAGCTGCACCCGATGCAGATGTTTTATTGGGAGCCAATTATAGATTTAACGATGCACTATCGCCTTACGCCGGTTTTTATTACAAAAACATGGTAATAGGTTTAACCTACGATGTGAACACGTCTGACTTAGGAAAAGTAGCCAAAGGCTCAAACAGTTTTGAAATATCATTAACCTTTATTGGCAGAAAGAAAACCAAAACACCTGAAACAGAATTTATTTGTCCAAGATTGTAAGCAAGCAACCTTATTTAAAAGAACGACTATTAAGCAAACCTTCTAACTTTTTATACATGAAAAGAATTTTTTTAACCGCTGTTGTTGCAATGATTGCACTTGCATCTAAAGCACAAGTAACATTTGATTACTTAAAAGCAGCAGACGATTATTATAAAAAAGGCAATTATATTTCTGCTGCAGAGTATTACGAAAAATATTTAGGTAAAAAGAGTGGCGTTCGCCAAGATGCTTACGATCCTTATACCGTTCAATCATTAACCAAAGAACAAAGAGTAGCCGTAAGTAACAAGCAACAAGCTGTTTATAATGCAGCAGAGTGTTATCGCTTATTAAACTATTATGTAAAAGCAGAACCCTATCAACAACAAGCTACTGCATTTGATAAAGCAAAATATCCGTTATCAAAATATAGGTACGGCAAAACATTAAGATCGTTAGAAAAATTTAGCGAAGCCGATAGTGTATTTACTTCTTTTTTAGCTGATTATACTGTAGAAGATGAATACAATAAAGATGCAAAAAGAGAATTGGCTAATCTTAAATTTAGAGAAGTACAATTGGCCAAAAGCGATTTAAAACTATACACGGTAAACAAAGCAAATGATGGCTTAAACAGTGATGGAGCAAGCTATGCACCAGTTTGGATGAACAACAATACTTTATTATTTACTTCAACAAGAGGGGATAGTGCTGCAGCTAAAAACAAAGTACATACCAACCGTGTTTACCAAGCATCTTATAACAATGGTGTTATGGGAGACATTAGTAAAGTAGGCTTAGGTGAGTCTCCTAATATGCACCAAGGTGTAGTAAGTATTACGCCAAATGGTAATACCATTTTTGTAACACGATGGATGATGACCACAGAAGGAAAAAAAGCTGCTTCAATTTATAGTAGTAACAAAACAAGTGGTGCATGGAGTGAACCAACGAAACTTGATTCTGTAATTAATGTTACTGGCTATAATGCACAAGAGCCATTTGTAATGCCCAATGGAAGAAATATTTTATTCTCTAGCAATAGAGAAGGTGGTTTTGGTGGTTTTGATTTATGGAGTGCACCTTTAGATGCAAATGGTAATGTAGGAACACCAGTAAACTTAGGTAATACTATCAATACTCCAAATGACGAAAGAGGACCATATTATCATGCAGCATCAAATAGCTTAGTTTTTTCAAGTAATGGTAGGGTAGGTATGGGTGGTTTTGATTTTTATCAAAGCAAAGGAAGTATTGGTAGCTGGGGCTTAGTAGAAAATTTAGGGTATCCATTAAATAGTGTGAAGGATGATATTTATTTTGTAAGTAAAGGCAAAGCCAAAAATATTTTAGGTGATGTAGTATTTAGTTCAGATCGCTCATCTGCCTGCTGCTTAGATTTATTTACACTTAATAAAATACGCCCCTTAAAGAAAATTTCAGGTTCGGTAATGGCATGCGATAACAATACACCTATTGCTGGTGCGAATGTTACCGTGTATGATAATAATGGTAATAAAGTAGTTACTCAAACTACAGGAACAGACGGAACTTATGCGTTTACTTTAGAAGATTTTGCAGTATTAAAAGCTGAAGCTGGTGCTGATGGTTTCATTAATAATTCAGTAAAAATACAAACACCTGCTGATGATGATGCAGCTATACAATCGTTCCCTCCTTTGTGCTTAACTAAACCTGTGGTTGTAGTTGTAAGCGAAGTACCCAAACTAGATACCCTGACCGCTCTAGATATTTATTTTGAATTTAATAAAGCTGTGATTAAACCAGAATCATTTGTTTATTTAGACAGTATTATCCTTACGAACATGAATACATTCCCAACTATGAAAATAGAAGTGGGAGGGCATACAGATGCTGTTGGTAATGATGCATACAATATGACATTATCCGAAGCCCGAGCCAATGCTGTACGTAATTATTTAATAAGCAAGGGCATTGCTGCCGATAGGTTAACAGCTGTAGGTTATGGAGAAACCAAACCAATAGCCCCAAATAAAATTGGACGAAAAGACAACCCAGAGGGTAGAAAGAAAAATAGAAGAACAGAATTTAGAGTACTGAATTACTAAAGCTAAAAAAGCCTCATTTAGAAACAAACTAAATGAGGTTTTTTTTAGTTTATAAGTTTGCTGAAAAATACCCGATATCCTTCTTGTATAGTGGATGAGGTAGTATCGTGTAAATGATAGTTGATGTGTATTAATAACAACAGATATTGGCTTTAGTGCTAATAACTTGAGGGAGAAGTAGAAAGTAATTTCACAAAATAAGTAGAAGTAATAAAATCGAAACTTCGAAAATAACTCACTAGACTTTATTTTATCCAGTAAGCAGATATTCATCGTATTACTCTTCCATTATCTTTGTACTATGTTACAAATTAGCAATCGTGGCATTGCAATGCCAGCCTCACCTATAAGAAAATTAGTACCCTACGCCGAAGCTGCTAAAAAGCGTGGTACAAAAGTGCATCATCTAAATATTGGGCAGCCCGATATAGAAACGCCAAAACTGGTAAGAGATGCTATACACCACGCCGATTTTAAAATACTTGAATATACACACAGTGCCGGTTTAGAAAGTTACCGTCAAAAACTAACTACTTATTATGCAGGTGCTGGCATACAGGTAAATGCAAACCAAATCATCATTACCACTGGCGGCAGCGAAGCTATTTTGTTTGGCTTTATGGCTTGCTTAGATCCAGGCGATGAAGTAATTATTCCTGAACCCTTTTATGCCAACTACAATGGTTTTGCAATAGCAGCTGGTGTGCAAGTGGTTGCCATTACTTCGCATATTCAAGATGGTTTTGCCCTTCCACCAATAGAAGAATTTGAGAAAAAAATTACACCAAAAACAAAGGCTATTGTTATTTGCAACCCAAACAATCCTACTGGTTATAATTATAGTGAGGAGGAAATGCAAAAACTTAAAACCATTATTTTAAAACATAACTTGTATTTGTTTGCCGATGAAGCCTACAGAGAATTTACCTATGAGGGCAAACAGTTTAGTGCCATGCACCTTATTGGTGTAGATGACAATGTGGTGCTAATGGATACCATAAGCAAACGTTATAGTGCTTGTGGGGCACGCATTGGTGCTTTTGTAACCAAAAACCAGCAACTGTTAGATGCTGTAATGAAGTTT
>JAYVRD010000314.1:0-3958 GCA_043776595.1 Chitinophagaceae bacterium | reverse complement strand
TATGTCTAAATCTATTTTACTGAGAATAATCTGATAGGACATTTGTAAAATTTATACAAATATACACAATCGGAATTATTAAAGCATGCTAGTATAATATAAAAGCTCAAGTAACATTCAAAGTTGAAATGTGCGACGCAATAGAAGCTCAATTCATATACCAAAGCTTGTTCAAAAAAATTCTTCTAATTTCAAAAACTACAATACTAATTCCCCAAAATTTCGTGCCCCAATTTATCTCTCTTTGTTTCTAAGTACTTTTCATTGTGTTTGTTAGGCACTATTTCTATAGGTACTATTTCTACTATTTCTAATCCATAGCCTTTTAATGCTGCACGTTTGCGTGGGTTATTACTCATTAGTCTTAACTTAGTAACGTTTAAATGCCTTAAAATTTGTGCCCCTACGCCATAATCTCTTTCATCCATACCAAATCCTAAATGTAAGTTGGCTTCTACTGTGTCCATGCCTTGTTCTTGTAGTTTGTAAGCTTTTAATTTATTTATTAAGCCAATGCCTCTGCCCTCTTGGTTCATATACAGTATCAAACCCTTGCCTTCTGCATTTACCATTTCCATTGATTTTTGCAACTGTTCACCACAATCGCAGCGAAAACTGCCCAAAATATCTCCAGTAAAACAACTACTGTGTACTCGTGTTAAAACATCCTCATCCTTTTTCCATTCGCCTTTTATTAATGCCAAATGTTCTGCCCCACTTAATTTATCTTTAAACGCAGCTAAAGTAAAATGTCCATGTTTGGTTGGCATATCTACCCTTACCAATTCTTCAATTAATGAGTCGGTAGCCAACCGGTATTCTATTAAATCTTTTATAGAAATTACTTTAAGCTCAAATTTTTTAGCAATCTCCATCAACTCTGGAAGTCTTGCCATAGTGCCGTCTTCATTCATTACCTCTACCAATACCCCAGCTGGCTGATAACCTGCCAATCTTGCTAAATCTACGGTGGCTTCAGTATGCCCTGTTCTACGCAAAACGCCACCAGTTTTTGCTTTTAAGGGGAAAATATGTCCAGGTCTTGCTAAATCAGATGGCTTAGTTTCAGGGTCTATCAATGCTTTTATAGTCATAGCCCTATCGTAGGTGCTAATGCCAGTGGTGGTTCCTTTACCAATTAAATCTATAGAAACTGTAAAAGCTGTTTCGTGGTGAGAAGTATTGGATTGCACCATGGCATGCAAATCCAATTCGGCACAGCGTTCTTCGGTTAAAGCTGCACATATTAATCCCCTACCTTCTTTACTCATAAAATTAATCACTTCTGGCGTAACATGGTGAGCAGCAATGATAAAATCGCCTTCATTCTCTCGGTCTTCATCGTCTACCACAATTACCATTTTGCCTAGCTTAATATCCTCTATTGCCGCTTCTATCGTATCTAACATAGTATCGTTTTAAAATACAAAAATACATTTACCAATTTGTAAAACAGTTGAAGCTCAAATATGTTCCCCTTTGCGAAAAAGGTTTGCAGCAATTAAGAGACTTAAAATGTCTGATGAAACCATACGCCGAACACATTTATTGACATTATCTGTGTTTTGTTAACATATTGTTGGCAATGGAAGGCAATAATTCATTTTCTTTGCAACTGAAAAACTTAACAACTATGCTTAAGAGAATTTTACAGCTCATGCTCGTGGTAGCGTTAATGCCAGTTATTACTATGGCACAAACCACCACCAGCTCACTTAGTGGCTTCGCAAAAACAACAAAAGGCGATGCCTTGGTAGGTGCCACCGTTAAGGCAACCCACGAACCCACAGGTACAGTGTATAAAACACAAACCCGTACAGGTGGGAGTTACTCAATTAACAACATGAACCCTGGTGGACCTTACACAATTGAAGTAAGTTTTACGGGGTTTGCTGTTGACAAAAAAACGGATGTATACATAAGCCTTGGCGAAATGTACAAGCTAGACGCTGCCCTAGGTAACAGTACTACAGATTTAGGTAATGTAACAGTAACTGGTACTGCTAAAAAAGGAGTTGATTTTAGTGGCAAGGGTGGTACTGAAACTACGATTGGTAGAGACAAAATGGAAAACCTACCTACTGTTGGTAGAAATATTTACGACTATTTGCGTGCAGTACCACAAGCTAAACTAACCACTACCGAAGGTGGTGTAAGTATAGCAGGACAAAACAACCGTTACAATGCCTTTTATGTTGATGGTGCCGTAAATAATGATGTATTTGGTTTGAGTGCATCTGGCACCAATGGTGGGCAAGCAGGTATTGCCCCACTAAGTATTGATGCCATTGACCAATTTCAAGTAGTTGTTTCTCCCTACGATGCAAGTTTAGGTAATTTTACTGGTGGTGGTATTAATGCCATTAGTCGTAGCGGTACCAATAAAACACAAGGTTCTATTTATTATTTTTTCCGCAATCAAGAACTAACTGGTCAAACTCCAACTGGGTTAAAATCTGCAGCTTATGTACCTTCTGATTTTAAAAATCAGACTTATGGTTTCCGCCTTGGTGGTGCATTGGTAAAAAATAAATTATTTTATTTTATTAATGGAGAAATTCAGAAAGATATAAGACCACAACCTTTTGATACTGCGAATTATGTAGGAAATACAAAGGGTGCAAACTTGGTAGCCTTATCAGATTATTTGAAAACTACTTATGGCTATGATGGTGGTGGCTACCAAAGCAACGATGAAAAAGTAAATGCAAACAGATTAACTGCAAAAATTGACTGGAATGTAAGTGATAAACATAAACTATCTGTTAGTCATCGGTATACAAAAGGCGAAAGAGATAATACATCGTCTAGCAGTACAAGTACCATTAATTTTAAATACAATGGTTACTTCTTCCCAACAACAACAAATTCTACATCTTTTGAACTAAAAAGTGTAGTTGGCAAAAGTGCTAGTAATAGGTTATTGGTTACTTATACATCTGTAAAAGATGATAGAGGAACATTGGGCAATCCTTTCCCTCGTGTAAGGATTTTTGATGGGTCTGGTTCAATTATTTTTGGTACAGATAATAGTTCAACTCAAAATCTACTTACCCAAAAAAACTTTAGCATTTTTGATGCTTTTAAATTTAATGCTGGTAAACATGCTTTTACAGTAGGAACAGACAATGAGTTTAACAATGCAAATAACGTATTTATCCAAAATACCTATGGCAACTACACTTATGGTACAGTAGCCGCATTTTATGCTGCAGCAACTACAGCACCAACTGCTTACTCAGTAGGTTACCCAATTATTGATAATAAATTAGACGACAATACAGAAGCAGCAGCTAAATTTAAAACAATGAAATTGGCAGCTTTTGTAAACGATGAATTTAGACCTAATGACAGGGTTACTTTAAACTTTGGTTTAAGAGCTGATTATTTTAAATTCATTACAACTCCTGTTACTGACCAGTTTACAAACGATTCGGCATTACCTAAATGGAGTCAATATTATGATTTGCAAGGTGCAAGAAGTGGTCAGTCTCCTAAAATTCCAGTCTCATTGTCTCCACGTATAGGTTTTACCTATAAAATTCCAGAAGATAATTTAGTGATTCGTGGTGGTATAGGCATATTTACAGGTCGTATTCCATTAGTATGGCCAGGTGGTATTTACAACAACACTGGTACAAGTCAAGCTGGTTTTACAGCCAATGCCGCCGCACTCGCTTTGGTAAGATTTCGCCCAGATCCATTCGGTCAATACAAAGCAGCAGACGTAGGTATTACGCTTAGCAAAGGTCCATTGAATCTTATTTCAGAAAAATTTAAAATGCCTAAACTATTTAGAACTTCTTTAGGTGTAGATAAAAAATTAGGCAACGGTTGGAGTACTTCTCTAGAAGGAATCGTTAGTATTAATATGAATGAAATTTACTACACAAACATTAATCTTTTGCCTGCAATTGGTGTATCTACAGGTCCTGGTTCAAGATTGGTATATGGTGTA
>JAYVRD010000313.1:0-4017 GCA_043776595.1 Chitinophagaceae bacterium | reverse complement strand
CCAAAATTGGCGAAGCCGAAAGTTTAAATGCTGCTGTGGCTACTGGTATTATTGTATCGCATTTGGTATAATTTATTTTGGGGCACAAGCAGCAGTATTTCAATTAGGCAGCGGTTGCGTCGCACATGTTTAGCTGTATAGTGCTATGTAGCTTTTATTATGTAGTAGATTGATGCAGACAAAATCAGTATGCATAAGCGAAGATTACAGAATATGGACAAAGAATTATACAAACTTATCAATGTCGTTACATAAAATCACAGAGTCCCTAAAGGAGACTCTGCGAGGAAAAACATACTCGGTAATGCACTGTTGTTTGATGTCCATTTTTGGTTGTTTTTTTAGTCAACCTATTTCAGGACGAGACATACAAATGCTCATTGTTATTCCGTCTGCCCAACTTGCACAAAACCCAATGTTGTGTAGTGCATTTTAATTAGGGTTGTCAAATATCAACGCTAACTTCTCCTTTCAAAATGTCAATGCAAAATTTATGTTCTCTTAAAAAGTTCAGCCCAATTACGCCATCATAGTCAGAAGTAATTCCGTGTGCTAAAAAATCATAAACCTGAACTTCAAAGTGGGTCTTGGTAATTCCTAAACATTCCAAATGTTCAATGTCATAAGTTTCAACAACTATAATTCCGTTTGAGGTTTCAATTTCTTGTTCTCCCTTACTATTTTTTAGTTCGTATCCTGAAAAATATAAAACGTTACTGTCGATTGTGGTATGTGTCGCAGCAGTATCAAGAGCAAGGCGAAATTTGAATTTCCCCTCAATTGAAGCATTTACAATAATTACGTCTTCGTCAGTCGGAAGGTCGAAGGGGAAAATTTTCATATCCTTTTGAGTATTCCGATTTTACGATGTTGTTTCAAGTCGCCTGCAAAAGCTATTGTAACTGTTGAATAGTCAGCAGTTTTGTCTCTACCAATGTAACAAACCTCTTTCTTGTCTTTACTATGGTATAAAACAATACCACCCAAAACAGATGTGTTTTTCATTTCTGGGTCGCCTAAAAGTACCCACTCGTCTGGGTATAGCTTTTTTAGTTCGTCCATAGCTAAATATGATTTGTTCATTGTCGCTTTGTTTAGGCTGCAAATTTACAAAAAATTGTTGACGTTCTATATCACTGTCATTGATTGTAAGTTTTCACACCGCATTACACACAACGAAAAAGGCTTGGCGTTGTTGGGGGATTCGAGTTCCGTCAGCTCGTGACTGAAGTTGATAATTGTGTGCAGGCATTCTCACTTAGGGATTTCAATTTGCTTTTGTCTCCTGACAATTAAATAATCAAGTCCAATTGCGGAAATTTTTGGAACCAATAGCATAATAAAAAATACAAAATATGAAACTGTCACAATTGGTGGTGGTGCTGCTAAAACGAATAGGTGATTTCCTTCTGGTTTGTCTGGGAATATAAAATTTTGTGTCAAGTTCCAACCTAAGTGTATTGCAAATGGTATTAAAATTGAAAATGTCTTTGCGTAAGAAAAAGCAAGAAGAAGTCCCATCGAAAAGGTGAATAAAAATACAATACTCATTTGTATTGCATTTCCAAAAACTCCATTGTTAAGCCAATGAAGAAGTCCAAAAATTATGGATGAAATAATTATTGCCCACTTACTGCCCAACTTTTTTATTAAAATATACAGTACAACTCCTCTGCAAATTAATTCCTCGGTCAATACGCCTCTTATGTTATTCCATAGTTCAGAAAAAATTAAGGATGTAGTTAACTTCAAATTTATTGTATACTGTTCTTTAGCAAAATACATTTTCAAAACAAATGCTGTCGAGCAACAAATTGCCGCGACTATAAAAAGATAAAAGCAAAGTTTCAATCTGTCCTTTGTTGGCATTAGCCCTAACACAGATAAATTGTGCTTGTCAAAGAGCCAAACTATTAACCAAGAAATTGCAAAGAGTCCAATGAGTTGTAACATTCTATTTCTTTTAAGTTTTAGAGGGTGTCAAATATGCTTGCACACAACTCAAAAATATACGAAGGTTTTGACCTTTTCAAGCTTGCCTATATTTTTTAAATCGTCTTATTTTCAAGTATTTAAAAAAATATCATCAACTGCTTTTAGGTTTCGGCAATACAACTTACAATTTTACAATTCAACAGCCAAACCTACGCTACCATAAAAGCCCAATGCTTATTCAATCGTTTTAAATGTGCGACGCAACCGCAGCTTAACTTATATGCTACAGCTTGCTACCAAAGCTTTACTATCTAAGGGGCAGATTGCTTATTTATTGATAAGACCAAGGCCATCCATCCAAACTTATGCTTTTTTCAAAACTGATATTCATTTACATTTGTATTCTAAAATTTAATTGAAGATGAATAAGTTGTTATGGTTATTGCCTATTGCTTTTTTAGCTGCTTGTGGTGGTGAAGATAAAAAGAAAGAAGAAGAACAGAAACCAGATGCCCCTTTGGTGAAAAGTAAAAATAGTACCACTTTCAACAATACGTTTGATAAAGTAGTTGCTGATTATTTTCATTTGAAAGATGGATTTGTTTTGAGTACTGATGTGCCTTATAAAACGGTGGACTTATATGCCAGCCTTTTAACGGTACATTTAGATAGCATTCCTTGGACAGAACTAAAAGCAGACCCTGCTATTGTAGAAACTGCTAAATCATCTGCCAAGGGCATTGCAAGTGAGTTGATGGTGATGAAAGGCGTAAAAGGTGTGGAGGAGAAAAGAAAATCTTTCCAAATGGTGAGCGATCAGATGTATGATTTGATAAGAACGGTACAATACGATAAAAAATTAGTGTATCACGATTTTTGCCCAATGGCATTTAATAATGTGGGTGCTTATTGGCTTAGCGATACATCTGCCATAGCCAATCCTTATTTTGGTAGCAAAATGTTTGACTGTGGAGAGATCAAAGACTCCCTAGATTTTAGAGTGAAATAATTTAACAGAAATATTTTGAACCTCTTGCAACGAAAGCAGGGGGTTTTTTGTTTAAAAACGAATGCCATTATTACGTACAAATTGGTATTATTTTTTTATGAAACTATTATTTTCAATTGTTGCTTTTTTATTTTTCACTACATCCATTGTTGCCCAACAAAAATTTACGCTAAACGGCTACATTAAAGATTCGCTTACAGGAGAATCCTTGATAGGTGCCAACCTTGCTATTACAGCAGAAGGTAAAGGTGTAAATAGTAATCAATATGGGTTTTACTCTATAACCTTAAAAAGTGGTGTGTACCAAATTGCTTGTAGCTATGTGGGTTATAATAAAAAAGAAATAGAGATTGATTTAAAAAGTGATAAGCAAGTAGATATTCTATTATCGCCCAAAATATTGCTGCAAGATGTAACCGTAACCACCAAAAAAAGAGACAACAATGTAAAAGCTGCCCAAATGGGCAAAATAGATATAAGCATTGCCACTGCTAAAAATCTACCAGCCTTTTTAGGTGAAGTAGACATTTTAAAAACACTACAGTTATTACCTGGTGTACGTAATGCTGGCGAAGGTAATGCTGGCTTTTATGTACGTGGTGGTGGGCCAGACCAAAACCTAATCATGCTAGATGACGCAGTAGTGTACAATACTGGGCATTTGTTTGGTTTCTTTTCTATTTTTAATGGCGATGCTATAAAAAATGTAAGCTTAATAAAGGGAGGAATGCCAGCACAATATGGTGGGCGTTTAAGTAGTGTGGTAGATGTAACTATGAAAGATGGCAATGCCAACAAAACACAGATAGATGCTGGTATTGGTTTAATTGCTTCTAGGTTCAGTATACAAGGGCCTATAAAGAAAAACAAAGCATCGTACATGGTAAGTGCAAGGCGAACTTACATAGATGCATTAACCAAACCTTTTATAAAAAAAGACAATCAATTTTATGGTAGCGGTTACTACTTTTACGATGTAAACTTGAAAGCCAACTACAAAATCTCAGAAAAAGATAAATTGTTTTTAAGTGGCTATTTTGGTAGAGATGTTTTTGATTTTAAAGATGCACAAC
>JAYVRD010000312.1:0-4028 GCA_043776595.1 Chitinophagaceae bacterium | reverse complement strand
TATACAGCTTTTATTATACAGTAGAACAAGTTATATGCTAACCCAAATAAAACCCAATATGTGCAATACAACCGCAGCTAATTGATGCCACAGAAGCTAGTTACAAATAAATACCCACCACTACCTACTAATCTTGCTTTTGAGTATATTAATTTAGCCATCAAATACTATTGTTATGAAAAATATACTTCTTTCTTTAGTCGCATTGCTTAGTTTTAGTAATACTAGCTTTGCCCAAAATGGCGAATTAGCCAAAGCTTTCAAAGCTGGCTTAGAAGCATCAAACAAAAAGTTGGATAAAGAATTTGACAACCGCCCACCACGTCCATTTATAAATGGTACTACTTATACTGATTCTGCATTTTGCATTCAATTTTACTTTACACCAGAAGCTGTTATTGAAAATAAATCAGGCGAAGGTGTTTTTAAAGCCTTTGTGAGTTTCACTAATTTTTTGGAAAGCATTGAAATGGTAAAAGTGCCTGTAGGTTTTTCTACAGAAAGATATGCAAAGGAACACCACAAAGAACATAAACAAGCCCCAAATGCAGGGGCAAGCAACTTTAAGCAATCGAAAGTAAAACATGATAAGGAAAACTTCGCCTATGGCTACACACAAAGTTGGACAGATGCAAAGGGTAACAAACTAAAAAGCGTAATACAGTTTAAGCAATTGTACAAGCATTACAGTATTGCTAAGCTGGTAACCATTTATAAAGATGATGAAAATGCTACCGCTAGTGAAGCAACTATCGACAAAATTTATAAAAGTATTACTGAAATAGATGGCAAAACCTACAGAACAATTAATTAATATCCATTTCAATTTTAAACTTAGCGTTAAAAATACCAACTGTTGGGTAGTTGTGGATTATGCGAACAATTGTTTCTTTAACTTTCACCTCAGATTATGAAACAAAGGATTAGAGACATTGGCAAATGGATTAAAAACATAGGCTTTTTTGTACCTGTTACTTGGTATTTTGTACTGTTTGCCATTGGCATAACCATTGGCTGGCAGTGGCTTAAAGGCAAAGAACAAACACCCGACTCTCCTACTGCTGCTATTTTTGAATTGATAGTAAAAGTGGCGTTATGGTTTTCGGTAGCATTGCTTGTTTTGGCTTTTGTAAGTGTGTTAGTTTCGTTTGTTTATTTTTGGTACAAGAAAAGAAAACAAGGAGTTGATTTTAGAATTAACACCCAACTTACAGAAAAGCAGCTTCAGCAAAAGCAAATAATTGGTATTCATATTAGCCCAATTTTAAAGCCATTAATGGGCTTTGTAAAATTGAGGCTACAATACGATGATGTGAACTTATCGCCCAAATTTTCTTTGGTAGAAACCGAGCAGCAACAATTAATTAGCACTACTATAGAAGGCAATTATAATTGGGCTTTGCCCGAAATAAAGGAATACAATATTGAACGCAGCATTCTATACTTTGAAGATTTTTTTCAATTTTTTTCTTTTGCTATCAACCTAAAATCTAACAACCGCTTTTTTACACAGCCAGCCGATGTGGCGATAAAAGATATTAAAACATTCCCTAGAAAAACGGAAGAAACCAATATTAGAATTGAAGAAATGAGAAAGGTAGAAGGCGAATACCTAAACTATAAAAACTTTGAAAACAACGACGATGTAAGAAGAATTGTGTGGAAGATTTATGCTAAGAACAAAGAGTTGGTGGTGCGTATGCCCGAGGTTTTAGATCCTTATGCATCGCACATTTATTTGTACGCTTCTTTTTTTACACAGTTTGAGGTAGTTGGCAATAGTGCTGCCGAAATTCCCTTCTTAAACTATTTTAAAACCATGCTTTGGGCTACTTATCAGCAACTTACAAAACAAGGTTTTGAAGTACGCTATGTACCCGACCAACCCACACCATCGCAAGGTTTTGCCAATGAACAACAAGCCGTAAAGTATGCCATAAGCACAGCTAACTGGCAAACTGGTAAAGACTTAAAAACTTATTGCAAAACCAACGAAGCTGCTATGTTATTGGTACATTCTTTTAGCAATGCAACCGAGGTGGCTGAATTAGCAGAACGTTTTGGCAACGATATAACCATTGTGTTTGTAAAACTGAGCGATAGCCTAAAACAACAAAATGTATTTACTTGGCTGCAATGGTTGTTTATTCAAAATGAAAAAACAGAAGTGGAGCGTTATAGAACGGCTTGGAGTTTATCGCTGCTACGTAGCAAAGTATTAGATAATGAAAAGAAGCTAACGAGTATTTTAAAACGATTTGAAAAACCAGTAATGATATAATGCGTAAATGGCGTACACATAGTTGGAAAAAAGTATTGGCTCAGTTGTTATTGCTAGTAGTACCTACTGCCCTATTAGGCTTTTATGCACTAAAAGGGTTTAACGATTACAATGCCATCCTACAAAACAAATGGCTACTACAAGGGGCTTTTTTTACTGCTGGCGTTTCGTTGGCTACTATTTTTTATGGCTTTAGGTTTAGGTTTTTAATTACCACTGCAGTTGTGCTTTCCATTTTACTAATTGCTTATGCCATTGTAAGAAAAATAGTAATTGGAGAATTTGAAACAGTACTGGCAGAAATGAATGTTCAAATTTTCAACACATTATTTTTTATAGGTTGGCTAGTGGGTTATGGTTTTTCTCGTTCAAAATATTTTACCATTGGCTGGAGTGTGTTGCTCATTACTTTACAAGTAGTGCTAGTAAGTAAAATAAAAGACATTACTGCTACCGCTTTAATAGTTTCTTTTATACCAGCATTGGCGTATGGATTTTACATTATTTACACGGCAGAGTTACTCAGAAACATGAACGAAGATGAAAAAGGCTTCACTTGGTTTGTTACCAAACGCATGTTGGGTTTTGCATTGTTGCTACTGGCATTGGTTACTAGTATTGTATACATCTTTAAAAAAGATTTTGAAGGCATCGAAAAAGATTTTGGTGGTGGGCAAGGTGGTAAAAACAAAGACAAGGGTGGTAAGGAAAGCCTAATGAAAGATAATAAGGATGGCAGCATGAGTAATAAAGATCAAACCAAACTCACCTCCTCTTTAAGCAAAGACAAACGCTTGGTGTTTGTAGCCCATGTAGATAATTATTTTCCCGATGGCAAAACGCCCAACCCTTTATATTTTACAGCGTATTACTTTACCAAGTTCGATACACTCTCTCAAACTTTTGAAAGAGATTCTTTGATGCCTAACAATGATTTGTTTCGTCCTAACCCATCAAAAATTCCATTGTACTTTGCTAAGACAGATTCAAGCGTTATCCGTAACACAAAAGCTACATTAAAGCGTAAAGTAGTTACTGCTGATGTGTATAAAACTTTACTATCGCCAGATGAATTTGTTGCACCGTCTACTTCTTTCTTTTGCCAACCCATACCAGTAGAAAATGCTTATAAAGAACAATTTAAAAGTGCTTATAGAGCCAAAATGTGGGTAAGCGAATTGAACAGTGCCTACTTTGTGTATAACCCTGCTGGTAATTTGCAGTTAGAAGCTTTTCAAGAACAACGTTTTAAAGAATTAAGAAACGTAACCAACTATGCTGGTGTAGATAAAAAATTTCTTGATTACTATACGTACATGCCTACCAATGTAGATTACAATAGAATAACTGCATTAACCAAAGACATTACTAAAAACGCTACCACACCCATTGATAAAATGGTAGCCATAAGAGATTACTTTTTAAGTAAAGATGAGTTTAACCAACCCATGTATCGCTACACAGATAATCCTGGTGTACCTGGCATACCAAGTGCCAGCAAGCTCAACTATTTTTTGTTTGAAAATAAAAAAGGATACTGTGCCTATTTTGCAGGTGCTACTTTATTCATGTTACGTTCTTTAGGAATTCCATCAAGAATAACAGCAGGTTTTTTAACGGTAGATAGAGCCAATAAAAACCCAGGTTGGTATTGGTTTTATGCAGATCAAGCCCATGCTTGGGTACAAGTGTATTTCCCTGGTTATGGCTGGATAGATTTTGACACCACCGTACCCGATGCCAACAC
>JAYVRD010000311.1:0-15933 GCA_043776595.1 Chitinophagaceae bacterium | reverse complement strand
ATAACTCAAATTTTTAAGAAGACAAAGTTAAAAGCATGGGTGGTGTATAAAAATCTATCTTACCTTAAAACAAAGTTTTTATCTTTTCGTTATACTCTAAATAAATTGTATGAAATCATTAGTTATTGTTTGTTTATCAGCAATACTCTTTACTTCCTGTTTCAAAAGCAAAGATCATGGTGTAGAAGCCTTTCTTATTTTCAAATTTAAATTTGATAGTACCCAAGTAAGGCTTAACAATATTGGGCAAACATCTACCATACCAGCAGGCAATGCAGCCCAAAGCCCTGTATTTAATAAAATGAGTGCTCACTATATAGAGTTGGCTACAAGTGCCAATACACAAATTGGTCAAGGTTTTGTTTTGTATAAAGCTACAGAATCAACAGATGGCGGTTCTGCAGCTATTGATTTTAATAAAAGTTTTCAGGCAGGCAATGGCGATGCTTTCTACTCCATACCCATTTCGGATGCTATTAAAGGAAATTTTCAGTGGCTACGTTTATCACTAGCTTATCAAAACTACGACGTAAAGTTTAGGCTCGATACCGTTATAAGCAGCGTTGTTTTTAATGGAGATTACACAGGTACTATTGCCTCTTTTATTGGTTTTAACACTTACCTCACCAATTATGCTATCAAAAACCAAACGGTAACAGTAAACGCTAACAAAGTACAAGGCTATTGGGGTTTCGAAACCAACATCACTTCTGGTAGCATCAATGTGCCAGTAATACAAACTGGGCAAGCACCAGCAGGCAGCACCACAGTGGTTAATCCATTGTTTGCCACATCGCCCATTCCAGCAGGTAGTTGTGTGGTTACTGCTCAGTTTAGCCCTGGCAATCTTATTATTACAGGTACCGAAACAAAGGATATTGTGGTAGAAATAAACCTTAGCACCAATAAAAGTTTTGAATGGAAAGACACCAACGGCAATGGCAAATGGGATTTATTAAAAGGAGAACAAATAGTAGATATGGGCATACGTGGCATGATACCCAAAGTGCAATAGAATACCCCACAGCTGCAAAAGGGAAGCTTTAAAGAAATAAAATACAACTGTAAGCCTCATCAAAAAAATAGATGAGGTTTTTTTATTGAGCCAGCAGTAGAATATAAATGAAGCTGCGGTTGCGTCGCACATGTTAAACTAATGAATAGCTATTAAGCTTTTACCACTGTGTAAAAAATATACCCACCATAAGGTATTGGCATACCTCATCATTACTATATTTTTACTAAAATAATTTTATGACCAAGCAACACTTTTTATTAACTACCCTACTATTAACAATATTAATAGGCATACAAGCACAAGATTGCCAATTACTAAAAAAAGTGAAAGGTAAATATGTAGATGTAAAAGAAATAGTAAACAACAACTTTAAGCAAGATAGCAACTACTATATTGTAGAACGTAAAAGCAATGAGTCAAATCGCTTTGGCATTATTAATAAAAAAGGAGAAGAAATAGTACCTACAAAATATGAAAATCGCTTTTACATAGGTGATAATAAATATGTAGTTACAAGCAATAGCAAAACAAACGAGGTATGGAATTTAAGTACCAAAACCAAAACCAAAATTCCATTTGAAAATACTGGTATCACAATAAGCGAAGGCCTATTAGCTTTTGAAGGAAAAGATAAATTGTGGGGCTATTGCAGTATTAATGGAGAAGTAGTATTAAAACCTGCATACTACCATACTAACGAATTTGAAAACGACTTAGCCATCGTAACCAATTCCAATGACAAATATGGTATCGTTAATAAAAATGGAGAGCTAGTTGTGAGCTATAAATACGATTACATAGGCAAAGCTGGCGGTAATTTATTTGTAGCCTGCTTGGGTAAAGATAGTTTGCAATTAGAGGGTTTAATTGATGCAAAAGATAATTTGATTGTACCCATTATCAACAAATTGGTTTGTGATAGAAAAGGATTAATAGAAGTAATGCGTACAGACAGCTCATCTGCTTACTATAGCTTAGATGGTAAAAAACTTACCGACTACGTGTACAATGCTCGCTTTACCGATTTGAATGAATATGGCTACATGGTAATTGAAAAGAAAGAAAAACCCATTGTGTTAGATATAAAAGCGAAAGAATTTTTAGGCTACGAGTTTACCTATTTAGAAACCAGTACTTATAAATCAGGACAGCTGCCAAAAAACTTATTCTTGTTTAGCACGAAACCAGTAAACAACTATGATCCTTACCAAGTTGGAATTGTAAACATAGATGGCACCATTATTTTAAAAGAAGAATTTGAAAGTATTCAGTTTGTACCCAATAACAAAAACTTAGTGTTAGTTAGCTTTCAACAAGGCAATAAAAAGGCTTATATTTTACAAACATTACAAGGTAAAGTAATAGCGAAAGATGTAATGGAGAGCATAGAAACCGGGCAAGGCAACTATGTATTTGGTAGAAAAGGTGAAAAGTTAGGAGCTATAGATATAAGTACGGGCAAAACAGTTATTCCTTTTATCTACAATGAGATTTCTGAAGTTTCTGCTTGTAAAATAGCTTTGCTAAAAGGTAAAAAAGTAGTTGTGTTTGATAGCAAGATGAAACCTTTGCAATAAAATAATTTGTATAATATAAAAAAGCACTGAGTAAAATACTCGGTGCTTTTTTATTGCTAAATATTTATTCTACAGCCAAACATGTGCGACGCAACCGCTGCCAAATACTACCACAAAAGCTGGCTACATACAACACTTCACCAACTCTCTTCAAAAGAAAAGACTAGGGCAATACGCCCAACGCTTTACCCACTTTTGTAAATGCTGCAATGGCTGTATCTAAATGCTGCTGCTGGTGTGCAGCACTTAACTGTACACGTATGCGTGCCAAGCCTTTTGCTACTACAGGGAAGAAGAAACCAATTACATACACACCTTCCTCTAACAACTTGGCAGCAAAGTTTTGTGCTACTGTTGCTTCGTACAACATAATGGGTACAATGGGATGATCGCCTGGTTTTATATCAAAACCAGCTTCCGTCATTTTGGTTCTAAAGTATTTGGTGTTGTATTCTAGTTTGTCTCTTAGTTCTGTGGTTTCGGTAAGCATATCTAGCACTGTTATGCTTGCACCAACAATGCTTGGGGCTACTGTATTGCTAAACAAATAGGGGCGACTACGCTGCCTTAAAATTTCAATAATTTCTTTTCGTCCGCTAGTAAAACCACCACTTGCACCACCAAGGGCTTTGCCTAAAGTGCCAGTAATAATATCTATACGACCCATTACATTTCTGTACTCATGTGTGCCACGTCCTGTTTTGCCTAAAAAGCCACTGCTATGGCATTCATCAATCATCACAATGGCATCATATGTATCGGCCAGGTCGCAAATTTTATCTAATTGTGCTATCGTACCATCCATGCTAAAGCTGCCATCGGTTACTATAATTCTGCTGCGGAGGTTACTAGTTTCTTTCAACTTGGCTTCTAAATCTTGCATATTATTATGCTCATATCGGTAGCGTTGGGCTTTGCACAAGCGTACACCATCTATTATACTTGCGTGGTTTAAGGCATCGCTAATAATCGCATCTTCCTCGCCAAACAAAGGCTCAAACACACCACCATTTGCATCAAAAGCAGCAGCATATAAAATAGTATCTTCTGTACCTAAAAAAGTAGCAATTTTTTGTTCTAATTCTTTATGAATATCCTGTGTGCCACAAATAAAACGTACACTACTCATGCCATAGCCATGTGTATCTATGGCTTTGTGTGCAGCCTCTATAACTTTTGGGTGAGATGATAGACCAAGATAATTATTGGCACAAAAGTTAAGGACTGTTTTGCCGCCAACTACAATTTCAGGTCCTTGTTCGCTGGTAATAATGCGTTCTTTTTTAAAAAGTCCAGCCGTTTCAATTTCGTTTAGTTCGGCTTTAATACGAGTAACAAATTTTTCGTTCATAGCAAGCATTTTATAATGGGCAAATATAAAGCTAGATGCTTGTATAAAATGATAAGGCATTATGTAGCCAGCTGTGGTATAAGAATTAAGCTTTAGTGGCGTCGCACATGTTTAACTAAGAATATCTATTAAGCAAAGAATTGTAAGTATAAAATCTAAGGTTTAGGTTTGAGGAAACGTTAATCCTTCCACTTAAACTGTCAAGGAAAGTTTCAACAGCACAAGTGTGCGACGCAACCGCTGCCAAATAGCACTAGAAATGCTGGCTACAAAATTTTCTTCTTCGTTTATTTTACCAGTAGTTTTGGAGTCTTAACAAAAAACATAAATATTTTTTACATGAAACAAGAGTTTGCAGGTGGTGCATATATTAACCACGAATTACATCAACATATTGCTACCATAGAATTTCATCATCCACAAAGCAACTCTTTACCAGGAGTTTTATTAGAGGCTTTGGCAAAAACCATACATGCTGCAGGCAACCAGCCAGATACTAAAGTAATTATACTGCGTAGTGCTGGTGATAAAGTGTTTTGTAGTGGTGCCAGCTTTGATGAATTGGCAGCAATAAAAACGGAAGCTGAGGGGTTGAAATTTTTTAGTGGCTTTGCCAATGTTATAAACGAAATGCGTACATGTGGCAAACTAATTATTGCACGCATACAAGGCAAGTGTGTAGGTGGTGGTGTAGGGCTAGCTGCTGCTGCCGATTATGCCATTGCCTGCGAAGGGGCAGAAATAAAATTGAGTGAACTGGCCGTTGGTATTGGCCCATTTGTAGTAGGACCTGCAGTAGAAAGAAAATTGGGGCTGAGTGCTTTTAGCCAGCTAAGCATTGACGCCAGCCTTTGGCGAAATGCAGACTGGGCAAGAAGAAAAGGTTTGTATGCCGAGTTGCACAACGATGTAGCAGGAATGGATGTGAGCGTGGCAAGGTTAGCAGATGTATTATCGCACTACAGTACAGATGCTATGCAGGAGTTGAAGAAAGTATTTTGGACAGGTACAGCACATTGGGATGTATTGCTAAAAGAACGTGCTGCAATCAGTGGACGATTAATATTGAGTGAATACAGCAAAAATTTTATAGCCAAGTTTAAGGAGAAGATGAAATAAGAAGAGTGATAGGTAGTAAGTGTAAAGTTTGGGATATGCAGCAATCGTTTACTGAAAATAATTTTAAAGAGATTTGTGATAATTTGGCGAAGCAAGATAAAGAGCTTCGCCAAATTATTTTAGTGCATGGCTACCCACCCATCTTTAAAAGAGATCCCAATTTTGAGACACTTATTCATATTGTTTTAGAGCAGCAGGTTTCTTTGGCAGCTGCCAAAGCTGCTTTGATACAACTGAAAGAGAAAATTGGAACAGTTACTGCTACTAAAATTTTGAACCTTAGTGATGAAGAATTGAGAGCATGTTATTTTAGCCGACAAAAAACAAGTTACGCAAGGCATTTGGCTAGTGCTATTGTAAGTAAAGAATTAGTAATTGCAGCATTACACCAACTTACAGATGAAGAAATAAGACAACAGCTAACCGCTATTAAAGGTATTGGCAACTGGACGGTAGATGTTTTTTTGATGATGGCTTTACTGCGTAGCAATTGTTTTCCCTTGGGAGATATTGCTTTGGTAAATAGTTTGAAACATGAAAAAAAATTACCAAAAGAAACTACCAAAGAAGAACTACTTGTAATAGCCAATACTTGGCAACCCTATAGAACGATTGCTGCTTTTATATTGTGGTGGGCTTACATTAAAAGAAAAAATTTGAAATGGTAATTACCTCAACAAACCAGCAGCCCACCCTACAGCATATTTGGCTTTAAAGAATTTGATACGCAATTCTATTATTTTTTGTTGCATTTCTATCGCTTTATTTTCTCTGCTGTTTACAAAAAATAAACTGCTTTCGCCGTTGGTAAATCTTAAGTTCTCGGCTTTTAATAAGCTGTTGTAGTTGTTATAAGCTGCAGTAGCTATTTGCACTTGTTGTTGTAGTAAAATACATTCGTTGTAGTAGCTGCGTATTTTATTTTCTATTTCCCAACGCTTATTACTTACTTCCAAATTGGTTTCTTTTATTTTTAATTGAGCTTTCTTATAATCACCTCTGCCTTCTCTTAAAAAAATAGGCATCTTAAAATCTATGCCCCATTTATAGTTGTTTTCTAAATAAGCAGCATTGTTACTTTTGAAAGTGTAATAATCTTTACTAAGCAAATTTGCTTTGGCATTAAGCATGGGCAGCAAGTTTTGTTGTTTTAGTTTACGCTCTACTTCTAAAGCTGCTAACTTGTATTGGTACGATTGTAGTGTTGGGTTTTGGGTAGCAACTTTGCTAAGTAATTCATCTAACGCAGGTGTGGTTGGGCTATTTATAAACTGCAAAGTATCTGGTAAAAGTGATGAGGGTAGTATATAAGCACTATCATTTTGTAGCCACATAAAATTAGATAACTCTAACGCTGTATTGTTTAGCTTTAATAAGGCATCTGTTTGAAGGAGTTGAAAATTTTGTACTTGGGTATAAGCTTCAATGGTATCAACCAAGGATCTATCTCCATTGGTGTAGGCTATACGTACCAAACGTAATCTATCGTTGCTTATTTGTACATACTTGTTATAAACACTAAAGAGTTGGTAGCTGCCAGCCCAGTGCCAGTAAGCTATATAGGCATCAAACAATAAATCATTTATCATTTTTAATTTTTCCTGCTCACTTTGATTGCGATAAATTTTTGCTTGTTGCAATATTGCTCTTCTTTTATCTAGTAGTAAGCCTTTTGCCAATGGCAGCTCTATACCCAAATAACTACTATTACCTGGGGTAAGTTCAGATGAAATATTACTTCCACCATTGTTTTCAATTCCTGTTTTTATGTCGCCTACTGGCAATGGAATTTTTAGCTCGGGATTGTTGTAATAATAATAATTTTTACCATCAAAAGTTTTACGGCTTGCTTCTAAGTTGATGGTGGGATCGAAACTACCTTTTGCAGAAAGTAAATCTGCTTTGGCTTTGTTTACTTGTAGGTTTGCCTGTTTGGCTAATGGATGAAATTGTTTTACTTGATCAATAAAAACATCAAGGGAAAATATTTCCTTTTGCTGTGCAAATGAAATATTGCTGATGAGTATAAATATGAGTAAGTAATTTTTCATTACGTTTTTTATTTGAACAAAATTTTGAATTTTTCTACGATTAATACTTGCTTTGATAAAAGCCAAATGCATATTCAAAGCTAAACATGTGCGACGCAACCGCTGCCACATTTGTATGCTGCAGCTGGCTACAAAAATTATTTCCTTTCGTCTTTTTTATTGGTGCTAGCTGGCTTGTAGTATTCTGGCGGAAAGCCGTTAATATTTCTCCAGAGTTCGTAATAAATCGGAACATCTCTTAGCAATGCAATTGCATTGGCACCGCCACCCATACGCAAAGCTTTGGGCCAAGGTTTTTTATCTTTTTCTTCGGCTACTAAAACCCTAAATTTTCCATTATTGCTTATGTTGGATTCAACCGATGTTACAGTGCCTGCAAAAGTGCCATAGCTGCTATTGGGCCAACCACTAAATACAATTGCTGGAAAACCATCGAAAACAAAACGAACTTTTTGGCCAATATTTACCAATGGCAAATCCATAGGTTCTACAAACATTTCTACAGCGTATTGCATATTATCGGGCACTATTTCTACAATCATTTCCCCTTCTTTTACCATCTCTCCTAAGCCTGCCTTTTTTGCTTTAATTATTTGCCCACTTTGTGGTGCTGTAATGTAATATAGTTTATTTCTTACATCGTAACTGGCGAATATGTTTTGTAGTTTGGCGATATCGGCTTGGGTGCTTGCTGCGGTTGATAAAGAAGAAAATCTATCGCCTTCGGCTTTAGAAATTTTATCTGTATACTCTTGTACAATGCTACTTTTTTCTATCCTAAGATTAATGAGTTCTTGTTTGCCTTGTAGGTATTTATTTTCGGCACTAATACGTTTGGCTTGTGCATTTTGATAGGTAATGTTTCGGCGTTCATAATCTACAAAACTAATTGCACCGCTATCAAGCATGGTTTTAGCAGCATCTATTTGGCGTTTGGCTATACTTAGTTCATTATATACTGCTATAACATCGGTGCTATCGCTAGAAACTTTTAGTTGTTGCTGCCCAATTTTATTATCTAGGGATTGTTGCTTCAACTGCTGCCCTTGGTTTAATGCCCCTACTTGTGTAGTGGCAGTATTGGCTTTGCTATTATAGCCATCTACACTTTGTTGTTTAGATATAATTTGCTGTTGTGTACGGCTTAGTAGTTGTGGGTCAAAATAATCTACTTTTACTTCACCCAATTGCATAATGGTATCACCTGCATTTACAAAATCTCCTTCTTTTACATACCATTTTACTACACTCCCTGCTAGCACAGTATTCACTTCTTGTGGACGTTGCTCTTGCCTTAAAGTGGTTATAGAGCCTTTGGCACGAATGTTTTGTGTCCATGGTAAAAAAAGTACTATTAGTAACACAATAAAAATACCTATCGTCCACTTTTTTATGCTACTCTGTCTTTCAATATGATAGATGTGGTTGAATGAGTTTAACTTGGTTTTATTTGACTCTTCTTCAATATTTATGTTTACAAATGATGTTTCCATAGTTATTTATTTTTTATGGATTTAATGCAACCATCTTCTAATACAATTACTACATCGCAAGTATCTAATAAGCTATCATCGTTACTAGTAACAACAATAGTAGAATCTTTATCATTTCTTAAAAAATTAATAACGTTTGCCTGCTGTTGTATATCTAAATGGTTAATGGGTTCTTCTAACAGCAATAACCTATGCTTACCAATTAAAGCCCTGAGTAATAAAATATCTTGGCGAATTTTTTTAGATAATCTTTTACCTTGAGGATCTAACATTGTATCGTACCCATGCTTGCTATTTTGAATGAATGCGTAAAAACCAATTTTTTCTGCAACCTCTGTTACTTGAGGTAATGTTATAGAAGCATTGCCCATTGTAATGTTTTCTAAAATGCTAGCTTGAAAAATATCTTGTTGGCTGAGTAAGATGCCAGTTTGTTTGCGTAACGATGGTAGTTTGTAATTATGAATGGGTACTTCATCTATTAATAAAGTACCACTGTAATTGTTAAATGCACCAGTAAGTAACCTGAGTAAACTTGATTTTCCAGAACCTGAGGCACCAGTAATACCTACCAGCTGTCCTGCATTTATTTGAAAATTAATGTTTGACAAAGCAGTATTACCATCGCCATAACTAAACGATACATTGTTAAACTGTATTGCAACGCCTTTATTAGTAACAGGTAGAGATACAGAGCCATCTTCTTCGATATCGCTTTGAACAATTTTATTAATTTTTTCTACAGAAGTTAACGTGTCGTACAATTTATCTAACGAGTTTATTAATTTTTCTACTGAGTTTATAATACTAATGATAACGATATCGGCTGCAATAAATTGACCAATATTTATCTGATTATCTACTAACAAAATAGCACCAACAATAAGCATCGCTGCTGTAATTACTATTTTAAAAGAAATGAAACTCCAATACTGTGTAAGTAATACTTTAAAATGGCTAGTACGTGCTTGTAAATAATGTGTAGTTAATTCATCTGCTTTTTGTAAGTGTAAAGATGTGCCTTTGCTGTATTTAAATGTTTTTATGTTGCGTGCCATATCTTCTAACCAAGCAGCAATTTTATATTTATAATCACTAGCTTCTAAACTAGTAGCCATGCCTTGAGAAGAAGTGAAACGAATAATGAGCATTACTATTACCAACAGCAATGTACCAAAACCTATAAATACAGGATGATAAAAAGCAAGTAATATTAAACCGAATACAACTTGAATAACAGCACCAGGAATATCTAACAAAATTTTTTCTATTCCCTTTGTTAAAGATGGAATATCGAAGTAGCGATTGGTTAATTCGGGTAGATGATATTTATCTAGTTTTTCTATGTTTAGCTTCGGTAGCCTATCTGCAAACTCTAAAGAAAAACGAGTAAATATTTTTTGTTCTACTTTTTCAATCACCTGCATTTGCCTTACTAGTACCAACCCATTTAAAAAAACACCAAACACTACAATTATAATCAAAACAATAATAGAGGCTGTTATTTGATTGGCTTGTACAAAGCTTATAATGGTTTGTATACCCAATGGTAATGTTAACTGAATTAAACCACCAAGTATGGCAAAAAAATAAATAGCAGAAATATCTTTTTTGTCGAGCTTTAAAATTTTAAAAAGAGATCTTACTGCTTTAAAAAGAGTATCTTTTTTAGAATCTTGCATTGTAATTATTAAGGTTGAATAATTTTGTAACCGGCATAAGATTCCTTTTAAACTTGTAAAAAGAGGAAAGCTTGTGCTAACGCTTTACTTATAAACAAACAGAAGACTAGATTATCATTCTCTTTTTGAATTATAAATTTTCGTACTCGTACAATGGATCTATATGTGTGCCAGCCTGCATTTCAAACACAGGATTGATGATACCATCTTTTAAACCATATACCCAGCCATGTAAATCTGGAGCTTGATTGTTTGCCCATGATCGTTGAATAATGGATGTTTTGGCAAGATTCATTACTTGCTCTTTAACATTCAGCTCAACTAGTTTGTCAAAGCGTTTTTCTTCATTTACAATAGCAGTCAATTCCTCTTGGTGTAGGCGTTGAACATCTTTAATATTTCTTAGCCACATGTTTAGTACATACTTAAAGTCTGTATTACCCATAGATGCTTTTACACCACCACAACCATAATGCCCACACACTATTACATGCTTTACATGTAAGTGGTTTACTGCATAATCTAAAACAGCCAGTAGGTTTACATCTGTATTTACTACCATGTTGGCTATGTTGCGGTGTACAAATATTTCACCAGGCTGTGTGCCTGTAATTTTATCAGCAGGCACTCTACTATCGCTACACCCAATCCATAAAAAATCGGGGGTTTGTATTTGTGAAAGTCGATTAAAAAAATCAGGGTCTTCTTCTAATTGTTCTTGAGCCCAAGCTTTGTTTTCAAGTAATAATTTTTCGTATGTTTTCATTATTTATTTATTTGAGGTTCGTTAAACAATGCATGCATTGGTTTGTATGCACTTTTTTTTATTTCTACTTTAATATTTTTTAAATGTGCGTGGCAAAGAAAGTTATTTACTTCTTCAATAATATCTTTATCAATAAAATCTGCACGGGTAGCATCTATTAAAACAAACGAATTAGCTTTTACAGCCTCTAGTTTGCTTTTAACAATCGGTTTGTTAAGAAAAGATACATCTTTTCTTAACCGAATAAGGTAATTGCTTTTATCGTTTACTACCATTACCGATGATCTAAAATTACTTCTTATCATAAAAAATAAACCTACTCCAATACCTATAAGTATTCCTATCAATAAATCTGTTAATAAAATAGCAACTATAGTTACCACAAAAGGCACAAACTGATCCCATCCCTTCTTAAAAAATTCTTTAAACAAAGACACTTTGACTAGCTTATAGCCAGTAAATATTAATACAGCTGCCAATGCACTTAAAGGAATTTTATTTAGTAAAAAAGGAATAAACATAACACAAAGTAGTAGCATCATACCATGCATAATAGTACTAACTTTTGTTTTAGCCCCAGCACTTACATTGGCAGAACTACGCACCACTACAGATGTAAGTGGCAAGCCACCAATTAACCCAGAAACAATATTACCTATGCCTTGTGCTTTTAACTCACGATTTGGGGGTGTTACTCTTTTTAGGGAGTCTAGTTTATCTACAGCTTCAATGCCTAACAAGGTTTCTAAGCTGGCTACAATAGCTAATGTAAAGGCACTTATCCAAACCTGTGGGTTGTTTAAAAACTTTATATCGGGAAATGTAAAAAAAGAAAAAAATTCTTTAGCACTTTGTGCCATGGGTAGCGATACCAAATGCTTTGTTTCAAGTGCATAGTCTGGTTTAGTAGCTTTAAACCATTCGTTTATAGCCACACCTACCATTACAACAATTAATGGGCTAGGTATTAATTTTAGTACTTTATGGGTTTTAAATGGTTTGCTTTCCCAAAGTATTAATATAAATAAACCAATACCACCAATTACTGCAGCCGATGGTGTGATATACTTTATTGCACTAAAAATTCCGGAGAAGGTATTTTCTTTATCAGGTTGGTCAAAGCTTTCATCGCCAAGAAAATCTTTATCATACCCAATTAAGTGGGGCAATTGTTTTAAAATTAGTATTAAGCCAATAGCTGCCAACATGCCTTTAATAACCGAGTTAGGTACATAATCTCCTATTACACCTGCTTTAATAAAGCCAAATATTAATTGAATAATACCTGCAATTACAACAGCCAATAAAAAGGCTTCATACACTTGTAATTTTACAATTGCGGTAGCTACAATAACCGTTAAACCAGCTGCTGGGCCACTAACACTTAGCTGAGAACCACTAAGCATACCAATTACTATACCACCTACAATACCAGCTATAATACCAGAAAATAATGGAGCACCGCTACCCAATGCAATTCCTAAACACAGGGGTAATGCTACCAACAACACAACAATAGATGCTGGCAAATCTGCCCCAGCATTTTTAAAATATTTTTTCATAAGAAGTTCTTTGAATAGTTTTTTTGCACAGCATTGCTATTAAAAACACAATGACAAATACAAGCATAACCATCAATGCAAATGATAATAGAAATAAAAATAGATTGTAAAATACTAGCTAATTATATTTGGCAATTTGGTGGGGGAACCAACATTTCTGCTGAATGATTATGTGGTATAGCAACATTGAGAGAAATATATTGCTTTTCTATTGTATTAATACGTATTTCAGATGCAAAGTTTGTCCATTCAATAAACTCACTCTTACCTTGTATTTTTTTTACGCCGTCTTTCTCAATATCTATATCGTGTGGTAGCTCTTCGGTAAACTGATTGCCAAACAATGCAGCACCCATTTGCTGTACAGGCAACATTTGTATTGCAAGCACCAATATTAAAAATATATTTATAATTTTTTTAGCCACGCCGCAAAAATATTGGTTTCAATCACAACACACAAGCCTTTGTATTTGTTTAACAGAAACATGACAAAAAAATAGTCGAAAAATATGCCACTTAAAAAATTACATCAATACATCTTAAATATTCAAACCACCACAAGCACTTAATACCTGCCCTGTAATATAGCTACTCATTTCGCTGGCAAGAAACAGTGTGGTATTAGCTATTTCTTCTGCCTTGCCAAAACGCCCTAATGGAATTTTTGCCAAAAATGCTGCGGATGCATCTCCATCTTGCAAATAATGTGTCATATCGGTTTCTATAAAACCTGGGGCAATGGCATTACATCTAATGTTACGGCTACCCAACTCTGCAGCTATACTTTTTGTAAAACCAATTATACCTGCTTTACTAGCTGCATAACTACTTTGCCCAGCATTGCCACGTATGCCTATAATGCTACTCATGTTTATAATGCTGCCAGTTTTAGCTTTCATCATGGGGCGTATAACCTGCTTGGTCATGTTAAATACGCTTTTTAGGTTTATGTCCATTACATCATCCCATTGTTGCTCTGTCATGCGTAGTAGTAAGTTGTCTTTACTAATGCCTGCATTGTTTACACACACATCAATAGCACCAAACGCTTTTAATACATCGTTTACAAATGTTTCACTTTCAGCAAAAACACCTGCATTACTTTTATAGGCTTTGGCGGTAACGCCCAAAGCTGTTAATTGGGCTTCTAAAGCTGTTGCTTTTTCTGCACTACTATCGCTTACATAAGTAAAAGCAATATTGCTACCATGCTCTGCCAATTTTAGTGCTATGGCTGCACCTATGCCACGTGCTGCACCAGTAACAATACTTGTCTTTCCTTCTAATAATTTCATATGTGTTAGTTATGATTAACAAATGTAGGATATTGGGTTTTTATTGAGTCAGCTTTTGTAGTGCTATTAAGCAGCGGTTGCGTCGCACACTTGTACAGTGGGAGCTTTGCTGAGCTAATATCAGTAGTGAGTAAGCCAACTAACGTCTTTAAAATTCACATTTCACAAATGTTTGCCCAATAGCTATTCTTAGTTTAACATGTGCGACGCAACAGCAGCTAAATTTATGTTCTATTGCTGGCTACATCATGGCTTTTATTTCATCTATATACTTTCTATCGTTGCTCAGGCGTGGTATTTTGTGCTGCCCACCCAACTTGCCTTTGCTTTTTAGCCAATTGGCAAAAACGCCTTTGGGCAAACAATGAATTACTGGCATCCGTAAGGCTATATTTTTATGTCGTTTGGCTTCATAATCGCTATTGATGCTTTGTAGGGCAGCATCTAACTCATAGGTAAATTGATGGATATTATCGGGAGCTTTTTCAAATTCTATCAGCCATTCGTGTGCTCCATTACTTTGCTCACTAAAATAAATGGGGGCTGCGGTATAATCGTTTACCACTACATTGCATTTATGGCTGGCTATGGCTATTGCATTATCGGCATTATCTACAATTATTTCTTCGCCAAAGGCATTCATAAAATGTTTTACCCTACCAGTTACTTTTATTCTGTAGGGGTTAGTACTGGCAAACTCAACTGTATCTCCCACTAAATAACGCCAAAGCCCACCGTTGGTGCTTACTATAAGAGCATAATTTTTCCCAATTTCTACATCGCTTAGCCCAACAGTTTCTTGGCGGTTGCCGGCATATTCTTCTGCCGTCATAAATTCATAAAAAATGCCATGCTGCAAAAACAAAAGCATTCCATTAGCGTTTGATTTGTCTTGTGCTGCAAAAAAACCTTCGCTGGCATTGTAGCTATCTAAGTAATTTATTGGCTTACCAATTAGTTTATTAAACTGCTCTTTATAAGGCGTAAATGATACACCACCATGCAAATACAGTTCAAGATTTGGCCATACTTCTATAAGTGTTTGCTTACCTGTAATTTCTAAAATTCGTTTTATTAAAATCATTACCCAAGTGGGTACGCCACTCATACTTGTTACGTTTTCGTTAATGGTGTGTTGGGCTATGCTTTCAATTTTACTTTCCCACTCATCCATTATCGCTATGCTTAGTTCTGGTGTACGAATCCAGTTTGCCCAAACAGGTGTATTTTGAAAAAGTACTGCACTTAAATCTCCATATTGCACTTCGCTGTTTAATGGGCTTACTTGATGGCTGCCACCAATTAGTAAACCTTTGCCTGTAAGTAAATCGCTATTGGGATGGTGGTTGTAGTACATGGTAAGCACATCTTTACCAGCTTTAAAATGATTATCGTTCAAGCTTTCATCAGTCATGGGTATGAACTTACTTTTATCGCTAGTAGTGCCACTGCTTTTGGCAAACCAAGTAACAGGTGTGTTCCAAAGTAAATTTTGCTCGCCTTGCATAAGGCGGTCTATGTATGGTTTTAAATCTTCGTAAGTGTGTATGGGTACTGCTTTTTTAAAATCTCGTACGTTAAAAAGTTTGTTCATCCCGTACTTACGCCCAATTTCAGTGTACTGCCCATGGGTTACTAAGTCTTGCAATACTTCACGCTGTGCAGCAATGGGGCCTTTTTCCCATAAGGCTATACGCCAATGGCGTAATCGGGCTAAACGTGATATAACAGGGCTGAGCAGTTTCATTTTTTAAGATAGGGTGTTGGCAAAATAAGCAATGAAACGGAAATGAGCAGCTATTTTAGTTTTTTAGCGATGGATATGAAAAGAAATTTGAAGTATGATTGATTCATTCTCTTTTGCTAAAGTAAATAAACAAATTTTAGCTATCAATTAAGACACCATTAAATACAATTGCGGGCAACCAAATTATTCTTCGGTTGCAACAGAAATTTTGTCTTGTTGCCCCATCTCTATAATCCAATCCTTGCGTTTTAATTCAAAGTTGGTTCCTAAGT
>JAYVRD010000310.1:0-4049 GCA_043776595.1 Chitinophagaceae bacterium | reverse complement strand
CTTAAACGCATACCTGTTGCGTATAGTAGTTGTAAGACAAGGCGTTGCGTTCTGCCATCCCAATCTTCTGTAAATTCTACTTGATTAAATAATGTGTCTAAATGTTCTGCTTGTATAAAAGAGGGCAAGCGTTTGCTTATTTTAGGAGAAACAATGGTAGCCATTGGTGTTTGTAATATTACTCCTGTTTTAAGCTGGTATTTAAAAAAAGACTTTAAAGTTGATATTTTACGATTGATGGTTTTGGCAGTGTTGGTATCTTGTTTTAGTTCTGCCAGCCAACTACGAACCATCGTTGAAGTAATTGCAATAAGTTTAGGAGTATCATATTGGCTAACTAAGTAAGCTACAAATTGCTCTAAATCGGTTTGATAAGATACAATGGTATGTGGAGAATATCGTTTCTCAAATTTAAGATAGTCTAAAAAAGCTGATATTGGATATTGATGAATTGGGATCATAAAAAAAAGGCTATTAACTTAACGCTAATAGCCTTTAGAATATTATTGAATGAGGTTGGTATTAACCTTCAATTTGTCCTGTTGCTAATTTTTGCTTATAAATTGCTTTAAGCACCTGACCACGACGTACAACTGATGGTTTAATAAATACTTGACGCTCTCTTAATTGTAGTAAGGTTTTACTTTTTTCAAACTTCTTCTTGTACTTCTTAAGTGCCTTGTCAATGTTTTCGCAATCTTTTGAATCGATAATAAGCATAACTGATATACCTCCTTTGGTGAATAATGGAGACAAAGATAGGGTTGGAAATGAAAATACCAAATTGAAATTTATTTTATTTCGGCTTTTAAAAATTCGTCTTCATAATAATGAACTATGACCTTATTAGTATCTACCGCTGGGCGTAACCAATGAATACCTGATTTAAACCCCATTCTAAAAACAGGTAATCTATGTATAGTAAGATTAAGTGTATCTATTGTAAGGCTTGTATTTGGTGTAAGTTGAAAATGATTATCTATTATTTGATAGGTACTTTTTACATACGAAGAAGCAGCTTTAAAGTGAATAGAGGAGTTGTATTTACCCCAAAACCAATAACAACAAATAAATACTGTTAAGCCTTTTACCCAAACTGATGAAGTTATATTTTGCTGTATAATGATTGCCAATCCAATTACTAAAAATATAGAAGGGATATATAAATAACGCCCAGATTCAAATGAACGAATGGTAATGCCCAATGAAACAATCGGAATTAATAAAATAGAAAGAATAGAACAATAGATGAGTAGAAATTGATGATTTGAGTCCTTTTTTTTATGCCATATTATTATTGCTAAAATGATACATAAAATTAATGCACTAACAATAAAAGTTCGTGTTACAGAGGGATTAATAAAAAGCCTAAAAACCAATTGGATAGCGTTCAATGCTAGTGTTGAGAGATTAAGTGAATTAAAATTATTGCCTTCGTAAGTACCTACAATTTCTGAGGTAATTAAACGACGAGCGAAAACATATATCACTCCAGCAAAGCAAATACAAAACGAATAAATATATTGCCGCTTTTTCAAAAATAAATCTTTCTCAAAATAAGCAAGCATCAACAATATTGATGGAAATAGAATCACTTGCTCGTAAGTAAAAAGGGTAATTAAAAACAATAGGGCAGATGCTAGTATTTTTTTCCAACCTAATACAGGACTTAAAAAAAGCTGACAAGCAAGTAAAAAAAAGATAGCAGATAAAGTAGGTGTTCGTCCTAAAACCCAAGCTAAAGATTCGGCATGTTGAGGATAAATTAAAAACAAAGAAACAGCAACCATAGCAGTTTTCTCAGCATCTACCTTAAACCATTTTAAACAAACAGTCTTGCATAAACAATATAATTGAGTAGCTACAATACCATGCAAAACCAAAGCTGTAATATGGTAGCCATAAGCTTGTTTACCCCAAAGCCATACATCCATTCTAACCAACAACTCATGTATGGGGCGTGCAGAACGTTGTTGAAACAAAACTCCATCTTGCGTAAGCGGTATATGAACAAAATCATCGTTTAAAAAAAACAAACTACCTGGCCAGTATAGCAATATGTTTGCAATGGCTAACACTACAATAAGTATTACCAACATTTTTTTACTCATTGCTTGTTTAAAATTTGTAACAACATTACATCCATTTTTTAACTTGCACAATAATTATACACTGCACTTATGTTTACAGGAATTATTGAAACCACAGGAATCATTACACATATAACTGCCAACGGCACCAACTTAACTTTTACTATTAGTTGCCCTATAAGTAACCAATTAAAAGTAGATCAAAGTGTTGCTCACAATGGTATTTGCCTTACCGTAGAAAATGTAAGTGATAACACACACACCATAACAGCTATACAAGAAACTTTACAAAAAACAAATGCTACAACCTGGCAAATAAACGATACCGTAAACATTGAAAGATGTCTTCTTGCCAATGATAGAATTGATGGACATTTTGTACAAGGACATGTAGATGCCACAGCAACATGCATATCAAAAAAAGATGAACAAGGAAGTTGGCTATATCAATTTAAAATTGATGAAGCATTCGCAGCACTAATTATCGAAAAAGGATCTGTATGTATAAATGGCATAAGCCTTACCTGCTTTAATGTATTAAGAGATTGCTTTTCGGTAGCCATCATACCTTATACTTATACGCATACCAACATACATAGGGTACAAATAGATGACTTAGTAAATATTGAGTTTGATATATTTGGCAAATACATGAATAGGTACAAGCAATTGGCTACTACCTAGCTACTCCTCTCCTACATTATGCTTCATATCTCCAATTTGAAACCTAGTACCTAATACTATTACTTTCATGCCATTGGTAATTACAATATCCGATGGTGGATTGATGATAAATTTACCATCTATATCTTTTATGCCAATACAATTAACACCAGTTTTTTTCCAGTCCATAATTTTTTGTAAAGTAGTGTCTCTTATTTCTGGGGGTAATTTATCATAGCCTACACTTTCAATATTTATACTCTCTCCTTCTTCGCCACTTAGGTAATCTATAAACTCCACAACATCTGGTTTGCTTACCAAAGTAGCCATATGTGTACCACCAATTTTATCAGGCATGATAACATTATTAGCTCCTGCTTTTTTTAATTTTTGGGTAGAGCTGGCAGCACTTGCACGGCTAATTATATGCAGTTTATCGTTTAATGATCTTGCACTTAATACAATAAAAACATTATCAGCATCGGTAGGCAATGCACAAATTAAAGTACCTGCTTTTTCAATACGAGCTCTTAGCAAAACGTCATCATCTGTAGCATCCCCTTTTATGTATAATAGGTTGGGATCGTGTGGCAAGTAAGCATCAATATGTTCATCTCGCTGGTCTATTACTACAAAATCTACCTTGTGTCCACGTAAGGTTTTGGCAGCTTGTTGTCCATTACGCCCAAAGCCACAAATAATTACATGCCCCTGTAGTTTATCTAATGCACTCATAATTTTTTTGTTTTTAAAATAAATATTCATTTCGCCACTTGCAATAAACTGCGTAAGCCTTGCCAATGCATAGGTAAACGTAGAGAATGAAGTAACAATGAGAAAAATATCAAAAATTCTACCCACATCGCTCAGTGGTTTTACCTCTGTATAGCCAATAGTGGTTATAGTAATAACCGTCATGTATAATGCATCTAAAAAACGGTAACCTTCAATTAACATAAACCCAGTAATACCTACAAGTATTATAAGGAAGATGATACCAAACCAAAGTATTAGTGGAGAAATTTTACGCACTCAATTAAATTATTACTATGAAAATAGCAAAAGTTTAGGCAACCGCAGCAACATCTTTGTGATTGTTTTGTAAAACCAATGCCAATATAAATATTACGATGCTTATAGCACCAATAACCCACCACAAAACAGCAAAGCTTGCTTGCTGGGCAATAAGAGAACCCATTGCAGGTGCGGCTACTTGTGCTATGCTCCAGGCTGCTGTATATAAAGCTGCATAACGCCCACGATTGTTGGCTTTTGTTCTAACTATCCAATACGTAT
>JAYVRD010000309.1:0-4062 GCA_043776595.1 Chitinophagaceae bacterium | reverse complement strand
TTGGGCAAAGCGATGCCAGCATTTTGGATTATTGCGATGTAAGTATGTATGTAATGACACCAGAATATGGTGCAGCTTCTCAGCTAGAGAAAATAAATATGCTAGATTATGCAGATGTTGTTTGTATCAATAAATTTGATAAAGCTGGAGCATTAGATGCCCTCCACGATGTACGTAAGCAGTACAAACGCAACCATCAATTATGGGAAGCAAAAGATGAAGACCTACCCATTGTAGGTACAATAGCAGCACAGTTTAACGATATAGGTGTAAACGAATTATTTGAAAAAATTGTAAGCACTATTTACAAAAAAACTGGGATACAATTGGGTGAGATTACCATACATCAACACACAAAAGATACCACTACACGCTCACAAATTATACCACCCAAAAGGGTACGTTATTTAAGTGAAATAAGTGATGGCAATAGAAATTATGATGCGTGGGTAAACGAACAATGTGTAATTGCTTCAAAGTTGTATCAAATTAATGGCACAATCGAATCTTTATCTGCTGATAAAAACCTTTCGTTAGGCGAAGGTTTGAACGAGGTTAAAAAGAAATACGAAGAACAATTTCACCCTGACTGTAAAAAATTAATCGATAACTGGACTTTCATCCAAGAAAAATATTCTAAAGATTTTTTTGAGTACCAAGTACGTGATAAAGTAATTAAGCAACCACTCACCACCTTATCACTAAGTGGCACTAAAATTCCTAAAGTAGTACTACCAAAGTATAAAGATTGGGGCGATATACTAAAATGGCAATTGCAAGAAAATTTACCAGGAGAATTTCCGTACACGAGTGGTGTGTTTGAATTGAAACGTGCAGGAGAAGATCCTACAAGAATGTTTGCTGGAGAAGGTGGACCCGAACGTACCAATAAACGCTTTCACTATGTAAGCCTTGGGCAACCAGCCAAACGATTAAGCACAGCATTCGACAGTGTTACACTTTATGGAGAAGACCCTGACAATCGCCCAGACATTTATGGCAAAGTAGGCAATAGTGGCGTAAGCATTGCTACGGTAGATGATGCCAAAAAGCTATATAGTGGTTTTGATTTATGTGCTGCCAATACCAGCGTTAGTATGACCATCAACGGGCCAGCAGCCATGCTTTTAGCTTTTTTTATGAATGCTGCCATCGATCAACAATGCGAAAAATATATTACCGAAAATAATCTTTGGGATGAAGTAAATAAATTTAGAGAAGCAAAGTACAAAGCCACTTCAAAACCCATGTACTACAATCCTTCATCGCCTGAAAGGCTACCAGAAGGCAACGATGGTTTAGGATTGCAACTATTAGGTTTAAGTGGAGATGAAGTATTACCACAAGATGTTTACCAGCAATGCAAGCAAATGGCTTTGCAAAATGTACGTGGCACGGTGCAAGCAGATATTTTAAAAGAAGACCAAGCTCAAAACACTTGCATCTTTTCTACCGAGTTTGCTTTAAAACTAATGGGTGATGTGCAGCAATATTTTATTGAACAAAAAGTAAGAAATTTTTATAGCGTTTCTATTAGTGGTTATCATATTGCCGAAGCTGGTGCCAACCCCATTACACAATTAGCGTTTACATTGGCTAATGGTTTTACTTATGTTGAGTACTACCTAAGTCGGGGTATGAACATAGACGATTTTGCTCCCAACCTTTCTTTCTTTTTTAGCAATGGTATGGATGCAGAGTACAGCGTTATTGGACGTGTGGCTCGCCGAATTTGGGCAAAGGCAATGAAGTATAAATATAAGGCAAACGATCGCAGCCAAAAACTTAAATACCATATTCAAACCAGTGGTCGAAGCCTTCATGCACAAGAAATAGATTTTAACGATATACGCACCACATTACAAGCATTGTATGCTATTTACGACAATTGCAATAGCTTACATACCAACGCATACGATGAAGCTATCACTACACCAACCGAAGAAAGTGTTCGCCGTGCAATGGCTATTCAACTCATTATAAACAGAGAATTAGGTAGTGCCAAAACCGAAAATTTTATACAAGGTAGTTTTGCTATTGAAGAAATGACAGACTTAGTAGAAGCAGCAGTACTTAACGAGTTTGACAAAATAAATGAACGTGGAGGTGTGTTAGGTGCTATGGAACGCATGTATCAACGCAATAAAATTCAAGAAGAAAGTATGCACTACGAAATGCAAAAACATACAGGTGAGTTGCCCCTAATTGGTGTAAATACTTTTCTTAGTAAAACGGGTAGCCCAACAATTTTACCTACCGAAGTTATACGCAGTACTAAAGAAGAAAAAGAACAACAAATACAAAACTTACAAGCTTTTTATAAACGCAATGAAGCCACCTCTAGCCAAATGCTACAACGCTTAAAAACAGTAGCTCTAAATAACGGTAATTTATTTGAAGAATTAATGGAAACTGTTAAGCATTGTAGCCTAGGGCAAATAACAAATGCTTTGTACGAAGTTGGTGGTCAGTATCGCAGAAATATGTAACATCGTCTTTGCGAAGAATGAAGCCATCTTTTTTGTAGCCAACAGTAGGATAAAAATCTAGCTGCGGTTGCGTCGCACATGTTTAGCTGTATATTGCTATGAGGCTTTTATCAAAGCGTATGGATGTCTGTACACCTTGTAAGTAATGCTATTCAGGAAATCTGCTTACATTTTAAACCTACGTTCAAAATTTTTGCGAAGCAAAATCATCTGTGCATATCCGTTAAACCCGTGTCATCCGTGTGCTGATATTAATGCCTAATTGGTATTACAATCACTTCCACAAATAATACAACACACCATTCTTATCATCAGTTATAAAAAATGCGTTAGCACTCCATTGCATCACATCACAGGGTCGCCCAAAGCGTTTGTCTTCTGTTTTGCCTTGCAAAAAGCCAGTTACAATTTCTCTATACTTTCCATTTACTATTTGCACCACCGCATTGCCTCGTTGCCTCCACACACTTGTGCTACCATGCAGTGCTACCAAAAATGAATTATTCAAAGTAGCATCGCTACAATTTTTTATATAAGTAAAACCCAATGGGGCACTATGGGCTTTAAAACCTACAGGTGCTACTGGTGGCATTTTTACACCCACAGGTTTTATAGAATCTTTAAACTGTGCATCTACATAAATTTTATTTTGGTATTGAAAATAAAAAGGCCATCCATAAAATATATTTCTTGCCACAGGCATCATTAAATCTTCTGGCTTATCTGGCCCTATTTGGTCTCTACCCATACTGGTTACCCATAGTTTTTCATCAATCCATTGCAACGCTACAGAGTTGCGTAAACCAGTAGCAAATATTTTTTGCTCACTACCATCCATATTCATTTCTATAATTACGGCTCTTACTTTTTCTGTTTCTATACAAGCGTTGCAACTGCTTCCTACACTTACATATAATTTGTTGTTGTGTATGGTAAGGCTACGTGTTAAATGCCAACCACCATATTTATAATTCAACCCATAATCGGGGTAGCGTGCAATTACAGTTCCAGTGTCTGTTGGTTTAGTATCGCCAAAGTGATAGTTGTACCTTTTTATAAAACCAGTTTCGGCAGTATATAAAAAGTGCTGGTTGCCAACACTATAAAACGCCACTTGATTTGGGTTTCTTAAATGGGTTAAATACTCAGTTGTTTTGTCAAAAGCATGATTGGTAACATTCCAGTTTTCAAAAATTAATATTCTGCCTAATTTATTATCGCCTCGGTTGTACATATCTGTGGCAAATAACCTACCATCGGGGCTTTTAGCCAAAAATCGTAGCCTATGCTCTACCTCGGCAGCTTTGCAAATGTTGTATCCTTCGGGTATTTGAAGGTTGAATTGTAAGCCACTTTTTAATTGAATATTTTTACTTATTAGCTTTATAGTAGGCTGCCCATTAGCTATAATGGTTAAGCAAGTTATTATTGTATTTAAAATAATTTTCTTCATGTAAAGGTTTATGGCATGAAGTTAGAATCTGTCTAAAAACGTTTTTGTGTTACACCATTATGTGTACAAGTGGATAAAAAAGGCTGTTGCAAAAAGTTGGTTTATCGTTTTAAAGGATGA
>JAYVRD010000308.1:0-4067 GCA_043776595.1 Chitinophagaceae bacterium | reverse complement strand
TATAAAGTAAGGGGAACTTCTTACTATTTTGGAGGCGGACTCCCAGCAACTGTTTACACAAAAAAAGATGGTGTTTTAAAAGATATGGTTATTGACTATAATACCTTTAATCAGCTACTACAAATATATTTTAATACCAACAAACCTGCAGGTACAAAAAAAGTCACTGAAGTCGATTCTTTTCAGGTTAAAGTTTCTACTACTGATTATAAAGCGGATGTAATTTTTATCTCAACCGCCATATTAGATAGTACTGAAAACTTCTTTTTACAACGTATAGTAGGTGGTTCTAAATATTCTTTGTACAAAAGGTATAAAAGTGATTTAGGTTATGTGTCAGATAATATTTTAGAATCGGATTTACGCCAGTACGATTTAAACATCGATTACTACTATACAGTTGCCGGTACAAAAGGAATTAAGAAAATTAAAATGACCAACAACGGTATTGTAAAAGAATTTAAAAAAATAAAAGATATTTCAGCTATTGTAGATAATGGATCATTGGTGTTTGACCAAGAAGATGTTTTGGTAAAAGTATTTGCCGAGTTGAATAAATAATTATCACAACAGCAGGGCAAACTCATTTCTATTACATTTGCGATAAATATATTTTTATGAGCGACCAACAGCAGCCCAATCAATTAAACATAGAAATTTCTGAAGAAATAGCGGAAGGGAGTTATGCCAATCTTGCTATTATTACCCATAGCCATGCAGAGTTTGTGATAGACTTTGTGAGTGTAATGCCTGGCACTCCAAAAAGCAAGGTAAAAAGTCGTATCATTTTTACACCTATGCACGCCAAACGTTTTATGAAGGCTTTAATTGAAAACATAGATCGCTACGAAGATGCCAATGGCGATATTCAAGATATGGAACAAATTGAGCTTCCCATGAATTTTGGTGGACCAACTGCACAAGCATAACGCTTAGCAATTATCTTGCAGCTATGCAGCAAATTTTTTCACACCAAGAATTATTTCAATTTACATACAATATTTTTAAAAGTATTGGTTGCAGTAATGAACATTCAACTACTGCAACCAATGTTTTATTAAGTGCCGATTTACGTGGTATAGATAGCCATGGTGTTGCACGTCTTAGTGGCTATATACGCTTGTGGGAAGCTGGGCGTATAAATGCTAAGCCAGCTATAAAAATTATACATCAAACACCCTCTACTGCAGTGGTAGATGGAGATGCTGGTCTTGGCTTAGTAGTAGCACCCTATGCTATGCAAATAGCCATAGACAAAGCCAAGCAAGTAGGTACTGGCTGGGTAAGTGTACAAAACAGCAATCACTTTGGCATAGCAGGCTATCATGCAATGATGGCATTAGAAAACGATATGATTGGCATTGCTATGACCAATGCTAGTGCTTTAGTAGCACCAACTTTTTCCATAGAAAAAATGTTAGGTACCAACCCAATAGCAGTAGCCATACCAGCTCATAAACAACCAGCTTTTGTAGCAGATTTTGCTACTACAACTGCTGCCAATGGCAAGCTAGAAATTCTGCAACGCAAAAATGAAGATGCACCATTTGGATGGGTGCAAGATGCTGAAGGCAACCCAACCACCAATGCCAACGCTTTAAAAACGCAAGGCTCATTACTACCATTAGGTAGCGATAGAGAACATGGCAGTCATAAAGGGTATGCTTTGGGTAGTATAGTAGATATTTTTTCAGCAGTGCTTAGTGGTGCTAGTTATGGGCCATGGGCACCTCCATTTCCCGCTTACATACCTATGCCAGATGATATGCCAGGCAAAGGGTTAGGACATTTTTTTGGTGCCATGAGAGTAGATGCTTTTAGACCCGCCGATGAGTTTAAACAACACATGGACAATTGGATTACACGTTTTAGAAATGCGAAACCTGATGCCCAACACGATAAAGTATTAATACCAGGAGACCCAGAACGTGAAATGGAAGCCATAAGAATGAAAGAAGGCATACCCATAGTAGAAACTGTAGTAAAAGATTTAAAAGAAGTAGGAGAGAAGTTTGGAATTGTGTTATAAGTTTTTATCAAGCCAGCTTTTCTCTTTCAATTTGGCTGCGGTTGCGTCGCACATGTTTAGCAATGAATTTCTATTTAGCTCCTATTGTAGCGTAGAAAAAATGTGAACAGAAATACAAACACAGCCGCTTCCAATAATTCTTTCATAATGTATGTAAGGAACTATAAAGGTCTTCGTCTCCACTTGTCAACCAACAAAACAAAACAATATGAAAAAAGTATTTGCTTTGGCTATTGCAGTAGCCTTATTTACCAACACTTCTTTTGCACAAGAAACAAAAATGCAAACCAAGAAAATGGAGAAGAAAGAAAAAATGATGGACAAGAAAGAAGACAAGATGAAAGGTGAAAAGAAAATGGACAAGAAAGCCAACAAAATGCAAAAAGACAAAATGAAGATGGAAAAGAAAGCTGACAAAATGAAAGGCGAAATCAAAATGTAAATTGTAAAAACAAAACCATGTAAATATTGTAGGGTTTTGTTTTGTAACAAGCGTTTATGTTTTATTAAAACATTATTAAATTGGATTTAAATCGTTGTAAGGATGCTCCCAACGTATAGAAAGTGATGAACAAATTATGATAGCCTTGGTTAAATTATTATAACCAGTAACATTAAACTGAAATCCAAATACTTCATTTGATTCAGGATATTCTACATGGTTACTTTGGCAAATTTCTTTTATATCGCTTTTACTAAGCTGTCTTAGTTGGTTGTCGTGCCAAGCATCTGACCAGTTATCATTCTCTTGTAAACTTGTAAATAATGGTTGATTAAATTCAAAATGCACATTTACATAATAAGCAAAATTAAAACTACCCTGTACATACACACAAGTGTCGTCGGCATCAACTACTTTAAAATAATACCCTGCATTGTACAAACGTTTGTTTAGTATCAATAATGCTTTTTCTGCATCGTTGTAATTGCTAAAATGCTGCATCTTATAAAATTGTTTTTACTGCTTTGGTTATCATTTCAATGTCCTGTTTTTCCATACATTTAAAATGCCCACGTGGGCATTTATCATAACCAATTTTACTACAAGGGCGGCATCGCAAACCTTTTACTTCAAATATAGTATTGGTAGTGTTGGTATTGCCATAATAGGGCGTCATGCCAAAAGCTGGTGTGGTATTGCCCCAAATAGAAATGATGGGTTTTTTAAATGCTGCTGCAATGTGCATTAAGCCAGTATCGTGTGTTACAATTAATTTGCTACGCCTTATTAAATCAGCACTTTCGTTTAGGTTAAACTTACCACAGGAGTTGTAAATTTTTGTATCGTCTTGTATTGCAATTTCATTGCCTATGATTCTATCTTCTGGTCCTCCAAGCAGTATTATGGGGTAATCTATTTTACTACACAATTCTTTTAACTTGTGTACTGGTAATTTTTTTGTGTTAAGGGCTGCACCAATTACTACACCTATAAAGCCATACATGTGGGCTGCGGGTATATCGCTTTGTTTTACTTTATCTATATCGGGTATAAAGTAATCTAAACCTTTACCATCGTTTACTACGTTAAAATTTTTTAAGGTAGCTAAGTTTCTATCTACAATATGTATAGGTGGTAGTGTATTAATTTTTAATGCGGTAAGCAACCACTTTTTTACGTTGAGTTTATTGAAGGCAATTGTTTTTACTTTCAATGCTTTTTTTACCCTTAGTGTTCTTAGGTTATGATGTAGGTCAATGATGTAATCAAAGTTTTCGGCTTTAAGTTCTTCTATCATTGCCTCCCAATCATCGTTTAACAAATGTACTTTATCAATATTAGGATTGGAAGTTACAATGCCTGCAAAAGATTTTTTGGTAAGGTAATGTACTTGTGCATTGTTTACCTGTTGCTTTAGGCAACGTACTACTGGTGTGGTTAATACAATATCTCCTATAGATGAAAAGCGGATGATGAGGAATTTCATTGTGCTGATGATTTATAAATGTTATGCTGAAAGAAGATTGAGGTAAGAAGATAGTATGTAGCTGATGATTAATATTCTACAGTACAAGTGTGCGACGCAACCGAAGTTTA
>JAYVRD010000307.1:0-4081 GCA_043776595.1 Chitinophagaceae bacterium | reverse complement strand
CTACGCAACTGGTATTTTATACAAACAGCTGCAGTAGATCCACGTGCCAGAAAAATGGTTTTTGATGATGAGCTAATGGGGCAACTCATTCGTTTTGTATCTTCTCACGAAGTTGGACATACACTAGGCTTACAACACAATTTTGGTTCATCATCTACGGTACCTGTAGAAAAACTAAGAGACAAAGCTTGGGTAGAAGCCAATGGACATACACCAAGTATTATGGATTATGCTCGTTTTAATTATGTGGCACAACCGGAAGATAATATTAGCGAAAAAGGTTTATTTCCTAGAATTGGTGAGTACGATAATTGGGCGATAGAATGGGGCTATAAATGGATGCCAGAATATAAAACTGCTGATGATGAAACACCTGCTTTAAATAAGTTGGTTTCAGAAAAGTTGAAAGATAAAAAGTATTGGTATGGCTTGCAAGGCGATCAAAATGATCCACGTGCAAATAATGAAGATTTAGGTGATAATGCAATGAAGGCTGGTGCATACGGTATTAAAAACTTACAACGCATTTTACCAAACTTAAAAGAGTGGACCAAACAACCCAATGAAGATTATGATTTATTAGGCGAATTGTATAGAGAAGTTACAGGACAGTTTAATAGATACATGGGACACGTTTCTAAAAATATTGGTGGCATTTACTACACACCAAAAACACGTGAGCAAGAAGGTGCAGTGTATGAATGGACTCCAAAGGCTACACAAAAAGATGCTGTAGCTTTTTTACAACAACAATTGTTTACTACACCTTCATGGTTAATAAGTAAAGATGTAATGAGCTTAAGTGGTAGCAATCCATTAAGCACAATTGCCAGCTTGCAAAATGCAACATTAGGTAGCGTATTGGGCGTAAGCACACTAAGCAAACTTGCACGTTGGGAAGCCGAAGCACCAACAGAAGCTTATGCATTAAACGAGTATGTTGGAGATTTGAAAAAAGGAATTTTTAGTGAGCTAACTGCTAAAAAGAAAATAGATGCTTACCGCAGAGCTTTGCAAAAAAACTATGTACAAAAGTTAATTGATTTGTTATCGCCAGCTGCAGCACCACAAACGCTAAATCTTGGTGGACAAACTATAAGTTTGGGTTCACCTAGTTTAAGTGCTTCATCGGACGTAACTTCTGTAATAAAAGCACATGCTAAAGAAATAGCACGTGAAGCAAAAACAGCAGCTGCTACTTATCCCGATGTTGCCAGCAAACAACACTTATTGGATATTGCTGACAGATTAGAAAATGCTTTAGACCCTAAAAAGTAAATGTTTTATAGCTAAAATTTAAAAAGCAGCACTCACCAAAAAGTGCTGCTTTTTTTCTTTCTAAAAATGAGCAAGAGCTATCTTTTTATATGGCTCGTTAACGCTAACAATAGCAAGTTGTAACTCCCTAGCAGCTATAACAATTTACCAATACTGAAATTTTTTATGGACAAGCTGTTTCATACGAATTGAGCAGCGGTTGCGTCACACATTTTTAACCATGAATTTCTATTGAGCGAAGCATTGAAAGTTTAAAATTCCATTATAGGTTGGTAAACACTAAATTTTGTACAGCTCAATCAACTTCCAAATGTACAAGTGTGCGACGCAACCGCTGCTTTATAGCACTACTACTGCTGGCTACAAAAAAACTACTCGTAGCGTAGGGCTACTATCGGGTCTAGTTTAGATGCTTTTACTGCTGGCCACAAACCTGCCAGCAAGCCAACAATAAAGCATATAACAATGCCTAAAATAACCCAAAGCCAAGGTATAATAAAGGGGGTTTTAAACAAGAGTACTGCCGCTAAGTTGCCAAAAATTACGCCTACAAAAATACCTACCAAAGCACCAGCTACACTTATAAAAATACTCTCAAACAAAAACTGCTGACGAATACTTTTACGCTTGCCACCCAATGCTTTTATAAGTCCAATTTCTTTGGTGCGTTCGTTTACGGCTACCAGCATAATATTCATAAGCCCAATGGCTGCACCTATTAAAGTAATTAAACCAATAGCACCTGCACTACCTTGTATACCTCCTAAAATACTTATGAAAAGTTCGGCAAACTTGTCGCTTTTTTCTATAGTAAAATTATTTGCATCTATGGGTTGTAGTTTACGTACTGCTCTAAATACAGCAGTAGCTTCATCTACAGCAGGCTCTATATCGGTTATGGCTTTTACTTTTATGCCTACTAAAAACGATAAGCCAGCACCCGTTTGCCTAAGTACATTGTTGTAGGATGTAAATACCAAATCGTCTTGTCTTAAAAAGCTGCTGCTTCCTTTGGGTTTTAAATAACCAGCAACTCTGTAGGGTTGGCTACCCACACGTATAATTTGATCTACACATTTTTCAGGATGCTCACCAAACAATTTAGCAGCCACATTGCTACCTATTACACAAATGTTTCTTCCACTTTGTACATCAAGGCTGTTAAGGTTTCTGCCACCATCAATATCATATCCATTTACGGTAAGATATTCTTCATCTCCCCCAGTTATGGTAACTACTGGGTTGGTTTTTTTATCGTCATACCTACACTCTACACCCCTTCTTCCATTTAGTGCTATGCTTACTTGTGCAGGGTAGGTAAAATGTTGTTTAAAAAATTCTGCATCTTCTTTTCGTATGGGCTTGCCTAAGTTCGATTTTTTTTCTCGCTGTCCACGCAGGCTTTTTTCTACAGCATTTCGTGGTCCAAACTTCACTTTCGATTCGGTATATCTAATATTAAACGCATTAGCCCCCATAGTACTAAAGCTATCTCTCAAACCTTGGTTCATACTTTCTATAGCGGTAATAATTAAAATAAGGGCAGCAATGCCAAGAGCAATAATGGTTACGGTAATACCAGTACGCAATTTATTGCCACGTACTGTGCGGTAAGCTACTTGAATAGAATCTGATAAAGTCATGCACTTAATTACGCAACTAAGATAAAGGATAGAAAAATGTAAGAAAGGATTTTGTTACCAGCTGTAGAATAAGCATTTGGCACCGGTTGCGTCGCACACTTGTACATTAGAGCTTCACTCATCAATAAAATTTTCAACCTCTTAAAAATACAACCACTGCATTAGTAGCGAGGGTTTGATACCAATTAAAATAATTAAACCAGCAATAATACCAATAGCTATTTTAAACCCTTTGGTAATAGGTGCAGTTGTTTCGGCATCGCCATCTTTAAAGTACATGGCTTGTATTACCCTAAAATAATAATATACACTTACGGCTGCAAACAAAACACCAATAATAACCATTATCAAGGCAAAATGCCCTTGTGTTTTTATAACAGCTGCTAGCATATAATATTTTGCAAAAAAACCAGCCGTAAGTGGTATGCCTGCCAGCGATAAAAGAAATACAGTATTAGCAGCAGCCAACACAGGTTGGGTTTTGCCCAAGCCATTGTAGCCATCTAAAGTGTAGTCTTTCATTTTTATTAAAATAGAAAAAATACCAATGGTAGCAATGCTATAAGCAGTAGCGTATAGCAAAATACCGTCGTTGCCCAAATCGTTTTGAGCATATAAAGCAAACAACATAAAGCCAGCTTGTGCTATGCTAGAGTATGCCAGCATACGCTTTACACTATGCTGAAAAACAGCAGTTATATTTCCTATTAATAATGTAGCAACTATAACCAGCGATAAAATTATTTTGTACGATTTGCCCATATCGGCACTCTTCATGTCAAACAAATGAATCATGGCGATAAACCCAGCAGCTTTAACTATAGTAGCCATGAAAGAAGTAAATACACTTGGTGCACCATCGTACACATCGGGTGTCCAAAAATGAAAAGGTGCAGCACTAACTTTAAAGCACATAGAAATAAAAATAAGTATCAACCCAACCGATGCTAAGGCAGATGTTTGTAACTCATTAGGTGTTTGTGGATTGGTAGCTTTTGCTATAATGGTATCTATACCAAAACTGCCAGCAGCACCGTATAGCAACGCAATACCCATCAACATAATACCTGTAGAAAAAGCACCCATTAAAAAATATTTCAGCGACGCCTCGTTGCTTTTTAAGTTGCGTTTATCCGAGCCAGTAAGTATGTACAAGGGTA
>JAYVRD010000306.1:0-4088 GCA_043776595.1 Chitinophagaceae bacterium | reverse complement strand
TGCTTAATACTTATTCTGTTGTTCGTCTACAAAAAAATATACCTTATTGGTAAATTTCTCGCATCGTCAGCTATTACAGAAAGATTGCTTCACTGTTTTATCAATGAAGACTTACTACTTTTTCTTAAACGTAAACACTTTTAAACTGCCACCTACATAATTGCATACCCAAGCTTCTACTTTATTTTCATCTTCAAAAACATCTACACCTACGGGCTTGCCTTTGCATTCTAAAGAGTATAGTTTGGTAAAACTGTTGTTGTTTATTTTAAATACATCAACAGTATTACCACTGTAGCAGGTTACAAACATAAACTGCTGGTTTTTGCTTAAAATTATTGTTCGTGGTTGGCTATTGGTTTGTGCACTAAAAAGGGTTTTTCCACTGGCTGCGTCTATACAGCCAATTTTGCCAATGCTGTTATAGCTTACAAATAAATGCCCACTTGTATCCATTACAATATGGCGTGGGGTGCTAGCAACTTCAATATTTTTTTCTATTTTCCAAGTAGTGTTATCTACCACACTTATGGTACGCCCCCCCATGATGGCTATATAACTTTTATTGGCTTTATCATCTATCACAATACCTCTTGGTATAGCTGTTACGGGTATGGTAGTAATTACTTTTCCATAAGGGTGCTTGGTGGCATCCATTTGTAATACACTTACATTATTGCTATGCCAATTGCTTACTAGTAAATATTTACTATCGGCAGTACGTGCTATAACCTTAGGCGTTTTACCAGTTTTAATAAGTGGTACATATACCGAGTCTTTTTTGTTCTTGGCTACATTAATAACGTAAAGGCGTTTGTTAATGTCGGTGGTGCTTTTTATATTTTCTACACTGTCTAACCGTATGGGTACTATGCCACCAGCATTGTGCAGGCTTACCCATAAAATTTTATCGTTGTGGCTAAAGCAGGCTTCCACCGGTTTCTCTTCAAACGAGGCAATGGCTTCATGCTTGGCGTAATCCCAACCCAAACCTTTGTGTGGCTTAAACTTAAACTCTCTAGCTATTTTTTTGCTGGCTTCATCAAATTCATATACACTCATGCCTTCTAAATTCATGGCGTATAGTTTTGTACCAGTGCTATTAAACAAAACAGATTTTGTACCAGAGGATGCTGCAAGGTTTTCAGCTTTCTCATAAACAAGATTGCTGTAGGTTAGCTTTGTAACTATTGAATCTTTTGCTGGAGGTTTTGCTTCAGCTTTAATAAATGGATTGCTGCCCCCTTGTACAAAATAGCCAGCAGTACATAGTACCAATGCCGAGCAGCCAATGGTGTACAATTTTGTTGTTTGTTTCATAAAAAATAAGTTTTATTTTCTTTTCTATTTGGGGGAACATCAAATATCGGAAATGAAAAGCAAGCCTTGTAGAATGGGTTTTCCACAAGGGCATTTTTAATGGAGAATGTTAAAAAGTTTTGCAGATTGGCTACAACACCAGTGTTATTTCTTATTTTGCAACTCTCCTTATAACAATGTGGAAACAAATCTTACATACTTTAGCGGTAATATTTTGCCTTAGTAGTTGCCAAAGTTTAAAAAACTTAGCAGCTAAAGATGTTTCTACCACAGCCCAAAGCATTACTACAAAAACATATAGAAAAAACCCCGTTTTTTTAGATAATATATCAGCTACGCCAGGTACAGTGGTTACTTCACATCATACTAGTAGCACTACCAAGCAAGGTGCAGGTGTAAAGCAAGAGTCTATAGTACCCAAGAATGTAAAGCAAAACACAACACCTACAGACACTACTTTAACCACTGGCAATATAGAACGTGCAAGTTGGCTGCAGCTAAAGTATGCTATTGCTTTAAATGCTACAGTAGAACAGTTGACCAATATTACATTTTTGGAAAAAGTAGAGGAGTGGTGGGGAACAAAGTATTGCTTGGGTGGCAGCACCAAAAATTGCATAGACTGTAGTGCATTTACCCAAACAGTAATGAAAGAAGTTTTTGCCACCGAGCTGCCACGTACAGCACAAGAACAGTACAAAGCCACCGAACGCATTAGCCCAGAAAATTTAAAAGAAGGCGATTTGGTATTCTTTCATACGAGTGGCAGAAAAAGAATTTCTCATGTGGGTGTATATATTATGAACAACAAATTTATACACAGTGGCACTAGCACTGGTGTAACCATTAGCGACCTAGGCGATACTTACTGGAAACAACACTACCGTGCTGCAGGACGCATGACTGGCTCTACTAATTCAAAAAAAGATGAGGAAGACGAGGAAACGAAGTAATCCTTTTATAGCTTGCTTTTTATTAGATGGCATCATTGTTTGTTACAGCCAATTATTTTTTTTCTTTTTCTGATAATGAAGCCACTGTTCAAAGTTTCTAAGACTAACTAATAGTTTAAAATGTTATGCTACATATATGTATGCAGCTAAACATGTGCGACGCAACCGCTGCCCAATTGAAATACCTAAGCTAGTTTCATAAAATTTCTTTGCCTTATCTTGCAGCCGCAAAAAAAGCTAAGCTCATGAATCTGGGATATTTCTCTTATCCGTTGCCTGCCAACGAACCTGTTTTAAATTATGCACCCAATAGTGCCGAAAAAATTAACCTAAAAAAAGTGTTGACTGAACTAAAAAGTATAGAGGTGGATATACCTATGTACATTGGTAGTAAAGAAGTACGCACGAATAAAAAACTAGCTATTCATCCACCACACGAGTTGAAGCATACCCTTGGTTATTTTAGTGCTGGCGATGAGAAGCATGTACAGCAAGCCATAGATGCTGCATTGGCTGCCAAAGCCAATTGGGAAAATATGAGTTGGGCAAACCGTGCAGCAATATTTTTAAAAGCTGCCGATTTATTGGCTACTAAATATCGTGGCTATATAAATGCTGCTACCATGCTTGGGCAAAGTAAAAATGCTTATCAAGCGGAGATTGATGCAAGTTGCGAATTGATAGATTTCTTACGTTTCAATGTTCACTTTTTAAGTGAGATTTATAAACAACAGCCTATTTCATCTCCAGGTATGCATAACAGAATGGAGTGGCGAGCATTGGAAGGTTTTGTATTGGCCATCACGCCTTTTAATTTTACAGCAATTGGTGGCAACTTACCTACAAGTGCTGCCATGTGTGGTAATGTAGTAGTATGGAAACCAGCCAATACACAAATTTATTCTGCACAAATGTTTATGCGTATTTTAAAAGAAGCAGGCTTGCCCGATGGTGTTATTAATCTTATTTATGTAGATGGACCCACTATTGGTAAAGTATGTTTTAACCATAAAGATTTTGCTGGTGTACATTTTACAGGCAGCACAGGCGTATTTAATAATATGTGGGAGACCATTGGTAAAAACATGGGTTTGTATAAAAGCTACCCACGTATAGTAGGTGAAACAGGTGGTAAGGATTTTGTGTTGGCACATAAATCTGCTGATGCCGATGTGGTGGCTACAGCCTTGCTACGTGGTGCTTTTGAGTTTCAAGGACAAAAATGTAGTGCTGCTTCTAGGGCTTATATACCTAGTAATATAGCTAATCAAGTAAAAAAGAAATTGATTGCTGGCGTTAATAGTTTTAAAATGGGTACTACCGAAGACTTTACCAATTTTATAAATGCTGTAATTGATGAAAAAAGTTTCGACAAAATAAAAAGCTATATAGACAAAGCCAAGCGTAGCAAAAATGCTAGCATACTTGTAGGTGGCGATTGCAATAAAAAGCAAGGTTATTTTATTCAGCCAACAGTTATAGAAACTACTGACCCTAAATATGCCACGATGTGTGAGGAAATTTTTGGACCAGTGCTTACCATATATGTATACCCTGCGAATGATTTTGAGAACACTTTGAAGTTGGTAGATGCTACTTCCCCATATGCACTTACAGGTTCTATCATTGCCCAAGATAGAAATGCAGTGGAGCTTGCAACCGAAAAGCTACGACACAGTGCTGGTAACTTTTACATAAACGATAAGCCAACTGGTGCAGTGGTTGGTCAGCAGCCATTTGGTGGTGCAAGGGCTAGTGGAACCAACGATAAAGCTGGCAGTATGATAAACCTCTACCGTTGGTTAAGTGCCAGAA
>JAYVRD010000305.1:0-4097 GCA_043776595.1 Chitinophagaceae bacterium | reverse complement strand
TACATTTTTCCATTGAAGTTGAGCAAAGGCTGCAAAAGGAAACAGGAATATCAGCAGGAATAATTTTTTCATTGGCTGAAAATAAAAAAGTCCTGCGTATTTGCACACTAAATATTTTATGCCTTCCCCAAGGTTTCTTTTTCCGCTCTCCATTTGTTTATACCCCAACCTTGTATTACATGTTTTTCGCTGTGGTAAGATGAACGAACCAATGGGCCACTCTCTACATAATCAAAACCCAATTCATACCCTATTTCTCTCAGTTCAGCAAATTCATCGGGGTGTACAAAACGCTGAACGGGTAAATGCTTTTTAGTTGGCTGAAGGTACTGTCCTAGCGTTAGTACATCGCAGCCCACATTTACCAAATGCTTCATGGTTGCTATTACTTCTTCTTTCTCCTCTCCTATGCCAAGCATGATGCCTGTTTTGGTACGCATACCTCCTTGCTTTAAGCTTTCTAACACCGATAAGCTTCTAAAATATTTGGCTTGCACACGTACTTTACGGGTAATGCGTTCTACAGTTTCCATGTTGTGGCTTACCACTTCGGGGGCTGCATCTATTACACGTTGTATATCCTTATGTTGTCCTTTAAAATCGCCAATTAAAGTTTCTAATGTAGTATCGGGGTTTAGGGTTTTAATGGCTATAATGGTATTGTACCAAATAGCAGCACCACCATCTTCTAATTCATCTCTATCTACCGATGTTACTACAGCATGTTTTACTTTCATTAAATGGATGGCTTCGGCTACACGTTGTGGTTCATCCCAATCAACGGCTTCGGGCTTGCCTGTTGCTACTGCACAAAAACGGCAGCTACGGGTACAAATGTTTCCTAAAATCATGAAAGTTGCAGTGCCAGCACCCCAGCACTCACCCATATTGGGGCAATTGCCACTTTCGCAAATGGTATGCAGTTTATGGGTGTCTACTAAGTTGCGAACGTGTTTAAAATCTTCGCCAATGGGCAGTTTTACACGCAGCCAATTGGGCTTTTTTATTCTCGATTCGTTGGGGTTGATGATACTTATTATTGGTAACTCTTGCATTTACTTGATTTAAGCTATTAAAGATGTTTTGCCTAAGGTTAGTACAAACAAACAATATATCTATAACAGTAAACTGTTGAGTAATGTTCTGAACCTTGAAGGGTGCGACGCAATGAAGATGCTATGAAAAACTATTGCTGGCTACAAAAGAACCTCACTCACCTCTCTCCTCAAGGGAGAGCAAGAAATTCCTCCTATCAATGGGATAAGAAAATTAGTTACAAAAACAACTTACTTTCTTTTGCCAAACACAAGGGCCACGTATGCGTTAAAGAAAAATTGCTTTTGCGTATTACGTGCCATTTGGGCTATTTTGCTACTATAAAACTCTGCATTTAGTCCAACTTCTAGGGCTGAAAGAAACTCGTTGTACTTACCATAATCAAACCTTAAGGCAGTGCGTACATAAGCCCCTGGCACTACCTTCAACTCATTAAAACCCTTACCCACACCTGCACCACCCAATATAACGCTGGGGTCTAAAAACAACGTGCTATCGGCACTTTGGTATTTTATATTACGCTCCTTGCCATTGAGTGGATCTTGAATATTGACATAATAAGGTTTTAGCAAACCCAACGATAAACCACCACCATAAATGCCAGTAACGGCAATACCGTTCTTATTGCCTTTGCCACCAATTAGGCGTTGCTGCCCAAAGCCTAATTTGGTGTAATAAAAATTATTTTCTTTTCCAAAAATGAAAGGGTTGCCTACATAAACAAAAGAGCCTGCGGCAATGAGGTTACTACGTTTTTCTTCTTTGGGGTGTTTGCGTTCGCCAATTTCTAGCCAATATAAATTTGTTTTGTAAATGGTTTTAGACTTGCCCAACTCAAAAAAAAGTCCATAGCCATCGGTATTTAACTTTATGCCATAGGCAGATTGTTTGGCAAAAATTAATGCCCCTTCTTCTTCCTGCTTTATCAATTTATTAATACGCTCTTTGCGTTCTTCTTTCTTTTGTTGCTTGGGCGATAGCTTTTTTTCCTGTGCTTGTGCTATAAAAGGCAGTGCCGCTATGGCTAGTATAAAAATCTTCTTCACGTATTTTTATTTGATTGAGTGTAAATTTAGGGCAAAATACAAATGATTATGACAAGTACCGTTGTTTACCTTGGAGATTTAAGAACAGAGTTAACACATTTGCAAAGTGGAACAGTAATTGAAAACGATGCACCCACCGATAATAAAGGTAAGGGAGAACGTTTTAGCCCTACCGATATGTTGGCTACAAGCCTTGGTAGCTGTATGATAACTACAATGGCTATACGTGCTGCCGATATGCTGCTAAACTTTGATGGCACTAAAATAAAGATTACTAAAATGATGAGTGCCGATGCCCCTAGACGTGTGGTAGCAATAAAAGCCCACTTACATTTTACCGAAAAATTTATGGCTACCGATGAACAGAAAGAACAACTTGTACGCATAGCCCGAAGCTGCCCTGTAGAAAAAAGTTTGCACCCCGATATTGTATTGGATGTGGTGTTTAATTGGTAAGGTAATTTATTGGTTTACTGGTTTACTGGTTTATTAGTTTATTGGGTATGGATACAAGTATTTTTTTGTAACGAACTGAAGGATGAAGATGTAGCAGCGGTGGCAAGTTTATCCTGAGCAGAGCCGAAGGGCACATGTTTAGCTATGAATACATATTTGGCTTTTATTAAGCGAAGGATAAACATCAAAATGGATGTACAATTTTGCCATTCTTAATATCGTCTTCTTCATCGCTAAAAGGATTAAACTCGTGTTGCTTCCATTTATCTTTTTTATAGCGAAAGGAATAGGCTAAATAATTGCCAAAACAAGATGGCATAAAAAATTTATTGGGATCTGCATTAAAAGTAAAATGTAGTTCTAATATATCATTGTGCTGAATATCCAATTCTACATCAAAGCAATTGCCTTCATTCAATTGATGCAAAATTGTTTTACTATTAAAATCATCTGCTTTTTTACCAATATTAGCAGGTAATATTGCCTGACCAAGAATTTCATCAATGTTTGCATTAGGTCTTTTTAAAATCCAGTAATGCTTTAGTTTGGAAACATCTTTGGTTTTACAAGTACATAATTTAAGTTTATCAGAAACTTTACACATATGTTGAGATTTTAGGTTAGATCTTTATAGGCTTCTTCAAAAGGTTTATTCCACCCATTCAAATAAATATCTTTCATCAAATTCTATATCAAATTTTTTCAAAAAAGAAATATATTCCTCTTTAAATGTCATCTTTTTGTGATGTTCTTTTTGGTTTTGTATGTATGCAATCACATTATCCAAAGCAGAATGACTGTAGGAAAAACAACCATATCCTTCTTGCCATTGGAAATGATGTGGTGCAAACTTCTTTTCCTTAATAAAATCATTACTCGATTTTTTTATTTCTCTAACTAAATCAGATAAGCAACAAGTGGGTTTCATGCCAATTAAAAAATGAATATGGTTAGGCATTCCATTAATGGCTAACATTTTTTGTTGTTTGTTTTGTATAATACCTGTAATGTATTTATATAAGTCTTCTTCCCATGATTTGTTGATTAGGTTATCTCTTCCTTTTACAGCAAATACAATTTGAATGTAGATTTGGGAAAAAGTATTGGGCATAGATTTGATATTTTTTATTGTTACAAGATAAAAATATTTTGTTTGTTTTCAATCCGTTTAGGATTATTTGATTAAAGGTAAAATTTGCCAGATCATGTTATTCGACCCAACAGGGGTCAAATGATTATAACAATATTCGTTTATATGCAATGTTCGACCCCACAGGGGTCGTATGTTTTTTATGTCTCGTTTTCTATAAACATTCGAATCCGATGGATTCGTTTTGCTTTAATTTTATTTTATTGCAATAAACATTCGAATCCTCTGGATTCGTTTTGTTTCTTTTCAATCCCATTAAGGATTGTATGTTTATAGAAAATATTCACCAGATTATATTGTTTGACCCCAGAGGGGTCAAATATTTATAGCAATATTGGTTTAAATACAATGTTCGACCCCACAGGGGTCGTATGTTTTTTATGTCTCGT
>JAYVRD010000304.1:0-4104 GCA_043776595.1 Chitinophagaceae bacterium | reverse complement strand
TGAGTTGCAGCTAGCTACAAAAAATGTATTTTACTACTGCTATTATTAAAACTTGTACAAAAACTAATTAGCAATTTTAGTATAGCCTGTAATTATATACTCACTATCACCACGCCAAAATAAATTTTTACGATACTGTTTGTATAACAACGATATACGCTGCCCTTGCAACTTCATTAACGTATCGGCTATTTTAGCATCGGCTATGGAGAAGAAAAATTTTTCGTTGGCCAATCCAGTGTTGCTAGCAGTAATATTGCCTATCATCATTTCTCCCTCGTAGGTTTTAAAAACATTACCCTTATGAGATAGTTTGGTAAGCAAGCCTGTACGTTCACCATCGCTATACACATTAAAGTAAAACCAATATACTGCCACACTCAATACTAAAATTATCACAACTATCAATTTCCATAAAAAACTTTTTACTGCACTACGCTTTTGGGGTTGAAGTGCTTGCGTTGTATTATTTGTATCCATTATAATTTTTTTAAAGTTATAAAATATATTTCATCTATTTATTTTGCTCAATATAGTTAAGAAAAATTATAGTTTTTTTTGGAGGTATTATTGTTTATATAAAAATTATTCTTTCCAATCAAAAATTCCTTTTGCTGTTCTTTTATTATAAATTTCATTTTGCAAGGCAGCTTTTTGCTTTATAAAAACAGCTCCAAATTCTGGCTTTAAATAAACAGTATAAAACTTTCTCAGTAAAGTATCCCTAACTTGTTTATCTAAGTTTTGCAATGTAATTTTTTTATCTGCAAGCTGGTACACTTTCGCTGTAGCATTTTTTAAATCATATCCATTTGCCACCAAGTATAATATTGCTTTTGCAAAAACACTTTCATGTGGAGATGGTGCTGCTGTGGTTTCTAATTTTCCATCTGTATTAAAAACTCTATAACTAGGGTAGGTTTTATTAATAACCAAAGCACCTTTATAAATATTTGCTGCGGCATATAAATGTATAGCATTTGGCATAACTAAATTTTGCAATGCCTTTAACCAGTTATCCTTACTTTCTTCAAAACAAATGGTTACATAAACCATGTTGCTATCCATACCCATTTTTTGTAGTTGCGTTTGCATCATTTTGCTATAAGAAAGTCCGATTCTGCAGGGCTGGCAACTTGGAAACCAGCAATCTACATACACCATTCTGCCTTTAAGTGTATCTAAGTTGTAGCGTTTACCAGCGGTATCTTCTAAGGTAAATTGCCTAAGTTCAAAAACGTGTTTGCCTTCTTGGGCAGTAGCAGCAAAACACATGATTATAAAAAAACAGAATAGCCACTTCATGTAATAAAGATAACTATCAACAACTATCAAAACCTTAACACCAAACTCGCAAGTACACCCTCAACTGCCAACCCTTCTTTCCCCCTATCTTTGGCATCTTAAAAAAATACGCAGTGTTTAAAGCAAAAAATGTAGTCTTACTGGTACTCTTTATCATTTTTGCCGATCAGGCTTTAAAATTTTATATCAAACTCCATTATTTCAGTGGGCAACATACCGATGTGTTGGGCAACTGGTTTAAACTTCATTTTGTAGAAAATGAAGGAATGGCTTGGGGCTGGAAATGGGGTGGTAGCATTGGTAAAATAGCCCTTACACTTTTTAGGTTGGTAGCTGTTATTTGGGGTACTTTTCTTATCAAAGGGTTCATAAAAAAGGGGTATCACAAAGGATTTATTATTTGTGCTGGCCTTATTTATGCAGGTGCATTGGGCAATTTAATAGATAGTTTGTTTTATGGCCTCATCTTCGATACCAGCTTTAATCCAGAAACTTATGACAATGCTGGCATAGTAGCCCATGCCTTTACTGGCAAGGGTTATGGCACTTTTTTACATGGCAAAGTGGTAGATATGTTGTATTTCCCCATCATTAATACCCATTACCCAAGTTGGTTTCCTTTTTTAGGTGGCCAGCGTTTAGAATTCTTTCAACCTGTTTTTAATATTGCTGATGCCTCTATTTCAATAGGTGTTATTACAATTTTAATTTTTCAAAAACGTTTTTTTAGGCAGCAGGATACCAGTAAATTGCATCCTAACACTATAGAAACCAACACACCTGTAACGGATGATACACAGGTTTTATAAAAATTTATAAAGTTTCAATCTAATGAAGAAAGCTTTTTTATCTGCTTCGATTTTGTTTTTGGCAGCTATTGTGTTTTTTGCCTGTAACAAAGAGTACAGTATTGAGGGTGGTCTTAGTGGTGCTTCTATGGGTTATGTTGTAAAAGATACTATTACGGATACATGTATAAGTGTAACACCTAATGGGATTTACACAGCAGGAACTGCATTGGTGGCAGACTCAAATACAATACCTATTACAATTAATGTAACTGCAACTGGTGCATACACCATTTATAGCGATACAATAAACGGCTATTACTTTAGAGCTACTGGCTTTTTTACTACAACAGGAACTCAAACTATAAAAATGAAAGGGTATGGTACACCAATAGCTCTAGGAATTGATTACTTTAATGTTTTTTATGGGACAAGCTTTTGCGAATTTCGAGTTTCAGTAGGTGCTGGTATTGGGCTACCAATAACAGCAGTATATACCCTTACAGGTGCACCTAGTGGCTGTACAAGTGCTAGTGTTGCTGGTACCTATACAGCAGGTACAGCTATTACAGGTACTGGCAACACTGTTACTATACAAGTTAATGTTACTACTGCGGGTACTTACAATATTACTGCCAGTGGCGGTGGAATGACTTTTTCTAAAACTAGCTCTTTTACAACAACGGGTCCACAATCTGTTGTACTTACTGCAACTGGCACACCTACAACTGCTGGTACTAATACAATTCCTATTACCGCAGGCGGCACTACTTGTAGCTTTGTAGTTACAGTAGTAGGCACTACTGTTGTTAATAATTTTTATCCTGTTACACAAAGTTCTTGGTGGAGCTATGATGATACAGACCCCACTTTTTTAGGTGCTATAGATTCATTAAAACGTACCAGCACTGTTTTAACCAATATTAGTGGTACAAACTATCGTATGATTATTGATACGGTAAATCTATCACCTAACGATACTACATATTACCGAAAAAATGGAAGTGATTATTATGAGTATATGAGTGCAGATAAATATGCTACTATCTTTTTTGATGCTACACAAAAAGTAGAACTTAACTTTTTAAGAGAGGGTGTTACTGCTGGTACAAGTTATCAGTCTCCACTGTACACTGGTACTACCTTAGGGTTTGCTTCTAAAATTCAATACACTATGACTACTAATAGCGTGGGTGGTACACTAGCTGTAAATGGTATCACCTATAGTAATGTAATGAAGGTGACCATAAAAAGTCAAATCGCCGTTGGTCCAACCCCATTGACAGATAATGCTACTTTTGAATGTTGGTATGCCAACAATATCGGGCTAATACAATTGAGTGCTACTTTTTTTGGTAGTACTGCATCTAACTTTACTTGGAAATTAAAAAACTACAAAGTGTATTAACAAATAAGTTCTATTCATTTTAAACGCCTGCTACATTATTTACGCAGGCGTTTTTCTTTTAAACAATAAATACAATAATTTGCAATAAAATAGTTGTTATGGCAGATGTAAAGGAAAAGCTGAGAATTGATAAATACCTTTGGGCTATCCGTTTGTTTAAAACAAGAAGCCAAGCTGCTGATGCTTGCGATAAAGGCAAGGTAAAACTGAATGGAGATAATGTAAAAGCATCTAAACCCGTAAATATTGGAGATGAATACGAAGTAAAAACAGAAGCTAAAAAATGGGTGGTTAAAGTAACAGGATTACTAGAAAAACGTGTAGCTTATGCAGAAGCCATTAAGCATTATACAGACATAACCCCACCTGAAGAATTAGACAGAATTAAATTTGTTGCAGCCTCTTTTCATACTGGGAAACGCTTAAGCAAAGTAGGCAGACCAACCAAACGTGATAGAAGAGACATTGAAGATTTTACAACTAATGAAACTGAATAAAATGAACCACACACTAATAGCTTTTTTTATGCTTAGCAGCATGATATGTGCAGCACAAGATGCTACAAAGGATACAGCCAAAGCAGGTGATAATGAATTTCGTTCA
>JAYVRD010000303.1:0-4173 GCA_043776595.1 Chitinophagaceae bacterium | reverse complement strand
ATGTCTAAATCTATTTTACTGAGAATAATCTGATAGGACATTTGTAAAATTTATACAAATATACACAATCGGAATTATTAAAGCATGTTAGTATAACTGCTGACTAAGGACTGATATAATGGTTGAAGTAGAGTGTTGCGGAATATTAGATTTTGACAGTTATTATTGAACTGTTCAGCAAACCTACTGGTGTACAAGAGTGCGACGCAACGAAGATGCTATGAAAAACTAAAGTTGGTAACCAAAGAAAAAATAAAGCTAAAAATAAAGTTGAAAAAATAAACCTGCCATATCTTTTTGAATTATGACAGGTTTATGTTGTTGTAGTGTACATTCTCTTACATCACTTCTCCAATATCTTGCATCATGCGTTTGGCAATGTTATCGGCTGTTGTTTCAAAATTACTTTCGGCATAAATACGAATGATGGGTTCTGTATTGCTGGTACGTAAATGCACCCAGTCATTTTCAAAATCTATCTTTAATCCGTCTTCGATATTGATGGGGTTGTTTTTGTATTTCTTTTTTATTTCGCCAAATATTTTTTGTATGTCAGTGCCTTTGTCTAACTCTATTTTATTCTTGCTCATAAAGTAATCGGGGTAGGTATTGCGTAACTGACGAACGGATTTTTTTTCTTTAGCCAAATGGGTTAAGAATAAAGCAATGCCAATTAAGGCATCTCGCCCATAATGCAGATCTGGGACTATAATACCCCCGTTTCCTTCGCCACCAATAACTGCATTTACAGCTTTCATTTTGTTTACCACATTTACTTCGCCTACAGCACTTGGAAAATATTCTCCACCATGCTTTACCGTTACATCTTTTAATGCACGGGTAGATGACATATTGCTAACGGTATTACCTTTTCGGTTTTGTAAAATATAGTCTGCCACTGCTACTAAAGTATATTCTTCGCCAAACAAAGTTCCATCTTCGCACACAAAGCAAAGCCTATCTACATCGGGATCTACAGCAATACCCATGTGTGCATTTTGACGTTGTACTTCACTACACAACTCAGTTAAATGTTGTGGCAAAGGCTCGGGATTATGAGCAAACTTTCCATTTACTTCTGCATTTAAAACAGATACATCTTTTACACCAACGCCTAATGCTTTAAGCAAAGCTGGCACTGCAAAAGCACCACTACTGTTGATAGCATCTACTACTATTTTAAACTTAGCTTTTTTTATTGCAGCTACATCTACTAAGGGGTAGTTTATTACTGCATCTATATGTTGTTGTAATGAAGTTTCGTTTACGGTATAGCTACCTAATTTTTCTACTCCAACAAATTCAAAATCTTCTTTCGCTGCTATTTCTAAAACCATAGCACCATCATCACCACTGATAAATTCTCCTTTAGCGTTTAGCAATTTTAAAGCATTCCATTCTTTAGGGTTATGGCTTGCTGTAAGAATGATACCACCTGCTGCGTTTTCAAAACCAACAGTCATTTCTACAGTTGGAGTGGTGCTTAAACCCACATCTACCACATTAAAACCTAAGGCGTTTAAAGTGCTTACTACTAAGCGTTGAACCATTTCACCACTTATTCTACCATCACGACCAATAATTATTTTTTTGTTGTTTGATTGTATCGAAAGCCAAGTACCAAATGCAGCTGTAAATCTTACCACATCCAAAGGTGAAAGTGTTTCTCCAGGTTTGCCCCCTATCGTTCCTCTAATACCAGAAATACTTTTAATTAATGCCATTACTTAGGATAATTTGATTGATGCAAACATAAGCAAAAGGAGTTTATGGTATTGATTCTTTACAAGTTTGGGTTTTGATGTAAAGTGATTGTTTGGCAGGGCTTATCTTCGCCACAATTACTTAGATTATGCCCAACAGCAATTGGTACAAAGATTGGTTTTCATCACCCTATTATCATTTATTATATCAAAATAGAGATGAAACCGAAGCAATTGATTTTATAAAGAAATTAATTACCCATTTACAACCTTCACAAAATTGTAATATGCTAGATGTGGCTTGTGGAAAAGGAAGGCACAGCAAAGCATTGGCTGAAATGGGTTTTGATGTTACTGGAATAGACTTATCGTTTCCATCAATAGAAGAAGCCAAACAATATGAGGATGAACATTTGCATTTTTATCAGCATGACATGCGTTTGCCGTTTTGGATAAACTACTACGATTATGCATTTAACTTTTTTACCAGCTTTGGTTATTTTAGAACGAGGAGAGAACACGATAATGCCATACGCACCATTGCCCAAAGCCTAAAAACTAATGGCACTTTTGTAATAGATTTTTTAAATGTGCATTATGCAGAAGATACGATGCTTAAATCTTTTGTAAAAGAAATTGAAGGTATACAATTTCATATAACCAAGTGGCACGATGAAGATCACTTTTTTAAACAGATACAGGTAATAGATGTAGATAGCAAAAACTTAAAACATTTGTATACTGAGAGAGTTGCTAAGTTTAGTTTAGGAGATTTTACAGATATGCTTAGCTACCAAAATATGCAAGTACAAGAAGTATTTGGTGATTACAAATTAGGTAATTATGATGTAAGAAAATCTCCTCGAATGATTATTGTAGCTAAGAAAACGAAGTAGTTATTGATATCTTGTAATGACTAATCCGCTATCTGAAAAGTGAAATAAAACATCTTTTGCTGGATTAAAAAATAAACCAACTGTATCTTTTAACTTATAATTTGTTTTAAAACTTTCATCTTTTACCATCATTGTTTTTATTGGACGTATAATAGTATCAACTTGTTGATGAACTGTAAAGTTTGGAAAGCAATTTTTGGTTGGCTGCACATCACTGCTATCTATGGATACAATAATGATGTTTTGTTTGAAGTTTGGCAGTAACCATTTTATTCCTTCTTCAAACCCCAATCTATATACTACTGCTCCCCTTTTATATTGAGGTAGATTTTCAATAAAAATAGTTTGCTTGTTACTGCTATTTTCAATTTGGGTAATGGTAGTTTTTGTGATGCTACCTGCTTTGACATAATAGCTACGAGATTGAAATAAAAAGAAACTACTTAAAGAAAACAATAAAGTAATGGCTATAAAAAATATTTTACTTTTCAATACTTCACCAAGTAAATGTACCAACCATATACAAAACAAAACAGAGGGCAAGTATAAATAACGTTCTCCCTCTACGCCATGTGTATCTATACCTAAACTTAAATATGGTAAGTAAGATACTATCCATAACACAGTAAGCAACATAAATAATTTTGTTGGCTTATTCTTACGCAAGAGCTGAATAACCAAAACCGCAAGTATTGCAACTGCTATAGCAAATGCGATAATTAAATCTCTTTCATAAACAAAAGGTGGCAAAAATGTTCTTGCAAATAGCCTTGTAAAATTTAAAGCTATAGTCTCCATATTAAAGTGTACTAAAGAAGCAGTATCGTACTTACTAAATAACTCACCAGTAACTTTATACCTGTAAGCTACATGAACAGCAAAAAGTAACCAAACGATTACTACATACCACCACTGCTTTTTATTTTTTGGTTGAAAAATAGTTAGTAGGAATACCATCAAAGGAAATATCCAAGAAGATTCATAAGCCAACAATGCCAATTCAAAACTTAAAACACTAGCGATAAACCAAACTATAGATTTTTCTTTTTGCAAAAAACAAATAAATGCTACTAAAAAAAATAAACATCCCAAACTTCCACTCCTACCAATGATCCAAAATACAGCCTCGCTATGAAAGGGATAGATAAAAAATAAAACAGCAGTAGTAAGAGAGAATATTTTAAAGTGGTGGCTAACAGAATATTTTTTTAGCAGCAAACTACTAAGTACATAAACCAACAAACTGTTGATAATATGCAACATCAAGTTACTAATATGATATCCCAAAGCATTCGTACCACTTAACAAAAAATCAATATAAAGAGAAAGATTGCCAACAGGGCGTAAATAATTTCTTTGGGCTAATAAGCTGTGACTACTTTCTGGTATATGAATAAAATCATCAGCCAAAAAAAATAAACCAGTGGCACGATACACATACAAACCTGCTATTACGGCAAGTAGGCAAATAAAACCGAATACTTGCTTGCTAGGTTTATCCATTGCCGTAAAAATAGGTATTGATACAAGAATGATAATATTGTTTCAACAAGTTTAAGCTAATAGTCTAATGC
>JAYVRD010000302.1:0-16389 GCA_043776595.1 Chitinophagaceae bacterium | reverse complement strand
AAGTTTATCCTGAGCAGAGCCGAAGGGCACATGTTTAGTTATGTAGCATAAGTATTTACTTTATTGAAGCGAGAATTGACTGCTAGGGAATTATTGTTTAATGTTCATTTTGAGTTGATTTTTAGTCAACCTATTTCAGTACGAGACAGTTGGCTGCTGTTATTCTCTAATTTTTCCACGACACACTTAAAAGTTTATAGCCTTCTTTTGTTCTTATAAATTTAAAATGTTCTTGGTAGTCAATAGCATTTTTTTTTAGTAAGTCAGCATCACTTCAAATAAGGGGAATTTTTCTTTGTTGTGTGAGCCACAAGCATTGTAAAACTCTGCATAGAGCTTGTCTTCAAAGATTAATGAATTAAGGTCTTCGCTACTTATTGATAATTTTTTAATATTTGTTTCTTGGAATTTTTCTATTGTTACTGCTGATGGAAAGGATTTGAAAAACTTATCATTACTTAAATTTGTCCAACCATTTTTATTACTCCAAAATGTAATTTTTGGAAATAGAAGCTCTCTAAACTCTCTACTGGTTGGTGTTTTAAGAGCAATCATAAACCTTGAATTGAACCATTTCGTAAACTCTTTTTCATAGTTTGCAAATGAATAGATATTTCCATTATTTCCTTGTATGCTTATCCAAATACTTGTGTCAATGTTTGGATAATTTATTTTTAAGGAATACCAATTAATGTTGCGAAAGTCTACTTTTAAACTATCAACAAGTATTTCATTTTTGTCGTTTATCAAAACTGTTTGACCACTAAACCAACTCAAATGTTCACAATTTAATGTATCTTCATTTTCACCCCAACATTGTCGTTTTGCATTTTTGAGAGCAATCGCAAGTCCATTACGAAAAGGTGAAGCTGCATTATAAATCGCAGGAATTATTGCAACTCCATTTTTATCAAAAAAACCTACTCTGTCATTCTTATTGTTTTTGAATAATATTTTTTCTTCGCTTTCACAATCATAAGTAAAGTCAAACATAAAGACGCTGTCCTGCCCAACTTTTTTACCATTTTTTAATAGGTAATAATTTTTGTAAGTGTTATCAATTTTTTCGGCAACTGCAATAATGTTGTAGAATGTATCTGCTCTTGTAAAGTTTTTAAACTTGGCAGGTATTTTAATATTACCTTTTAGATCTTTGTATCCAGTCAATTCAGTAGTTGTATCATAGAAACGAACCCAAATATCTTTTGTCTGTCCAAACAAAAATTGTGTCAGAAAAAAGCAGAATATTAGAAGGATTTTGTGTCGCAATGATTAAATATTTTAGGTTGTCAATATAATAGCAGCCAACTCATAAATATACGAAGGTTTTCACTTTTTCAAACCTTCGTATATTTTTTGATCAGCTTATTTTAAGTTTTTAAAAAAATATCTGCAAGTGGTTTGGGCTTTCGATAATACAACTTTCGATTTTTAAATTTAGTAGCCTAACCTACGCTACGATAAAAGCCCAATCTTCATTTACAGCCAAACATGTGCCCTTCGGCATAGCTCAGGATAAACTTGCAACCGAAGTTTAATTTATATTCTGTAGCTTGTTTAATAAAAATCTATATTATCTTTTACTCTTTTGCTGTACAACAAAATTCTCAAACTCTTTCAGCGTATAGCTACTCAAATTCATCTCTTTGGTTAAGCTAGCTTTTTGTGCTACCAATACGCCATACTTGCAATCATTAAAACCATCTACACTATGTGCATCTGGGTTTATAGAAATGAGTACATTTTTTTGTAAAGCATATTCTATCCATCGCCAATCAATATCTAATCTTCGTGGGTGGGCGTTTAGCTCTATCACTACTTTATGTGCAGCACAAGCATCAATAACTTTTTTATGGTCTAATGGGTATCCATTTCTACTTAGCAATAACCTGCCTGTCATATGCCCTAAAATAGAAGTATATGGATTGGTAACAGCATTCATTACCCTAAGCATTGCTTTTTCCTCAGTCATTTTTAGGTTGCTATGCACCGATGCAATAATAATATCAAATTTGTTTAGAATTTCAGGCTCATAATCAAGGCTACCATCGCCCAAAATATCGCTTTCTATGCTTTTAAATATTTTAAAGGGGGCAAGTTTAGCGTTTAGTTCATCAATTTGTTGGTGTTGTGCAAGCACCCTGTCTACTTGCAAGCCTTGTGCATAACCAGCAGTTTTGCTATGGTCGCTAATCACTAAATACTCAAAACCTTTTTCTATACAAGCAGTAGCCATTTCTTCTAAAGTGTTTACACCATCACTCCATTTGCTATGGCTATGTATAATGCCTTTTATGTCTGTAGTTTCAATAACAATTGGCAAATTATTATTCATAGCTCGTTCAATTGTATCTGCATTTTCTCTTTGGTAAGCTGGTATAAATATGCAGTTACAATCTTCAAATATTTCTTCTTCACTTTGGTAGGAGTTGCTTGCATCCCATCCTGTTATTTCTATCCAAGCTTGTAAAAATTCTTCGCTACAACTGGTAGCAAAAAGTTGATTGTATAATTGTTCTTCATCGCAACAATAAAATCCAAGTGTTATATTTTCTTTTCCTTTAAATGAAATATACCCAGCTTCTTCTTTTACAATTTCAAAAGCATTATTAGTAAAAAAATCTTTTAACTCATTGTTGGTTGATGTAGTAACCCACTCTAATTTTTCTATAATTTCTAAGTGCTTTCTAAATGCTCCTGTGATAAAAAAATATTTATCCACAAATTCATTTTTCATCTTTTCATCTACTTTTGTAGCATAATTTTCTATCTGTTGGTATAAATAACTTCCTTGAGTAGATAGATAAAATTCTATACTTTCTTTTACACCTAGTTGTGTTTTTTCGCCAAAGCCTTTAAAAAGTGTAAGCCTATTTTCTTCACAAGCATATAATAATTCTCCTACATTTTCTATTTCCATCTCTCTCCAAATTGTTGCAATTTTTTTAGGTCCAATACCTTTTATGTATAGCAACATTTGTATAATACCTTCAGGGGTTCTTTGTAAATATTCATCCAGCAATCCTAGCCTTCCGGTTTGTAATTGTTCTAAAATTTTTTGCCCTACACTTTCTCCAATTCCTTTTAAGCCAAATATTTTATTAGCTTCTACATTGGCAAGCTGCATAGGTAGTTTCTCTATGGCAAATGCAGCACTGCCATAGCTTTTAGCCTTAAAACTGTTATCACCATGTATATCCATTAGCTTACCCAGTAAGGAGAAGTTGTCGGCAATTGCATCGTTATTCATCAGTAAAATTTGATTCAAATGTAGGGTTAGTACAAATAAAAAGTCCCCCATTTCTGGAGGACTCTTTAAAGTCTATTTTGCTTAGACTGCTAAGATTACTTTTTCTTAGCGGCTTTTTTAGCAGCTTTTTTAGGAGCAGCTTTTTTAGCAGCTTTTTTAGGAGCAGCTTTCTTTGCAGCAGCTTTTTTAGGAGCGGCTTTTTTAGCAGCGGCTTTTTTTGGTGCAGCTTTTTTAGGAGCGGCTTTCTTAGCAGCTTTTTTTGCAGTTGCCATGTTTGTAAAATTTAATGGTTAGTTAATACCATAAAAGTAAAAACATTTTTGTAACTACAAAATTTTTTTTATGCAGTAGCTTCCATAGCAGCTACAGAAACGACTGTTTTATCGTTCTTCGTTTTTCTAAATTCTACTGTACCATCTGTTAGTGCAAACAATGTAAAGTCTTTTCCAACACCTACATTTTTACCAGGATGATAAACGGTACCACGCTGACGAATGATGATGTTGCCAGAGATTGCAGGCTGACCACCAAATATTTTTACACCTAAGCGTTTGCTATTACTGTCTCTACCATTCTTTACACTTCCTTCACCTTTTTTGTGTGCCATAACATTTTATTTAAAAATTAGCTACTTGTTTTTGCATTTGCATTAAGCAATGCTTTCAATTTTTATTTGTGTATAGTGTGTACGATGACCATGCTTTTTTCTGAAACCTTTTCTTCTTTTCATTTTAAAAGCGATCACTTTATCACCTTGTACTAAACCATTCATTATCTCTGCAGTTACAATTGCTTTTGCATTGCTACCAACAGTAATACTGCCACCGTTTTCTACAAGTAATACTTCGTTGAATTCAACTTTATCACCTTTATTACCCTGCAGATGGGGAACGTACAAACTGTCTCCTGCTTGTACTTTAAATTGTTGACCTGCGATTTTTACGATTGCTAACATGATTGTTAAAAATTAGGACGGCAAAAGTAAGGCTTCAAACCGAAAATGGACAAACATTTTTCAAATAATTTATTAGTAGCCTAATTTGCATAAAAATAAAGGCAAATTTTAGGTAGCCCGCAGCAGGTTTCCAATTTTGCAGCGGTTGCGTCGCACATTTCAACTGCTGTAATACAATTTGGCTTGCCTTACATTCTACTATAAGAATCCATAAAACACAATTTAAATCTGTTTAAAGCTTCTTCCAAAATTCTATTAGCTTTTTCTCTTCATTCCCCCAATTCAAATATTGCCTTGCTTTTTGGGTATTTAATTTTAATCTTTCATACAAAACACTATCTGCCAGCAATTGATTTAATGCTGTGGCTATAGTTTCTACCTGTGTATTATTAATTAGTAGGGCAATATCAAATTCATCGTTAATTACTTTGTATTCTGGGTAGCCTACACATACTTGTGGTATGCCAGCCATTATGTAGTCAAAAAAACGATTGCTTAGGGAGTAATATTGGTTTAACCCAGTATTTTCAAAAAGGGTTAGGCCAAAACTAGCCGTTGGCGTTATAGTTTTTAAAGCTTTAGGAGAAACATAACCCCTTAGCGTTACTTTATTCTCCATACCATTTTCTTTAATCAACTGCTTTACCTGCTCAAAAAAGTTTCCTTCGCCACATATCAATAATTGGGCATTTACACTTTTCATAGCTGGTATTAGGGTTTCAAAGCTTCTACCCTCGTTTACCGCTCCTTGATAAATGATGGTTGGGGTTTGGGAATTGGGTTGCTGCCAACTACCAACTGGCAACTGCCAATCGGTTCTGGGCAAATTCCGTATAACCTCATAGTTCATCCCATACCTACGTTTAAATTCTTCTTTAATAAAAAAATTAACAGTGTAGCCATGTATATATTTAGGTACTGCAAATTTTTCTATAGCCAGCCAAAATTGGTGTACCCGCTTTCTAGTTACTATTTCTTTTTGTTCTGTAAATAATTCGTGGGCATCGTACACTCTTTTTTTGCCTTTAATAGCCGATGCAAAATAGTTGGGCAAAATGGTATCTAAATCAATGGCACAGTAAACATCTGCCTTGGTAAATAGTAAGAAAAAGAAAAGCCTTAGGCTGAACTCAGCATAAAAAGCAAAGCCTTTGTTACAAAAGCAGCTAATTCTTTTTTGGCTAAAATTAAAGGTCTCTAAAGCTGGCATGTTGGGCTGCTTTCTGCCCACCAGTAGCACTTCAAAGCCATTGGCAGCCAAAGAAGTACAAATGCGTTGCATCCTTTGGTCGTAGCTGAGGCTATTGGTTACTGTGCAAATGATACGCTGCAAGGCAATGACTTTTTTTTGATTGTGGCAAATATAAACGTTGGGTTGGCTGTTATGGGTTTTATTGTGGTAGGCTTTACTCTAGAGTGTTGACTTGCTAAATAGAAAACTGTAGTTTAAAAGGTGCCCTTCGGCTTCGCTCAGGATAAACTTGCAACAGGTGATGCCATAAAAACTACTGCTGGTTACAAAAATCTTCTACTTTCATTTCTTTTTTTCAAAAGTTTCCCCCTACTTTTGCCGACAATTAAAAAACGTAAGACCCGGAAATCCTGTACGGGTTTCCATTAAAAGTTAATTTAAAATGTCAATTACAAAAGAAAAAAAAGCAACAATTTTTGCTGAATTTGGTGGTAAAGCTGCCAACACTGGTTCTATTGAAGGTCAAGTAGCCTTATTAACAGAGCGTATTTTAGACATCAGTAACCATTTGAAAGTAAACAAAAAAGATTTCTCTACACAACGTGGTTTAATGAAAATGGTTGGTCAACGTAAGCGTTTATTGATGTATTTGCAAAAACACAATCTTATAGGCTACCGTGCATTAATTGAAAAATTAGGTTTAAGAAAATAATTTTCCATCCGCCCTATGGCGGAGTAAGGAACTTTGTTTTTGTTGTAACCTATCAACTCATACACAATTCCCAACTTCTCCATAGATGTTGGGATTGTTTTATTTATGCCTGATGCAAACTAGTTTGTAGTACGTCGGAATTAGGTATCATTCTTAATTCCTAATCATTAAATTTTTAATCAAATTCAAAATGTTATCACAACCAATAAGTGCTTCTTTTACATTACCTAATGGCGAGGAAGTAATAATAGAAACAGGTAAACTTGCCCGCCAAGCCGACGGTGCAGTTACTGTACGCCAAGGCAACTGTATTATTTTAGCTACAGTAGTAGCTAATAAAGACCCTAAGGATGGTCAGTCTTTTTTTCCTTTATCTGTAGATTATCAAGAAAAATTTGCGAGTGCTGGTCGTATCCCAGGTTCTTTCTTTAAAAGAGAGGCCAGACTAAACGATTACGAAATTTTAACCAGTCGCCTAATAGATAGGGCTTTACGTCCCTTGTTTCCAGAAGATTATTTGTGCGATGTACAAGTGTTGATTTCTCTCATATCTAGTGATAAAGAAGTAATGCCCGATGCATTAGCTTGCTTAGCAGCTAGCTCGGCTTTAGCTGTATCAGATATTCCTATTAAAGAAATTATTAGCGAAGTACGTGTTGCAAGAATTGATGGAGAATTTATAGTAAACCCAACCCGTACTCAGTTAGAAACGGCTGATATGGATTTTATTATTGCAGCCACCGAGAAAAATTTGATGATGGTGGAAGGTGAAAGCTTAGAGTGCAGCGAAGAAGACTTAGTAAAAGTATTAGGTATAGCACACGAAGCCATTAAAGTACAAATTGAAGCTCAAAAACAATTAAGAGATAAAAAAGGCATCACTACAAAACGTGATTACAAAAAGCCTTACAACAATGCTGAGTTAGAGCAACGCATTAGCGATTTTGCAAAAGACAAAATGATGTCTATTGCTATGGCAGCATCTGCAAAGCATGATAGAAGCGATGCTTTTGCAGCTTTGCAAGTGGCAGTAGTTGAGCATTTAGGTGAATTGCCTGATGAAGATAAAAAATTAGTAGGCAGATACTTTGGTGATTTGCAATATTATGTAGTAAGAGATATGATGTTGGATAGTAGAGTACGTCTTGATGGACGTAAATTAGATGTTGTTCGACCCCTAGCTATGGAAACAGATGTATTGCCTTCACCACACGGTTCTGCACTATTTACACGTGGCGAAACACAATCTTTAACAACCGTTACTTTAGGTACGCCTTTAGATGAATTGTTGGTAGAAAGTGCAGCATCTAGCGTATATAGCAATTTTATTCTTCACTATAACTTTCCACCATTTAGTACGGGTGAAGTAAAAATGATGAGAGGTGTGGGTAGAAGAGAAGTAGGGCATGGTAACCTAGCTATGCGTAGTTTAAAACAAATGATGCCAGTAGATGGCTATGCTTATACTACACGTATTGTAAGCGATATTTTAGAAAGTAATGGTTCCTCTAGCATGGCTACAGTGTGTGCTGGTTCTCTTGCATTAATGGATGCAGGTGTGCCTTTACCAAAACACGTAAGTGGCGTAGCCATGGGCTTGGTTACACGTGCTGATGGTAAATATGCTATTCTTACAGATATCTTGGGTGATGAAGATCATTTGGGTGATATGGATTTTAAAGTAACAGGTACTAGAGATGGTATTTGTGGTGTACAAATGGATATTAAGGTTGATGGTTTGAGTATGGAAGTAATGCGTGAAGCATTGGAGCAAGCAAGAAAAGGTCGTTTACATATTTTGGATGCCATGTACGAGTGCCAACCAGTTGCACGCCCAGAAGTGAAACCTCATACACCACGTATGGTGAAGATTGTGATAGATAAAGAATTTATTGGTGCAGTAATAGGACCAGGTGGCAAAGTAATACAAGAAATTCAAAGAGAAACTGGTACTACTATCAATATAGAAGAAGTAGGTACAACAGGAGAAGTAAGCATCTTCTCTACCAATAAGGAAAACCTACAAAAAGCAATTGATTGGGTTAATGGTATTGTATCTGTGCCAGAAATAGGTACAGATTACGAAGGCACCGTAAAAGGCATAAAAGAGTTTGGTGCGTTTGTAGAATTTTTACCTAAGAAAGAAGGCTTACTTCACATTAGCGAAATAAGCTGGAAACGTTTAGACACAATGGACGGCTTATTTAATGAAGGCGATAAAGTAAAAGTACGTTTGGTAGATGTGGATCAAAAAACAGGCAAATATAAACTAAGCCGCAAAATATTAATGCCAAAGCCTGAAGGCTATCAAGAACGCCCAGCACGTGAAGAACGTGATGGTGGAAATAATAGAGGTGGAGATAGAAGAGATGGTGGCAACCGTGGTGGTTATAATAACAGAGGACGTGATTATAGAAGAGACGATAGACCTCGTGAAGAAAGACCCACCATTCAGCCAGCACCAAAGCCAGAAACGGGCGATGCAGGCGACGAAAAATTATAGGTCATAAATTAAAATAGTAAACCCCGAAGTAGTGATGCTTCGGGGTTTTATTTTTATGTAACAAGCTGTAGAATATATATTGGGCAGCGGTTGCGTCGCACATGTTAAGCTGCAATTATCTATTATGCTTTTATCAAAGTATAAACTAGTTTTTATTTATTATTTGCTTTTTGCGTTACAGCATAAAAAAATCTTTCTACAGCGTACATAGAAAGCTGACCAGAAGGACCATTCAAATTATACTCACATCCATGAGTAGCCCATGGTAACGTAAGTAAATAATTTTTTACTTTAAACTCATCTAATTTTTTAGCAAGTCTTACACTTTGTTCGTACCAAACATGGGCATCTATTATGCCATGTACTTGTAATGTAGGAACAGTTTGTGCAGTAACATGCAGCAAAGGAGATTCTGCTACATACCGGTCTGGTACTTCACTTGGCGAGCCACCCAAAAAATCTCTTTGCACCATTTTAGAATCCATGATTAACATATTATCAGGATGTTCGTAAGACCATAACATATCATTAGGTCCATAAAACGAAGCTACACCCCTCACACCCTTTTCATTACCTGTATAAGCCATGGTTAAAACAATTTGTGCTCCAGCCGACCTGCCTAACAAAACAAAATTCATGGTGTCTATTTTTAATTCGGTAGCGTGTAAACGTAGCCATGTAAATGCTGCATGTACATCTTGTTGTGGTGCTGGGCTATGAAATGTAGGAGCTAACCTATAATTAATAGTAGCTACTTGGTAGCCAGCATTTGCAAAATAATTATTCACCGCAGCTATCTCACTATTATCACCTCTTTTCCACGAGCCACCATGCACTACCACCAAGCAGGGACGTGTACCTTCAATAGCAGATGGAGAAAAATTGAGCGTTAATTCTACACCTTCATGTGCAGCATAACGATAAGTAGTAAAAGGAATTTTCTTTGCACCATTGCCAGTTATCATTTGCAAAAAAGTAAATGGCTTTTGTTGATGAAACCCTGTCATATCAGCATCTGTAACGCCATAAGCATTTTCAAGTTCCTTTGTAAGATGGCTACCAACATTATATGCCCTAACAATAGGCGAAGCAAAAATGATACAAGTAATACTGCCAATAATTAATGATGGAATTTTTAATTTTTTAGCATACCAAGTCCAAATTAACAGCAATAAAATTGCAGCTATAAACACCAAAGGATATTCGGGTATTGCAATGCCTGCATACCATAACTCTTTACTAGGTACTGGAAAAAAATTTACTAAAGATGCAATAAAGAGAAGGCAGATAATAATAAATCGAATCATGGTATTGACGTATTTAATAAATGTACGTTTATTTAAAAAAAATGGCCTTTGTAGCTCCATCTTCATTCATAGCTAAACATGTGCGACGCAACCGCAGCTTAATTTATATTCTACTGCTGGCTACCAAAAAAAGATTGCTTTACTACTATTGCAAAGACGAAAAAATTAATTAGACACCATCCTCGGAAAATCATCTATACCCGTTCCTATTTTTTTAGATGGCTTTTCACCCATTTGTAATTCAAGTAAGCCCCCACCAAGCAATTGCGTATGCGTGATAAATGCTTTGGTTTGCTCTACACCATTTAGCTTTATGTTTTGTATGTAAATATTTTTATCGCTAAGGTTATAGGCTTTGGTTTGAAAAGCCTTTCCATTGGGTAGCATAATAACGCTTTCGTGGGCTACTGGTGTACCTAAAATATATTGCTGGCTTACAGGGTTTACTGGGTAAAAGCCCAATGCACTAAATACATACCAAGCACTCATTTGCCCACAGTCTTCGTTGCCACACAAACCATCAGGTGTGTTTTTGTATAGCTGCATAATTTGTTTTACTCTGTCAGCATTTTTCCAAGGCTTGCCAGCGTATGTATATAGGTAAGCAATGTGATGGCTAGGCTCATTGCCATGTGCATACTGCCCAATCATACCACTAATGTCTGGAGATTTATTAGCTCCTTTCACATCGCTACTTACGGTAAATAAAGAATCTATTTTGTTGCAAAATCTATCTGGTCCACGAAAAAAATTAATGAGTGCAAATACATCGTGTGGAGCAAAAAAACTATGCTGCCAAGCATTGCCTTCGGTATAAATAGCTTTCTTATCATCATGTTCGCTGTAGTAAGGGTCAAAAGGTTCTACCCAATTGCCATCACTATTTTTACCACGAATAAAACCACGTTTTCTATCAAATAAATTACGCCAGTTTTGAGAACGTTTGATGTAATCGTTAAACTCCGTTTGCTTATTTAATTTTTTAGCTACTTGGGCTATACACCAATCATCATAAGCATATTCTAAAGTTATTGTAGCACTACTGCCCACACTATCTTGTGGTGCATAGCCATATTTACGATACAATTTTGTACCACGAATATCTTGCATGGCACTTGCCTTCATGGCTTCATAGGCTTTAAAATGGTCGAAGCCAGTAATGTTTTTTATAATGGCATCAGCAATGATGGGTACTGCATGATAACCAGTCATGGTATTGGTTTCGTTAAAACCTAAATCCCACACTGGCAGCAAGCCATATTGGTCGTAAAAAGCCAAGTAAGAGTTGATGATGGCAGGTACAATTTCTGTTTGGGTAATTGTAAGTAGTGGATTGGCTGCTCTAAAAGTATCCCACAAGCTATGGGTGCTAAACACCATTCTGCCATTTTTTATATCGCCATTTACACCTTTGTAATTCCCAAATCGATCGCTAAAAATAGTTGGGGCCATATAGGTATGATACAATGCAGTATAAAAGGTTTGCTTAATGCTCGGATCGTCTGTTTTTATTTGTACTTTTCTTAATTCTCTTTCCCAAGTGCTAGCTGCAGCACTGCGTACTTTATCAAAATTCCAGTCGGGTATTTCTTGTATGCTCTCCAGTGCACCTTCTAAATCGGCAAAGCTTAGTCCTACTTTCATTAATATTTTTTCTCCTGGTTTTGTTTTAAAAACCAAGTTGGCAACAACGGCTTTACCTTTTGTTTCGGCATTAAAATCTCTTACGTTATCTGCGTATAAAACAAGATCATTTACCGTACGGCTCACTTGCACAGCAAAATATACTTTTTGGTTTTTAGCCCAGCCCGTGCTGTAGCGATAGCCAATAAAAATGCTATCGTTTAATTTTCTAAAATAGGTTTCCTTTGTTTCATCCCAGTTTAGGCTAAAGCCCAAATCAAAACGGATGATGCTGTTATCGCTTGCAGGAAAAGTATAGCGGTGCATACCACAACGAATGGTGGTTGTCATTTCTGCCCATATGTCAAAGTCGTTTAAACGTACTGCATAATAACCTGGGGTAGCATTCTCTGTTCTATGAGAAAACCTGCTACTCATTTTGCCAGCATTGGCTTCTTTATTTGCTGTGGGCATTACACTTATGTCGTACAAATCGCCAATGCCTGTACCGCTAAGGTGTGTATGGCTAAAGCCTGCAATTACACTATCGCTATAATTGTAGCCACTGCACCAATCCCAGCCAGCAGTACCATTATCTGGGCTTAGCTGCACCATGCCAAAAGGTACTGTAGCTCCAGGATAGGTATGCCCATGACCACCAGTACCTATAAGTGGATTTACATAATCTATTACCTTTCTATTGTCTTCAACAGATTGAGCAAGTAGATTAATAGGCATAAGTGAATACACAATAATGAAAAGTAACAAGTGAAGATTGAAAATGGCAATGTTTTGTTTTTTCATACAGAATGTTTAATTCAGTTTCTCGAAAGTAGCCAATAAAAAAGAGGATGAATTAATAAAGTAATTCATCCTCTGTTAATATCCACAAGTCCTCATCTTTAGAGAGGGTGTAGGTGCGGTTTTTAAAAAGGTAAATCATCCAACGGTTCTGTTATTTCTTGTGCCGTGGGTGCTGGAATATTAGGTTGCTGGTAAGCAGGCTGAGCTTGTTGGTAGCTAGGCTGCTGCTGTGGTTGTTGCTGATAGCTTCCACCATTATTGTAATTTGTTGAACCTCCGCCACCTTCGTTGCTGGCTTTAGTGCCTAGCAATTGCACGCTACCAATACGCAGTGTAAGCGATGTGCCCGTTTTACCATCTTGTGTAGTGTAGGCTCTAAGGTCTGGTGTACCCTCGGCATATACTTGTGTACCTTTTTTAAGGTAAGGTGCTATGGCAGTTCTATCTGTCCAGTAAGCACATTCTACCCAAATGGTTTTGTCTTTTTGCACACCCTGTGCATCTTTAAATTTTTCGGTGTGGGCTACACTAAAGTTAATAACGCTTTTACCGTTTACGTTGTTTACTACTGCATCCTTACCAAGGTTGCCAATTACTTGTAGTTTAATCATGGCTGATAATTTTTTAGTCTAATAATGTGGTTTAAAAATGGCAAAGTAATAAAACATTTTTATTGACGGGTAGTTTTTTGTTCACCAGCTTGGTAGTGATATGGGGCAGCGGTTGCGTCGCACATGTTTAGCTGTAGGATTACTATTTAGCTTTATTGAAACGAGAATTGACTATCTAGTTAACTATTGTTTAATATCTATTTTTAGCCAACCTATTTCAGGACGAGACATTGGCAGTAGTGTTATTAATAGGCATTGGGATTTCCTCCTTTCGCCATAAAAGTGTCCCAGTCTATCTCTGTAAACAAGGGAATAGAAATTACTGCTGTTTGGTCTTTCAAAATGTCTTTTGAAAGTTGTTTCATTTCATCTAAGTTCTGTTCGACGGAAGTATAGTATAAAGCGTCGCCCTGATTAACTATTTCGCCGTCTTTTGTTTGAATGTATTTGAATTCAAAATATTTCATCGTTAAATTATTTTAGCATTAAGAGGTGTTTTTTTATTCATTACGGTTAGTTTTCAAAGTTTATAAATTGCAGCAACCTCTTCGGACTTTTGTTTTAATAAATTTGATAAGGATGTGGAAACATGAATAAACTCTTCATCTGAAGGCTTAAAATGTTCTTCAATGTAGTCCAACAATTCATTAAACATCTTTATTGATAATGTCTGGTCACTGAGAAGTCTATGTAGTGAATTTAATTTATCATTCGTGTCCATATTGTCTTTTTTAATTTTAATAATTCTATCAGAAAGCAAAATACAAAATTTGTCAATAGATTGTGTCGCTCTTGCAGAGCAGCCGACTAATAAATATACGAAAGTTTACACCCTTTCAAACTTTCGTATATTTTTTTAGTGCCTTGTTTTCAGTAGCTAAAAAAATATCCGCAAGCGGTTTTAAGTTTCGGCAATTCAACTTAGGATTTTTAAATTTCATAGCCAAACCTACGCTACTATAAAAGCCCAATCTTCTTCCCCAGCCAAACATGTGCGACGCAACCGCAGCTTAATAGCACTACTATACCTGGCTAACAAAAGAAAAATTACTGTAGTTGGTTGGTGTTCTTCGCTTGGGTCTTCGCCAATGTTGGGTGTTTTGCACCAACATTGTATTGTAGTTGGTTGGTGTTCTTCGCTTGGGTCTTCGCCAATGTTGGGTGTTTTGCACCAACATTGTATTGGCATCTTCACGTCTACTGTTTTTACCAGCAAAATTCTCTAAACTCAAATATTACTAACCAGCTAAACATGTGCCCTTCGGCATAGCTAAGGATAAATTTGCAACCGCTGCTTAATAGCACTACTATAGCTGGTTAATAAAAGAAAAATTACTTAATCAAAATCCCCATCTTCAAACCACTGGTAAATGATAAGCCTGGGCTTCTGCCAGCCCTTGCATTGGCATAGTTGTAGGCAGAATAACTATCTGATGTATTATAAGTGATTGGGTTGTAGCCATTTTCTTTTTTATTATCAGCTCCGTAGCCTAAGCCTAAATAAACGTCTAATAAAAAAATATCGTTAAACACCCATTGTTTGCCTGCTTCTAATTGCAATGCACCAAAGGTTACGCTTTGTTTTTCTTTTACATATTGGCTGTTGCCTTTGTATGCCATTACGTTTTCGCTGTAATTACCTACATACAACACTGGTTTTACATAGCTGCCTTGCATAATATGACTCATTTTACTCATCCCAAAAATATAGTTAGGTAGCTTACTAAACTTATAACCAAAGGTTGCAAAAAAACCAAATTGGTCTCTCTTTACTTCTTGTGTTTGCCCAGCATAGTAGTTATACTCTAACAACTGATTTTTGCCAGCACCAATAATACCTAAACTTGCTTCGTAGCTTACGCCTACGGCTGTACTTTTTTCAAACCCAAATTCGGCATAGCCATATAAGGGGCTAAGAAAATTAATTTTTATTGCTTTCTTGCGTTGTGTTCTATAAAGCTCGGGGTCTTTCCAATCGTTAGATTTTCCATTTACGTTTTCTTTTTTTCCAGTGGCAAATTCTATACGTGCTACTTTTTCTTTTGCTATGGTGTAGGTTGGTCCATCCAAATTATCTACAGGTATGTATTTTATTTCACTGCTACCTACTTCAACTATTTTACACTTAATGGTTTCGCCATTGGTTTGTATAATTTTATCTTGGGCTGTGGTGGCAAAAGCAAAACCAAGCATTATAAATAAAAGACAAAGTATTTTTTTCATGTTGTTGTGTTTGGTTTCAAAGACAGGGTAAGAAATTAAATTGCTGCTTGTGTTTTGTCATAAAATATTCACTTCTCTTTCTAGTTCTATACCAAATTTTTGAGTAACACTTTGTATAATATCTATACTTAAATCAAAAATTTCTTTTCCAGTTGCATTGCCATAATTTACCAATACCAACGCTTGCTTTTCATGGCAGCCAACATCATTTTTTCTAAAACCTTTCCAGCCACATTGTTCTATAAGCCAGCCAGCAGCTATTTTGTAGGTTGGTAGTTGGTTTGTGGTTAATGGGTAACCAACAATGCCGGGAAAATTTTCTTTTAACTGGTTAAATATTGCTTCGGGTACTGATGGATTTTTAAAAAAGCTACCAGCATTACCCATTTCTTTTGGGTTGGGTAGTTTTGAAGATCGAATATTAATGACTGCTTGTGAAATAGCTTGTATAGAAATTTCTTGCACGCCCATCACTTCCAACTCATGGTTTATAGCCCCATACGAAGTATTAAAAATGGGTTGCTTGTTTAGCCTAAATGTTACATTCAATATAACAAATTGGTTTTTTAGTTTTCTTTTAAACACACTTTCTCTGTAGCCAAACTCACAATCTAGTAACGAGAAAGTATGCACTCTTTTTTCTTCAATATGGTAGGCTTCTAAGCTATGAAACACATCTTTTATTTCTACCCCATACGCCCCAATATTTTGCATAGGGCTTGCTCCTACATTACCAGGTATTAAGCTTAAGTTTTCAACTCCGGCATAATTATGTTTAATGCAGTGTAGCACAAACGCATGCCAATCCTCGCCAGCAGCTACTTTTGCATAGTAGTGTAGGTTATCTTCTTTTACCAACTCAATGCCTTTCAGTTCGTTTTTAAGAACAACTCCATCAAAATTTTGCGTAAATAAAATATTGCTACCACCACCAAGTATCAATTGTTGGAGGTTGGTTGTTGTTTCTTGCGTAAGCAATTCACCCAACTCTTCAGTAGTAGAAAAGGTGGCAAAATATTTTGCCATTACATCAATACCAAAACTATTATATGGCTTTAGCGATATGTTTTGTAGCATTTGCATACCGCAAGTTAAGTGGAACTAAAAGTAGAAGTAATTATTTTATGAAGCCAGCGATAGTACTTCTATTTGGCTGCGGTTGCGTCGCACATGTAAAACGATAGAATAAGCATTGAGCTTTTATTATGA
>JAYVRD010000301.1:0-4179 GCA_043776595.1 Chitinophagaceae bacterium | reverse complement strand
AAAATTGGCTTCCATATATATACAAGAAGCTCGTGAAACAGGCAATTACGTTTATTACGACATGGCAGCCATGAGGCAAGTAAATAAAGTATTAAATGCAGAACCAACTAATTTTAATGCTCTTGTATTTAAAGCATTAATACAAATGAGTCAGCATCATTTTGCAGATGGCTTAGTAACTGCTGAACAAGCAAGAAAAATTAATCCATACAATGCCTATATCTATGGGCTATTAGTTGATGGTAATGTAGAAATGGGGCGTTATGATAGTGCTGTTGTGTATGCAGATAAAATGGTGGCAGTTCGTCCTGATCTAACTTCTTATTCTAGAGTTTCTTATTTAAGAGAAATTTTAGGAGATTATAAAGGCTCTATCAACGCTATGAAAATGGCTGTAGAAACAGGTGGAGCAGGTGATGAACATACTGAATGGACAAGAGTACAACTAGCTAGTCTCTATGAAAAAACAAACGACTTTACAAAAGCAGATTCTTTATACCAATATTCATTAACATTAAGACCGAGTTATCCTTATGCGTTAGCTGGATTAGGTAGAGTAGCACTCGCCGCCAACGATTATAAAAAAGCCATAGCATATTTTGAGCAAGCAGATTCTTTGATTAATGACAATAGCATAAAAGAAGAGTTGATAGATATTTATCAATTAAATGGAGATACAAAAAAAGGAGAAGCTACTGCTAAAGCAGTGATTGAAGACTTATCTAAAGATGCGAAAGCTGGCATTGATGATGAAAATATTGGCCACTATGCAGATAAAGAATTAGCCTATGCTTATTTAAAAGTTAACAATACAGATAAGGCCTTAGAACATGCGATGTTAGAATATAATCGCAGACCAGACAACATTGATGTGAACGAAGCTGTGGCTTGGGTATATTACACAAAAGGCGATTATACCAAAGCATTGCCGTACATAAAAATGGCTTTAAAAACGAATTCAAAAAACCCAACTTTGTTAAGCAGGGCTGGATTAATTTATGCAAAAGCTGGTGATAAAGCCATGGCAAAAACCTTATTACAACAGGCTACTACTACTAATCCCTATATTACTGCAAGCTTACGCACACAAACCGCTGAAGCATTAAAAACCCTGTAATGAGTAAAGTATGTATAGCTTAAATGTATTACCATCAACAGCAAAGTCAAAAATTTTGCTGTTGATTGGGTTTTTATTGCTGCTTCACCAACCACTTTTTGCACATACCATCAATTACACGTTGGAGCAAGCCCCTACAGAACATGTAGTGTTATTTTATTTAAAATTAGGTTTCACCCATATAATTCCACAGGGGCTAGACCATATTTTATTTGTAGTGGGGCTTTGTTTATTAAGTGATAAAGTGAAAGTTATTCTCTGGCAGGCTACTGCATTTACAGTAGCACATTCTATAACATTAGCATTGAGCATGAAGAGTATTATTGTTGCTCCCAATGCTATAGTTGAGCCCATTATTGCATTATCCATTTTGTTTGTAGCCGTTGAAAACATGCTACTCAGCGAACTAAAACCATGGCGTATTTTATTGGTGTTTTTATTTGGACTGATTCATGGTTTGGGTTTCGCAAGTTCTCTTAATGAAATTGGGCTACCAAGAAATAAATTTGCTGTATCCATTTTATCTTTTAATGCTGGCGTAGAACTTGGTCAAATAGCAATTATAGTGGCAGTATTTGCTCTATTAGTATTCCCATTTGCTAAGAAACCTTATTATAAAAAAAGAATCGTTTATCCCATATCCATTCTTATTGCTATTACAGCTTTGTATTGGACGGTGCAAAGAATATTTTTTACGTAAAAAAAGGACGTAATGCAAACGCAATAGAAGCCTTATGTGTATGTTATCGTATAAAATGTGCGACGCAACCGAAGCTAAATTCATATTCTACTGCTGGCTCATAAAAATTCTCTTTCTTAAATTCCTAATTTTCAAATACAATCCCTTACTTTTGCAGCCCCAATTCTGTTTTGGCAGAATCTGTACTGATACAATTTTAGTACTGTCCATTGGGAAAAACCAACAAAAAAAACAAGGTAATGAACAATTACGAATTAATGGTGATCTTCACCCCTGTACTTTCTGAGGAAGATTTCAAATCGGCTCAAAAAAAGTACAGTGATTTAGTTGCTGAAAACGGCGGAACCGTTGTAAACAGCAATCCTTGGGGTCTAAAATCTTTAGCCTACCCCATCCAGAAAAAAACGACAGGTATTTACTGGATTTTGGAATTCACAGCTCCTTCTGAATTTAATGAGAAAATGAAAATTCAAATGTTGCGTGATGAACAAATTATGAGACACATGGTTACCAAACTTGACAAATATGCTGTTGAATACAACGTAGTTAAGAAAAGTGGCTTAGGTTTTAACAACAAAAAAATGGAGGCTAACCATGGCTAAGAACGAAATAAAATACCTTACTGCCATTAAGCAGGAGAAACCTAAAAAGAAATTTTGCCGTTTTAAAAAATATGGTATTAAGTATGTTGATTACAAAGACGTAGAGTTTTTGAGGAAGTTCATAAACGAGCAAGGGAAAATGTTGCCTCGCCGCCTTAGTGGAAATTCTTTAAAATACCAACGCAAAGTAAGTGATGCTGTTAAAAAAGCACGTCAAATGTCTTTGTTGCCTTATGTAACCGATTTATTGAAATAGAAAACAATTAGTAACCATCCCTAATCCTAATTCAATTGGGAGACAGTCTGTCAAAAAAAACTTTGATTGGGCTCTTGGGAACTAAAAACAAATAAAATGGAAGTTATATTAATACAAGATGTAGATAATTTAGGTGGACGTAATGAACTAGTAAAAGTAAAAAACGGATATGCTCGTAACTTTTTGATACCTCAAAAATTTGCTATCGAAGCAAGCCCTAGCAACCTTAAACAACTAAACGAAAAGTTGAAAGTAAAAGGTAAAAAAGAAGCTGCAATGCTTGCCGAAATTAACAAGGTAATTGCTGTATTGAAGGAAAGCCCTGTAAAAGTAGCTGCCAAAACAGGTACTACTGGCAAAATTTTTGGTGCAGTTACTAGCTTACAAATTGCCCGTGCTATTCGTGATCAAAAAGGTTATGAAATAGACCGTAAGCGTATTACAATTGTAGACGATGTGAAAGAATTGGGTACTTACAAAGCTTCTATAGATTTTGGTGGCAGCAATGTAACCGAGATTGAATTTGAAGTTATTGGAGAATAGTTTACAACCAATTGCATATAAAATTTCAAAAAGCCTGTTCTTTTTAAGAACGGGCTTTTTGTATTTAAAACTATGGTAAATGGGTAGAATGCCTAACTGTTGAGTAAATTATTGACGATACATTTAAAAAATGCCTTAAAAAATAATTTTGTAAATCATTTAAAATCCTATTTTCGTATAGTCCAATGGCAGTTGTTCCATATCTCAGAAGGTTTTTTAACGTAAATGCTTCAGGGTTCTTGGGTACTGAATTGGTTTTATTAATCATTAATTTTTAAAGAAAATGAACATTTACGTTGGTAACTTAAACTGGAATATGACCAGTGAAGAACTAAAAGAATTATTTACTCCTTACGGAGAAGTAACAGATGCAAAAATCATCACCGACAAATTCAACAACGACCGTAGTAAAGGTTTTGGATTTGTAGAAATGGCTGATGACGAAGCTGGACGCACTGCTATTAGTGCGTTACACGATACAGAACTTTCTGGTCGTAAAGTCGTTGTAAACGAATCTCAACCCCGTGCAGAAGGTGATCGTCGCCCAGGTGGTGGCGGTGGTGGCTTTAAGAAAAGCTATGGTGGAGGCGGTGGTGGTGGAAGCCGTGGTGGTAGTGGTGGTGGATATGGCGGTGGTGGTGGAAGCCGTGGTGGTAGTGGCGGCGGTGGCGGCTACAACCGTGACCGTGGTGGCAATAGTGGCGGTGGCGGTGGATATAATAGATATTAATCTACTAATACTACTCAATACATTAAAAGCTTCGTTGTTTACAACGAGGCTTTTTTGTTTGAAAAATTGATATTGCTTTGCAAAATTTTAGGCTATTAGTAAGCAAGCTTTTTGAACACAGATTTGGCTACAGTTGCGTCGCACATTTTTAGCTAAGGAAGAAGATTTAGCTTTTGCTAAAATAAAAATAGGATACAGATTTGTCTATGCAATGCATCTTTTATAGCGATG
>JAYVRD010000300.1:0-16405 GCA_043776595.1 Chitinophagaceae bacterium | reverse complement strand
CTTTAATTCATCCAATGTTTTATCGCAAAAATTTGTTCTTGCGTCATACAACATTTGGCCCAATACATCTTTATTTAAAGCCATTATTTTAAAATATTATTCAGCTTTGTTAAAGCTTGCGTTAGCTTATCGTAGGCTGGGTTATTACCAATTATTACTACTACCTGCATTATTGCTTCTATCGTTAACTGGTGTACTTGTTTTAGGGTGTCGTTACCTCTTTTAGCAGTTATGCCACTAGTATCAATTTCTAATAAGCTCGTGCCAATCTTTACTTTAAATTTTTCTACCTCACTGCACTTTAGTATTATAGCTGTAGCACTATTGTTTTCATAAAGCCCTACCACAACTGCACTTCCATTCTTTGGCTTTTGCAACACATAATCATTCAATTGCTCATCGGCTGCTATCAATCGTACATCTTTAAGCGTTGGCTCACCAGCTCTCTCTACATCGCAGGTAGTTTCTGTAATATTTAAAGCCACACCTATGGCTATGGCTTTAAACTGAAACTTGTTTAAGTTATTTGTAAAATAATCTTGCAGGGCTTGCTCTAACGCCATCTATACTATTTTAAAACTTAAACTGTTTTTTCGCTCAATATGTGATTCCTCATAATCGGTTACTACTTTTTCTATTAAGTAGCTTCCATCCCTTTCGGGGTATTTATCGTTAAGTATTAAGCAACTATCGCCAGCCCTTGTGCGTGGCACACCAAAGCCAATTATCTCCCCAATGTATCCTTCATAAATTCTTTGCTGAAACTGAGATCTCAATATTTTTTGCACTTCCGTTTCGCTCAAATGTTCGTTTACAGGTATTTGCTCTTCTTTGGCATCTTTACTATCGCTACCAGCAGTTAGCACTTTCTTTTTTCCATTCACAATCAACACACTCTTTACCCGTATATTCATGTCAGCTTCGGTGCGATATTTTAAGCCTTTGCCATCCTTAGCAGTTTTGCCCAACTCGTAGGTATGCTCCTTGGTAAACGATGGTTTAAAATCATAAGCCCAGCCTACATAAATGCTGTTATCTTCTATTTGAGAGTAAAAGCCAAACCGTTTTTTTAACTCGTCTAACACATGCACAGGGCTTTGATTACTAATAACCATTTTGCCCAAATTTGTAGTTGGGCATTCTGCTTTGTAGCTAGGCATTATAAACTCCAGCAATTCTCTTAGTGTTAGGTTATTCCACTGGTGGGTAATGTTTCTTTGTCTTAGTTTAAATAGCTCATCGCATTGCAGCACTAACGGAAATTCTGTATCAATGCCAGGCTTTACAAAACCAGTAAATTCTTTGTGATAATTGCCATTATAGCCAGCTTCTATTTTAACGTTCATGCCAGCTTTTAAATGGCTTAAAATATCACCACTAGCAAACTCTTTGTAATTACGTGCTAACGTTATTGTAGCAGTATCGCTTAATTGTTTGATGTCTTGCGTTACGCTAAAGCTGTTTATTTGAGGGATAACAATTTCCTTTTCATCGTTACTTATCGTAACCCTTGCGTTCATGTTTAAGTAGCTCATGCAGCAAATAATAAGGGGTAAAAATTTCATAATTTTATTTTTGGTTTAAGAATGCTTCTACTGGTCGTATGCTGTAGCCTTTTAGGGTAAATTGCCATGTATCTTCAAAGCCTTGCACACCCGTGGTACTTATATCTTCCCAGTACACACTTTTAATTTTATGGTCTTGAAAAATGCTACTTTCTACCTGCCATATTCCGTTGTAATCAAAACACCTAACCAGCTTTCTTATTCTGTCTCCAGGATATTCGTGGTTATCCATATCTATAATAATGCCTTGTACCGTTATCTCCCAAGGTTTATGTCCATATTGTTCTACCACTTCACCTTGCACACCATCTAAAATGGTTCGTTCTATTCTTTTGCTTTTACTAAAGCTCACCATTGGTGGCGGTGCAAATACATTGCCCAAGCTGTCTGTCATGGCGTTGTAATCAAAGAGTAATTCCAAACCAGTATCGTTGCTAAAAAGTACCTTTTCAAAACTTTTACTGGCATCTCTTATAAATACTTCTGCTGTGCCTATTTGTTTGGTAAAACCTTTGTTTTTAAGTTCGGCACTCATGTTACTACTTACAAATCCAAAAGCACTTTGTAGGCGTTTACCAATATCTATTACCTTCTTTTTGGTATTGCGTACATTATCGGCAAGCTGCTTTATTTCATTTACTCTACGCTGTGCATCGTTCTTAGCTTTTATAGCTGCATCAGCAGCATTGTTCAAAGCATCTAGAGGTTTGTTAGCTGTGCTTTGTAAGCGGTCTATTTGTTTACGTGCATCTTCGCCAAGCTTTCCTAGTTTATCCATTCTTCAGCTTTACTGGTAAAAAATTATACTTCGCCAAGCTGTGCCATCGCTGTACTTTATCAGCCCACTCTTCCTCACTTACACTTGCTGCATCACGTATGTTAAAGAAGTACATGATTACCGAAAGCCAATGGCTATAATAGTTAATGGCTTCTTCTTCATCAACTGCATCGCCAGTGCAGTCGGCTATCAGTTTTTTACTGAAGCTTTACCACTTGGCAGCATTTCAATGGCTGCACTCATAGCAGCTATAAACTCATCGCTATTAAATGACTTGCTGCTAAACTCGTTGGCATCTTCACCAATAAATGTGTTTTTAATCAACAGCTTATTAGCCTTATAAGGTTGCTTATCTAGCATCTTATAATACTGTTCCATTGTAAAGGCGTTGGGGCGATGTACTACTACATCTTTTATTAAATTGCCATCTTCATCACGTAGCTCAAATACTTTTACTTTTTGATAATCATTAATGGCTTTCTCAAATTCTTCACGACTTACATGGGGTGGTAATTTTACTTCGTTCATTGTGGAGTAGGTTTATTATTAAAAAAATGGTTTACACGTTTATCTCTAGCTTGGTTACAAACATTTCGTATTCCATCGCCAAGCCTTCATCGCCTTGCACATTTTTACCATGCTTTTTAAATTTGCAGGTTATAATGTCTGTTACTGTAGCCAACTCATCGTTAGACATGGTAACAACTATTGGGAATGGTTTTAACAAGGTGATGTCGTTTACACCTGCTTGCCTTGCTTCTTTTTCTATCTGCCTCATGGCACTTTCATAAATCGCAATTTTACAGGTAGGTTCATCAATACCTCCCATGCTCCAGCTAGTAATTCCCTTCAGCGATTTGTTGTAATTATGCAGTCTACTGTAATCGTAGTCTATGCTTTTAATTCTGTCTTCCTCTCTGCCAAAAAATGTAACGGTAACATCGGCACTATGGTACTCACGTTGGTTTACATTTACTACTGTACTACTCATGGTATAATTACTTTAAAATGGTTGTAAAAGGGGTTTAAACGGTTATTGATTTTTTCAATCGCACCGTACCAGCTATGTTATCAATAATCAATGTTGGTACTACTTCAAAATCAACCTTCAGTTGCTTAGGAGCTTGCACCAAATCGCTGGTTGCATCAACAAAGGTTTTACCTCCGCTAATAAAAGCAAACTGTTTAAACAAGTCGAACACATAATCACCTTCAGCTTCTAACAGCTTTACAGCACCTGTAGTCATCAATCCAGTTTCGGTATTGGCTGGTACACGTGTTTTTAAGCTAAACAACATTTTGTTTCGTAAGGCTCTAGCACATTCACTAAGTGTTCTACTGTAGTAAATGGTATGCTCGTTTATATTGCCATCTGCATCTACTACTACTGGTACGCAAGTGTGGTCTCCATTCCATCGTAAGCCACTTACAGCTTCGCTGTTATAGCTTATGGCAAAAATGTAACCCTTATCGTGCAAGAGTTGCAAGCTGGCTTCTACTTCAGTAATTTTTTTGTGATTGCTCAAACCGCCTGTTAAGAAATAACCACGTTTGGCATCGCTCAAATTAAAGGTGGCTACCTCAGCAATGCTTTGGTTCATCTCGGCAGCAGCTATTGTACCTAGCACTTTACCTACAGCAGCATAGCTTACTGTTTTGGTATTGGCATAAGCCAATGCTCTACTTTCTGCATAGTCCCAATCTTGACCTAATGCCAAGCTTACTTGTGGGCATTCTAACAACACACTATTTATTTGTATGTTGCGTAAATCTATAAGTGTGCTAAGCGTAGCACTTGCTGCTCTTGCTTCTAATACTACATGTACTGGTCGTTCAGTATCGTATGTCCAATCAGCAAACAATTGTGCCTTCGGCAATGCAGCTCTCATAATGGTACTAAAGCCATCTGTAGTGGTTTCAGAAACGCCTGTCGCCACATTCCAGCAAACACCTACTTGCCTTATTTTACCAGCACCAGCCACCACTAATGTTTTAGCTAGTGTAGCGTTTGCATCTTCTAGCACTAATGCTGGCGATGTAGCACCTGTTTGCCCAAATACACTTAATATGTAAAAAGCTGTGCCTTCGCCTGCCATGCTAAAAAAATCTACAATATGGCGGTGTAGTATTTGGTCTTCCAGTATATCATTGGCATTGGTAATGCCCAATTCGGTTTCTGCCTGTTTTACACTTGTTACTTTATAGCAAGTACCTGGCACAAATTTGTTTGGCACACTGGCCCAATTACCTATAATAGCAGAAGCAGAAGTAGAAGGGGCTGCTGAATTAGCCCCTGCTCTTCCTTTGGTTATCCCTACTCCTTTAAGATTACCCATAGTTGATAAAATTTTTTGGTGAAGGGGCTGCACAATTGCAGCCCCTAGAGCACCGTTCTTAGTCGTGGGTTTTGCTTGCTACTGCTCTGCATCACAAGCACCCTTCTTTAGTGTGTTATTCGTTACTCTGCTCCTTCAGCACCAGTGGGTGCAGCAGCAAATGTTTTTACTTTGTTTGCTACAGCTTGTTTCACAGTTTCATCTTCCTCGTAGCCAGCTAGCAATGCTTGTGCAGCTTCAGCAGTTTTTGCAGCTTCAATTTTTTTAAGTAAGCTATCTTTTGCTTTAGCAGCTTTTACTTCATCTTGCTCTTTTGCCTTATCAGCTTCATCGCTAAAATTGAAAGTTTCTATGTTCTCTTTTTTATCGCTCAGCAATGCAAGGTTTTCACTTGTAAAACACTCTTCTTTGCTGTTTACAAAAATTGTTTTGCTACCTGTTGCTTCATAAGCTGCTTTAGCTAAAACCTTTTTAGTTGTACTCACGGTATAAAATTTTTGATTAATAATAAGATGAAAGGAGTAAGTAGTGTAGCTATCCTACACTACTTAGTTTTATACAGTTCCACTAACAATGGCTGCAATACCTTCTTGCTTATAAGGCACTACAATATCGTAGTGGCGAATGGCGAAGAGGTTACGTTGTTGCTGTGGGTCTAGTGCTGATGGGCTTAGGTAATTCTTTGTAAAGCCCTTACCCTGCACTACTCTTTGTAAGTGAAACGCAGTGGAAGCTTGACGATGGTTGCCTGTAATAACACCTCCAAAAGCAAGCTTTGTTTTGTTGGTTACATGGTAGTAAGGCATATCGGTAACTTCAAAAATTTCAAAGCCAAACACGTTTGCAATTTTACCAGTAGTATAGTTATAATACTGCTCTTGAAATTTTTGGTCTAGGCTCAGCAAATCGCTAATATGGTCGTTACACAAAACCAATCTTCTGCCAGCCATTGGTATTTTTAAGTCATTCCACTTTTTACGAAGTGTAAGTATATCGGCAGTCAATAATTTCTTTCTACCAAAGCCATCATCAGCACCTGTGGTTACTAATACTGGTGTATTACTAGTATTGGCATTAGGGCTTACACTATGTATACCCATTGCTATTTTGGTTTCTTCTACTTTTACTACATGGCTTTCTTGTACAGCAGCCATCTTATCGTAGTTCAAACCAAAAATTTCATCATCCGTAATCGGGGTAACCTTAGTTTGAAATTTGTGTACGGTTACTACCAAATTTTCTGCGTCTAACACTTGCACATCTATTGGGTAGCTGGTGTTGTTAATTAACACATCTGGGCTTACACCCCAATAAGCTAAGTTTACTACTACTACCTCACCATCTTGTAGCATGTTAAAGTATTGCCCAATATCTCTTATGCCATTTCTCCAGTTTCCTTGGTCTACGGTGTTAAAGCGTTTTATCAATTGTCTGTCCCATGCTTCTCTATACAAACCAGTAAGCATATAATTGGCTTGTGATTTTACAAAGAATGGCAAGCCAAAAGCAAGCAGAGCTAACACACTAAACATTTCCCAAAAAGGAATTTGATACGTCATCTCTATGGCAAGAGAACTAAGCGTAATAAGAACTAATGCGTAAAACGCACTGATAACATTTTTCTTTAAGTTTTTCATTTTACTACCGATTGAAATTTTTTATTTGGTTTCTTTCGGTAATCCTATTTTGGAGTAGGTGTTATAAAAAACTATTTTACTCTAAATCCTTAGCAGCTTCACTGCCATACTCAGCCAAATAAAGCTGCTTGAACAATGCTTTATCTTCTGTTTTTTCGCTTTTACTCAAAGCTTCTAAACCACTAGCATCGTTTTTACGCCAGTCTTCCATCTTCCAAGCTTTGCGTTCAGCAACTATTGGTGTGGTAGCATTATCGCCTTGCGTATGCTTGTTTTCTGCTGATATAGCATTTGCCAAATTGGGCATTGCCGTCATAACAGCTAATGCAGCTTTTAAAGGCTCAACACCACTCTTTGCACAAATAGTTAGGTTCTCTTTTTGCTCTTTGGTAAACGTGGTATGCAACTCTTTTTCACGTGCTGCAATTAAGCTGGCAACTACAGCATCGTTATTGGTTGTTACCAAAGCTGTAGCATCTGCAATAGTTTTGGCATCTGCTTTTGCTTTAGCTACTATGGCTTCTTCTACAGCAGTATCACTGCTTTGTGCAGTTACACCAGTTAAGCCTAAACTGGTAATAAGATGTTGTTTATTCATTGTTGGTTTTTGTGTATGAGGAATCTCACCATCCGCTGGTGAGCTTATTGCTAAAGCAGTATATCGGTTAAACACCGATTGCACATCCATGCCATTATCTGGCTTAATTACATTGCCTGTAGTATCTACAGCATTACTTATTTCATCTGCTATTTTCATAGCTATACATTCGCTGGCACTAAACCAATGGTCTCCACCATCTAACCATGATTTTACATCTACATCACTTTTGCCAGTTTTGCGTTTGTAAGCTTTGGCAAAATTCTCCTCCATTGCTTTCAACAATTTGCCTTGGTTAAAATGGTCGTTTGCACTACCAAATGTGTAGCCACTTGGTACGTGTATCATCCAAAAAGCGTTCTCAGCCATTATCACTTTACCCTTTGCAAAAGGTATATAGCCGCCCATACTTGCAGCCACGCCATCTACATACCATGTTACATTTAGCTTAGTCCTTGCGATAGCGTTATAAATAACGTTTCCTTCAAAAACTTCACCACCATAGCAGTGTAGTCTTACCTCCAAATTGGTATGCTTTTTTTCAATCTCTTCAATAGTGGCAGTAAAGTCATTAGCACCATTCCACCAGCGATATATTTCGCCATAGAATTTTAAAACTGCCGTGGTACTATCATTTTCTTTTTGCCAATACTTCATGTGTGTTATTGCGTTTGCATAGCAAAAATGTAATACGCTATTTGCCATAGCAAACATTAGCGTAAGGGTTGCGGTAAAAGGCGTAAGGCTTTCGCTATTACACACAAGCAGCTTCGCTGCTTACCAATTTTGTAGGTATGCCAAAGGAAAAAACAAAAGAAAGAGAGTTGGCCCAACAAATGTTTGTTGAGTTTTTTTGGGATGCCAAAACAATTGCCGAAAAACTTGGCGTTGGTGAAAATACAGTTAGCAAATGGCGTAGTAGTGGCGATTGGGATAAGATGCGTGAAGACACGATAAACAACCCTGTGAAAATGAAATCACTATTAGCAAAACAAATGTTGCTAATAGTAAGTGGCGACAAAAGCACCATTGATGCCGATGCCCTTGCAAAAATGTTTAAAGTGTACGAGGGCATTTCCGAAAAAATTAATCCTGGCATTACTGCTGCGGTACTAAAGCTTTACGATGAATGGCTGGCGAAAGAAAACCCAACATTGGCTTTACAAAATTTGGCTTACAACAAAAAATTTTTAATTCATATTATCAACACCAATGGATAATAAGTGGCTTAAACTTATTGCAGATTATGATATTCATTGCACACATGTGGCAAAGAGTGCTGTTGTGGATATGCAAGAGAGTGCTGATGAAAAACGCAAACGCATTATAAAGCTGGAGAAAAAATACATCGCTTGGTTTGAATATTATTTTTCGCATTATGCCAAATCAAAATGTGCTGATTTTCACGAAGAGCTTGCGAATGCCATCATCAACAACAAAAAAATAAGATGCCTTGCAGAAATTTATAGAAGTGGTGCAAAAAGTGTACACGTTACTATGGGCATACCCTTGTATTTGTACTTGGTAAAAAAAGATTTATTCTTTCTACTACTAATTGGAGAAACAGATATCAAAGCAAAGCAATTACTAAGCGATACACAAGCAGAGCTTGAATATAACCCACGCCTACTAAGCGATTATGGGCGTAAAATGCAAAAAGGCGATTGGGCAGATGGTAATTTTTATACCAGTGATGGTGTACGTTTTATGAGTTTGGGTTTTGGTAGCAGCCCAAGAGGTTTAAGGGAGGGCCACAGAAGACCAGACTACATAGTGCCAGATGATGTGGACACAAAAAAACATGTGAACAGCGATAGGATAATGAGTGAAAGTATAGACTATTTATTAGAAGAAGCAATAGGCTGTTTTGATAGTAGCGATGATGCTACAGAACGATTTGTTTACTCTAACAACAACTTCCACAAAAACAGTATTACCAACCGTTTAAAAACTGAGTTTACAAAATACATTCAACAGGATAAAGAAGATAAAGTAAAAACAAATTACTACATCCTAAGTGTGCCTGCTGTAAAAAACTTAGTAACATTCGAGCCTACATGGCCCGCTAAAACAAGTGCAGATTATTGGCGTAAAAAGTATTTAAAACGCCCTAGAAGTTTTATGAGAGAGTACATGCACATGCACGTACAAGAGGGTAAAATTTTTAAAGCCGAATACATGCAACATAAAAAAATGTTGCCATTGGAGGAATATGACGCTTTGATTTATGTAGGCGATTTAAGCTATAAAGACAAAGGCGATTACAAAGCTTTATTTCTAATTGGGCGTAAGGGTAAGGAGTACCATATCATCCATTCGTTTTGCAGGCAAACATCTAGGCAGCAAGCAGCAAAGTACACGTACAACTTATACGAAAAGCAAAGGCTAAAGCAATTTAATATTCGCTATTTAATTGATGGACTTTTTGCACAAGATGAGTTTATTGGAGACTTTGATAGAGAGGGTGAAGAACGTGGTTACTACATACCAGTAATAGCCAACAAAACAAAGTATGGCAATAAATACGACCATATAGAAAGTATTGAAGGCATTTTTCAACGACTATGGGTTTGGTGGAATATTGAAGAACAAAACACCTTAGACCAGGCTGAAGCTATAGATCAGTTTCTTGCCTTTGAAAAAGGAAGCCAAGCCAATGACGATGCACCCGATGCCGCAGGTGTTGGCTTTAAAGAATTAGAGCAAGCCACTTTTGTAGCCAAGTTTGAACCAAGGCACGTAAAACGAAATTTTAAAAACAAAAGATTTTAGTTATGCCACGATTTATAAAAGAAACAGATTATTCGGGCTACATAAAGCCTGAAATATTAAAAGCAATCACTGGCACCACCAATGCTCAACAGCCAAGCGTGGCACAAGTAAGAGCTGAAGACACAGCCATATCTACAATAACAGAGTACATTGGTGGTCGCTATGATTGCTCATTAATATTTACACCACACACCACAGGCGTAGATGGTAGAAACCTACACATTGTAGCCTGCACCATTAAGCTGGCATTGTACGACCTCTACCATCAAACAGGCACTAAAGACATTCCAGAGCATCGAAAAGTTGAGTATGATGATACCATACAATGGTTAAAAGATGTAGGCAAAGGAAGCATTAAAAGCACCCTACCCGTATTAACAGATGGGCAAGCTTTAGGCGAAATAAGGTGGATAAGCAATAAACCACGCAAGCATAAGTGGTAAAATCATCTTTAAACTACCTTTAATCTCCTTCAAACTTGGCTCACCTGCCCCAAATGCAACATTCCCCCACCAATTTTTAAATAGGGGCTTAAACCGCCCCAAAATCAATTTTATGGAATTATACAAATTACCCACTTGGGCCAACAAAATACCTTTTATCAAAAACTTTCGCCTTCAAGCAAAAGATTTAGGCAAAAAGTCAAAAGGTGGAAGTGTTATGCAAGTGCTGCAAGAGCAGGCAGATAAAAACAGAAAAGACATTAGCGATTGGAGGCTTGCCATTCAAAGTGCCGATTCTATCAATAACCCCAAATGGGCTATGCTACAAGACCTATACGATTATGTTATAGTAGATAGCCACCTGCACAGCTTAATAGAGCTGCGGAAAGCTGCTACACTTAGCAGTAGAGGCTATGTGTACGATGTTACCAATGGGCAAGAGCAGCCAGAACTTACAGCTCACTTTCAACGGCAATGGTTTTATAAGCTTGTTAATAAAGGTTTAGATGCTCGCAGGGTAGGCAGCATGGCAGCACAGCTTATTAACCCCGATACGTTTGATTTTGTGTATTACCCCAATAGAAATATTGTGCCTCAAAAAAACATGTTGCTACTAAAAACCAGCGATGATAAAGGCATACAGTTAGATGATGAAGCTTTAAAGCCTTACATATTATATATAAAGGATGATTACCTATATGGCTACATGAACGATGTAGTGCCATTGGTTTTATGGAAGCTAAACGTGTTAATGAGTTGGGCAGAAGCTACAGAGAAGTATGGCATACCGCCACTAATAGCTACCACTAAACAAAGCGATGATAAAAGCATTAGCAAATTAATGGACATGCTGCAAAATGCTGGTGAAGCTTTAAGAACAGTAGTACCCGAAGGCACAACTGTAGAAGTGCTGCAAAATGCTGAAAAAATAGACCCTGAAAAAATGTTTAAAGGGCTTATAAACACCTGCGATGACCTTATGAGTAAGCGTTTGGTGGGTGGCACAATGATTACAGATAACGGTAGCAGCCGCAGCCAAAGCGAAGTACACCAAGGAAACTTTGATACCAAAATTGTAGAAGGCGATAAACGCTTTATTGAATTTTTGATAAACGACCAGCTTATACCCATGCTGGCAAATTATGGTTATGGCTTTACCGAAAACCATCGCTTTGCATTTGATAGAAGTCAACAACTTGGTTTAACAGAGCATTGGAACATTGTTAAAGGAATTTTAGAAACCCATGAAGTAGATGTTGAGTGGCTAAAAAAACAATTTCAAGTGCCAATAACTGGTGTTAAGCAACAACCAACTAATACTGCTACCCAAAATTTTAAACCAGCCACTACTGCACTGGCAGCAGCTTTAGTGGCTAAAGGTGTTGTGCTGCCAGTGTATGTAAACAAGTGCTGTACTATTGATGCTCCAACAGCTATTACCATAGCTAATATTTTAGAAGAATTATCAATTGAATTATTAAACAACGTTTGGAAGGGCAATGACACATTAACAGCTGAAGTATTAAGAGCAATTAGCACTTACAAACATTTAAACGAAGGTTTACAAACGGCATGGGAAGGATTAGCGAATATAAGCTACGACGCACCAGATGTTCATGCTTTAGCATACATGGAGTATAATCTTTTTGAATTTAGTAGGCTAAAAGAAAAAGCCAATGTATTTGCATTAAACGAGTTGTTGCTAGATAAAGAAAACAAAACAGTAAGAACTTTTGATGAGTTTCGCAACAAAGCAGTCGAATATTTAAAAGAGCCAGACATCAATTGGCTGCGTACAGAATATAATCACACGATAGCTGTGGGCCAAAATAGTAGCCGATATTTTCAATTTAAAAAAGAAGCTAAAACAATAACCCGTTGGCTACAATACCAAACTGTGGGCGATAGCAGAGTACGCCCAGCCCATCAAATACTCAATGGAAAAATTTTTAATATAGAAGAAAAGGGAGGATTAACTATTGTACCACCTAACGATTGGGGTTGCAGGTGCGAGCTTATTCAATATTTAGGAAAGCCAGATGATAGTATGAAGATGAGTAATGCCGAAGCATTGCAAAAATTAGGAATAGCCGATAATAGCCCTTGGAACATAAACCGTGGCGAAGCAAAGCAAGTATTTACTGCCAATGAAATGTATGCCAATAAAATAGATTTAAAAGGCGAAGCCAAAAAGCTAGATTATGCTACTTATGGTTTAAAAAAATGGGATGATATAAAAGCAAATTACAGCCCGTTATTATTAGATAAATCTATTACACCCGATAATGTAGATGAACTCTTTAAGCCAGTAAAAGATAAGGATTTTATGGGGTATGAAGATTACTTAGGTAGAAAGCTTCAGCTAACCAAAGAAAGATTTGATGAACATACAAGTGGCGATTATACAAACGCAAAAAAAAATAGACATCAATTGTTTCCGCATATTAAAGATGTGCTTGCTGAGCCAGATGAAGTTTACTTTTTTCAATTTGGTAATACAGGTAAACCACAAACTAAATACGTAAAATTTTATAATGATAAAGTGCTTGTAGTAAATACCAATGTTGGCAGCACAGGTGTAGAAGTAAATACTTGGTTTACAAACGAAGCCAAGGATACAAATTATAGAAATGGCTATTTAATACACACAAAAAAGCCGTAATAAAACCACCCAAGGGGTATAGTTGGCGATGCACAGCAGAGCGGCAACATTTATTGGTTCTATTACGACCTTAACTAATTAGCTGCAAGCAGCAACACAGTTGCTAATTGCACCACAAATATAAAACTTTTTACAACATGGCAAACGGCGAAGCAAAAGTAACCTTGCTACTACAGCTAAAGAATAAGATAAATGCTGGCATGGCAAAGGCAAAGCAATTTGTAAATGATAATGTGAAAGACATGCAGGGTAAGCTAGATGGGCTTAGTAGCAAACATGTCGAAACATTTAATGCCATGAAAGGTGAGGTTAGCGGCTTTGGCAGAATTGCAGAGCTGGCTACCAACCCGTATGTATTGCTTACTGCTGCTTTGGTGGGGTTAGGGGCCGCCTATGGCAAAGCTAGTGCCATGAGTAGCCAGTTTAACGACTCGATGCTTAAAGCCAACGTAACAGCACAGGAAGGACATAATGATTTTTTGAAAACAAAAAGCAACGTATTAAATGCTGCCGCCAATAGTAATGTAGCCAATGCAACGCAAGCTGCTCCAGATGCCTTTAATATACTACTAAGCAGTGGCATGGCTAAAAACGATGCACTTAATACATTACCTGCTACGTTGCAAGCTGCAAAAGCTGGCTTTACTGATATAAGCGTTGTAGCACGTGCTACAGCAGCTTCTATGAATAGTAGTGGCATTAAAGATGCAACAAGGCTTTACGATATATTGTTTGCTACTTTAAATAAAGGCAATGCAGAATTTTCAGACGTTGCCCAATACTTGCCTAAAATTATTCCAGTTGCAAAAGATGTAGGTGTGAACATGGAGCAGGTTGCAGGTGCTTTTGCTTACCTAACAGCACAAGGGCAAACAAGTGAAAGAAGTGCGACGCTACTTGAAAATATGTTTAAAGTTTTAGGAGACCCCGATAAAACCAAAGCTTTTAAAAAACTTGGTGTTGACATGTATGACACACAAGGAAAACTAAGACCTATTGTAGATATCATAGACCAGCTTAATCATGGGCTTAGAGGGCTTACAGATAAACAGAAATCAACTGTTATGGATAGCCTTGGATTAGACATGGAAGCAAAAGGTGCATTTAGTGCAATGGCACAAGATGCTGGCAAGCTGCGTGAAGTAATAGACTTTACCACCAATAGCCAAGGGCAGTTTAAAGCTGCCATTGAAGCCAGTAAAAGTGAAATGGATAACTGGACACAAATGAGTAACAAAATAGATGCAGCTTGGATTACAATCGGCGATAGAGTAAATGAAAGCCTTGGCAAGCTGGGCGAATGGTTACTACCAATAGTAGAGATTATACTACCTGGCATTGTCAATTGGTTTAATTATATGTGGCACACACTAGAAGGGTTTTTAAAACCACTTTTTACAGGAGTAGGTATATTAATCACTTGGCTTGTAAAAAGCCAACTCATCAAAGATGTTTTTAGTGCAATAATTTTTATTGGCTTAAAATTAATTGATGTTATTATTTGGATTGCCGATAAATTGAGCTGGCTATACGAGCATACGTTAAAGCCAGTACTCGATGCTATTGAATGGGTGTATGGTAAAGCCAAAGACATGCTTGGTTTGAGTGGTAAAAGCCAAACATTTGAAATGAAATCAACCAACATAGAAATAAAAGGAGACATCACTAAGAACCCTGCTCTGCTGGCTCAGCTACTACCAGGAGCTGGCATGCTTTCCCCTATGTTGCAGTTTGGTAATATAGATTTATACAAGGGCATGGGTGGCATTGACCCCAACGCAAAAAAAATACTCGACAAGCAAAAAGCCAAAGACGATAAAGGCACATCCATTAAAGGAGCAGAGCAGGTACGCAACATTACTACCAATGTAGGCAGTGTTATCAATGGCGATTTTGTAACCCAAAACACCAACTTTAGCAGCATGACACCGCAAGAGTTTGAACGCTTTTTAATTGGCGTACTTACACGCTATACACGTGGTATGGAGTTGGGTATTAACTAACGTTATTGCGAGGAACACACACGTCATTGCGAGGAACGAAGCAATCTAATTATGGACACAAACCAAACCATACAATTTACTAAAGCAATAAACGAGCTAGGCAAGCTATGGCCCAAGCTGCCTAATATAGCTGCCACAGTAGCCGTAAACTTTAGTAAAGAAAGGTTTGTACAACAAAACTGGGTAGATAGAACTACCTCCCCTTGGAAGCGAAATAGCGATGCTGTAAAAAGAAGTAAAAACAGGGGCCGGGCTATATTGGTAAAAACAGGCAGGCTAAAAAGGGATGTGCAAAAAATATATGTTACTGCCAATACTGCATTAATAGGCACTTCAAAGCTTACAGTGCCCTATGCCAAAGCCCACAACGAAGGTTTTAAAGGAACGGTACAAGTAAAAGCTTTTAAGCGGCATCGGTACAAAAAAGTAAAAGAAAAATACACCACAAAAAAAGGCAACGAACGTAGCCGTACCAGTAAGCAGTTAGATGATAGCAAACCATTGATAGTTGTGCGTACACACAATAGAAAAATGAACATAAAACAAAATAAATTTTTAGGCCCAAGTGCCGTACTAGATACAAGGATAGAAAGGCAACTAACAGCCGAAATAATACGGGTTTTAAAAACAGTTTAAACAATTTTAAAAAATCCCTGTAATCACCCCCTCTCTTTTGGAGAGGGGGCAGGGGGTGAGGTTATGCAACCACTAATAGAAAGAATATACCAAGTGCTACAAGCCAACAACGATTTATTTGTTACAGCTGGCTTACAGCCTATACGTACTGTAGATTTATACAGGGGGCAACCCCTAAACCCTGAAGCTTTTGAATTTTTTGAGACCCCAGCTATTTTTTTAGGTTGGAACATACGATGGAAAACCGAAGGCAGAACACGTGTAGGCTCTGGCACGTTAGAAGCACATATAGTGCTGGACAACCCTTTTGAAACGGGCAATATTTTTACTGGCTACGATAATGCACTTAAACAAATATTTGGCTACGAAATAGTAGATGCAATCTTAAATGGCTTGGAAAGCATTTACACCAGCAAGCTGGAGCTTACCGACCAGCGACCAGTGGACACAGGCGTTATAGCCTACCAAATTTACAGCTACCAGTTTACCACCTACAAACCTGCTAGCATCAACACCATGCAAGTAGGCGATGATGCTACAGTAAAAATTGTAGGTAAACAGTTGGTTAAGAAGTTGTAAGTTTACACTTCTAAACAGTTATTACGGAAGTGAGTAATGAAAGCCGCCTTTTTGGTGGCTTTTGTTTTTTAACGCCTATTGGTCTATTAGCTCATTAATAATTAGCTTCATTTTTTGGCTACTATCTAAATCCGCTTTTGTAGTACCAGTAAAATTTATAACTACATACCATTTGCTCCTCAGCATAACTCCAAAGCTATTTTGTGCATCCACAAATCCACGCATCATTATATCATTGCCTTTGTGTGTGTATTCAATATCTCCAAATTTTGAGGTTGAAGGTGCTTTTAGTTTTTCTGTAATTAATCCCTTAGCCATTCTTTCCATTTTAATCTTTAAAATTCCTTCATCGTAAGGAATAGATTGCAAAGAAGGATTGCCATTTTTTTTATTATC
>JAYVRD010000299.1:0-4182 GCA_043776595.1 Chitinophagaceae bacterium | reverse complement strand
AAGGCTTATGGAGCTGAAAAGTATATTTTAATTCTTTATTGTAGCGTGTGTAAAATAGGCACTAACTATTGTAAAATAAATGAATAAACCTTCATTGATAGTACTACATAAAAAAAGCCCAATACTTATTCTATCGTTTTAAATGTGCGACGCAACCGAAGCTTAATTCATATCCTACAGGTAGTTCCCAAAGAAAATAAATTATAGTTCAGCAGCTTCAAAACTACATTTTACCAAATACAATCTAAGTTGTAAAATAAATTGGGTAGTTTGTCCGTATTTACAAGGCAAAACACCCAAATGAGTTAATCTATGAAACAATTAAACCGCTATGGAGGCTGGATTTGTATCATTACTGGGATAATTGTGTGCATAGGTTGGTTTAATAATAGCCTCAACCTCATTAGCCTTTTTATGAACAATCAGCCCATGAAGTTTAATACGGCTGTTTGTTTTATTGTTATTGGCATTGCTTACCAACTGCATTGGTGGTACAAAAAATGGAGCTTGGCTTTATCAGTTATTCTTCATTTGGCTTGTTTTGCTTTTGCTTTGCTTACGGCTTTGCAGTATGCAGGTTTACAATTAAGCATTGATGAGTTTTTTATAAAAGATACACTCACAGGCTCGGCAACGCCAGGCAGAATGTCTTTAATAACTGCTGTATGTTTTATACTTACCAATTTAGCGGGTGTTGCATATATATCTAAACACAAATACAAATATTATTTTGTGTTAGCAGGTGCATCGGCATTATCTTTTTTTTCCTTTATTGCTTTACTTACAAATTTGTATGATATTGAAGTAGATAAGCGTGCATGGTTTATTTCGTCTATGGCTTTGCATACATCTTTGTTATTTTTATTAATTGCTTTTGTATTTTTAATGGCATTACTACGCAAGGGTTATTTACTTGTGTTTACCACCAACCGCATAGCAGGTAAGGCCTCAAGAAGGTTTGCAGTGCTATTTGCGTGTACATTGGTAGTGTTGGGCATGGTAGAGATATTAGTGGTACGTATGGGCTGGCTTAGCAACGAGTTTGCAGTAGTGCTGCTTATTAATGTAGCAGTGGGTATTACCATAACTAGTGTATATTTTATTAGTACCTATTTAATGAAGATGGAGGATGAACAAATAAATGCCATTGAAACATTAAAACAGTTGAATGAAGAAATTGGGGGTAGTACAACTGATGGAGATGATGAAATAAACGAAACAGAAGCTCATGCAAAAAAATTTACTGAACTGGTACAACAAACAAAAGAGTTAAGTAAAGAGCTAAACTACAAAAATGGATTATTAAAAGATTATGTAAATATTACGTCTCACAATCTTCGTTCTCCTGTGGCCAATTTATCAGCTTTACTACAATTGCACGATATGACCGTTGCCGACGATGAAAAGAAAGAATACATTGGAAAGTTTAAAGAAGTAACCCAGCAATTATTAGAAATGCTAAACGGCATGATGGAAATGCTGAGTGTAGAATATAAAGACGATGTACCTACCGATACCATTTACTTAACAGCATTGGTAGATAAAATACAAACCATTTTGCAAACGCAAATACATGAATCGGAAGCTACCATACATTATAATTTTGAAGTGCCAACCATACCCTATCCACCAGCATATATAGAAAGCATTTTGCTGAATCTGATTAGTAACGGTATTAAATACCGTTCTCCAGATAGAAAAGTGGAAATTACAATAGCTACCAAGCAAAAAAACCATACCATTGAACTTACAGTAACCGATAATGGCAAAGGCATAAATATGGAGAAAAACGGGGATAAACTTTTTGGTCTCTTCAACACCTTTCATACCAATAAAGATGCACAAGGTTTAGGCTTATACATGGTAAAAAAGCAAGTAGAAAAAATGGGAGGTGTTATTACAGCAACTAGTATAGAAGGTGTAGGTACTACTTTCACTGTTACCATTCTCTAACGCTTTCTTATTCTGCTTTATCACTTACCTTCGCCCTAAGAAAAAAGCATCATGAAATTTTTACACATTTTACTTATCGCACTTGTGGTTACTTCCTGTAATTCAACCAACAATTATAAACCTCCAGCGGATGCTTTAGATTGTTTTAGAGCGTTTACAGATGCTTGCTTAAAAGGAGATTTTACTAAAGCTAAATTGTACATGCTTGATGATAAAGAAAATGACAAGCTATTAGAGCAAATAAAAATTGATTATAACAAAAAAAGTAAAGACGATAAAGACGAGTACCAAAAAGCATCTATATTACCTACAGAACAAAGCAGTATAACAGAAAAAGAAACCATTATCAATTACAAAAACTCTTACGACCGTATTGGGCGTAAAGTAAAAGTAATAAACAAGGACGGCAAATGGCAGGTAGATTTTAAATATACCTTCAACGGCAACCTATGATGTTTAAAAATTTTTTATTGGTAGGCTTTGGTGGTATGGCAGGTTCTATGCTGCGTTATTTATTTTCAGTTATTATAAAGCACAACAGTTTTCCTTATGCTACTTTTGTTGTAAACATAATTGGTTCTTTTATCATAGGCATAGTAATGGCATTGGCAGCAAAACAGCAGAATTTTGCAGACTATAAATTGCTATTGGCAACAGGCATTTGTGGTGGCTTTACTACTTTCTCAGCTTTTAGTTGGGAGAGTGTACAATTGCTACAGCAACAACGTTATGGTACAATGGCTATGTACATTTTACTAAGCATAGTGTTAGGCATAGCAGCTACATTTTTTGGTTATACAATTTTAAAACAGGCATAAAAATATGATGCAGCAAACAGTAAAACACCCTTGGCATGGCGTACCAGTAGGTAAAGATGCACCACGTAGCGTAAATGCTATTATAGAAATACCACAAGGCAGCCGTTGCAAATATGAGATTGATAAAGACAGCGGATTACTAAAATTAGATAGGGTTATTTTCTCCTCTTTTTACTACCCAGTAAATTATGGTTTTATACCACAAACTTATGGTGGAGACCATGATCCACTAGATATTCTCGTTATCACCTCACTGCCAGTGCAGCCACTAACATTAATGGAAGCAAAAGTAATTGGTGTAATGCAAATGATAGATGGTGGCGAAGCCGATGATAAAATTATTGCTGTAGCTAGCAACGATCCTGGCGTAAACTATTATAATAATATTGAAGAACTTCACAAACACTTTTTTGATGAGTTACGACAGTTTTTTGAAGAATATAAAAAGCTAGAAAATAAAACTGTAGTGGTAGAAGAATTTGGAGACAAAACCACAGCTTTAAAAATTATAGAAGAAGCCGTGAATTTTTACAAAGAAACTTTTTTTAAATAATTAATTGTGAAACCAATGACACTAACAACAATCATTATACTCATCATCATTGGTGTAGCAGCAGGTATGCTTAGTGGTTTAATAGGCGTTGGTGGAGGTATTATTATCGTACCATCATTGGTATATTTTTTAGCTTTTTCACAAAAGCAGGCACAAGGCACATCACTAGGTATTTTATTATTGCCAGTAGGCATACTAGCAGTAATGCAGTATTACAAGCAAGGGCAGGTAGATGTAAAAGTGGTACTCATTGTTTCACTTGCCTTTGTTGCTGGTGGTTATTTTGGTAGCAAATTAGCACTTAACCTACCAGAAGCCACACTAAAAAAAGTATTTGCAGTGGTATTAATTATTATTGCCTGCAAAATGTTGTTTTTAGATAAAGCCAAGCCCGCCACCAATACACCATCAACATCCACAAATAGTCAACAGCCCCAAACTTAGGGTTGGTACAAATTAGTTTACACCCTATTTTTGCCAAAACTTACAAAATGGAACAAGTAAAAAAGTCAAGAACAAAAAATTGGATATACTTCACAATATGGCTTGCCATAATGGTAGTCATGCTCTTCAACCCAGCTTGGAGACCATTTTTCTGGCTTGCCCTACCAGGCGTTGTTACACATTTTGCGTTGGGTTTAGACATTATGTAATATCACCCCCACTTTTTATACAAGTCTTGCCCTTCGGGGACAAGACTTTTTTTATTTATGAAACCAGCTTCAGCATAAAAATGTAGCAGCGGTTGCGTCGCACATGTTTATACTAAAATGCTTTAATAATTCCGAATTTAAAATTCAACGTTGTCATTAGTCTTCCTTTTTGAGTATTAAAGTTTTTAAAGAAGTTGTATATGGT
>JAYVRD010000298.1:0-4195 GCA_043776595.1 Chitinophagaceae bacterium | reverse complement strand
GATAGCAAATAGCTATTTTACTTTCTGGAATTTTATAGAAGTTAACGATATCGTCTTTGGTTTGCTGGCTAATAGCAATGATTTTGTTGGCATGTTGGCAAGCATAAGTAAACTTCTTACGATAAATTTTTACGTCAATGGGACTGTATTGTTCAGGATAACGTTCAAAAATTAAATCGTGAATAGTAACGACTGATTTTATTTTAGTAGCCTGTATACCAACAGGAATTTCGTGGCTTAGTCCATGGTAAATATCAATAGCCAAACGTTTCAAATCTTTTTTTACCCAACTGCTACGCCAAGCACTTGTAAATAAAGTAGAAGGGAAATGCTGAGGCGTAACTATGCTAACATTATCAAATGCAGCAGTATTGTACATTTCTGTTTGCTTTGGGGTAAACAAAAAGTACTCGTTATCAGGAAAATATTGGGACAACGAACTAATTAAAGTGCGGCTATAATGCCCTAAACCTGTGTTGTTGGTAAATGCTCTTTTTGCCTCAAAGCCAATATTCATAGTTGCAAAAGTGGTGGAAATAGGAACACGGATGGCCCGGATTTGATAGATGTACGCTGATTATTTTTTGTTTTGCAGAAAATCTTTTCATCCTTAAAATCCATTCAATCCGCCTCATCCGTGTTCTAATTCTACGTTTCGATAGGAGCTAAATAGAAATCTATAGCTTAAAATGTGCGACGCAACCGCAGCTAAATAGAAATTCAAAAGCTGGCTACCACATCTTCATTAAAATTATGGCGGGCAAGCAAAAAAATTCTCATTGGGCTGGGATAATTGGGTACTATAAGTTTATCTTCTTAAAAAATTTTCTATAATGCCTTGCTAGTAAGCTTCTACCCCTTACTTTTGCCATCCAAAAAAATTTTCCCGTAAGGTCTAAACAAGCGTACTCCTGTGAGTACCACCAGCAGGGTGTAATCTTAATAAAGATTATTTATGCCAAAAGTAAAAACAAACTCAAGTGCCAAAAAACGCTTTAAAGTAACTGGCACTGGCGAAATCACTTTCCAAAAGCCTTTTAAACGTCACATTTTAACCAAAAAATCTAAAAAACGCAAACGTGCCATGAGAAAAGATGGTGTGTTGGGTAGTACGAATAAAGATTTTGTACAACGTTTATTAGGGTTGAAATAAAACCCTTTATCCCCAAAGGGGAAATTAAAACCATTATTTCACAGTTTCAGACTTGCATAATAATTATATCTCAAATCTGAAATTTTAAATTAGTTAAGATATGCCACGTTCAAAAAATGCAGTTGCCAGCAGGGCACGCCGCAAAAGAATATTAAAACAAGCCAAAGGCTTTTATGGCAAACGTAAAAACGTTTATACCGTTGCCAAAAACATTGTAGAAAAAGGACAGACTTACGCTTACGTAGGAAGAAAATTAAAGAAGCGTGAATACCGTCAATTATGGATTGCACGTATTAATGCTGCTGTGAGAGAAGAGGGAACTTTTACCTACAGCCAGTTTATAAACAAATTAGCTACTAAAGATATTGACCTTAATAGAAAAGTATTGGCAGATTTGGCTATGAACAATCCTGAGAGTTTTACTTCATTGATTAATTCTGTAAAATAGTCAGTAAAAAATAATTTTGAAAGTCGAAGATGTATGTCTTCGACTTTTTTTTTTCATTTCCAGAAAGTTCTTACTTTCTAAAATGAAAAAAGGAGATAAACACATCTTTAATATTACTATAATATAAAAGTTAAAACATCTGCGATTGTTAATAATATAAGCCTATTGATGTTTCTTATATAGGGGATAAATATCTCAAACATGCAGACAAAAAAAAATCATACGCATTAGTCACTATTTTTATTTCTCATCAAAAAACGATTATACTGTATGAAAAAAATTATTATCATTTTCTTGTGTATGGTAGGTTTTACTACTCTAAATTTTGCCCAAAACGCTCCTCAAACAAAAGAAGAAGTTGCAGCACAAAGAATTAAAAACCTAAACCAAATTGTAGCTGCCTGTAAAATTGTGGCTTTAGACGAAAAACAAATAGGAAAAGTAAAAGGGATCATAGAAATTTTATACAAAAAACAAGATGAAATAAACAACGACGAAAGCTTGAAAACAACACCCGATGTACGAAAACAAAAATTAAAAGAAGCCAATGATGAAAAAGATTGGAAACTGCAAAACATCATGGGGGATAAATGGAAAACCTATGCAGAAGCCAGAAAGAAATTGATAGCTGAAGCTGCGGCTAAGAACTAATAAGCTATATAAAACTAACAACAAAAGGCTGTGGTATGTATTACTTCAGCCTTTTTTTGTTCTCCACATGCTTCAAACTATTACTTTTGCTTTTCAAAATTTTAATTCCCACTTTTTAATCTGTCTTAAAAAGAATGACAAACAGCTATACCTCGCTGGTAAAACAAACCTTCCACTTTCCGCAAGAAGGTTTTGAAGTGAACGCAGAAAACGATTATTTACAATTTAATGGTGTGGATTTAAAACCACTAATTGAAAAATATGGTACGCCATTGAAACTTACTTATTTGCCAAAAATTGGTATGCAAATAAATAAGGCGAAGAAAATGTTTGATACTGCTTTTAAAAAACATAAGTACGAAGGCAGCTACAACTACTGCTACTGCACTAAAAGCAGCCATTTTAGTTTTGTGGTAGAAGAAGCTTTGAAACACAATATTAATATTGAAACCTCTTTTGCGTATGATATAGACATTGTAAACCAATTGTACAAACGCCGCAAAATAACCAAAGACACTTTTATTGTGTGCAATGGATTTAAACAAAAGAGTTATACCTCTCGTATAGCCAAATTAATAAACAGTGGCTTTAAAAATGTAATACCCGTATTAGATAATAAGGAAGAACTAAAAGCCTATAAAAAAACTGTAAAGCAACCTTTTAAAGTGGGCATTCGTGTAGCAGCTGAGGAAGAACCTACATTTCCATTTTATACCTCACGTTTGGGTATTAGACCCAAAGATATTTTGGAGTTTTATGTGGATGAAATTGAAGGATATGAAGATAAGTTTCAGCTAAAAATGCTGCACATATTTTTAAACAAAGGCATAAAAGATGATATTTATTATTGGAGTGAGTTGAACAAAATCATCAACTTATACTGCCAACTCAAAAAGATATGCCCTGAGTTAGACTCCATAAACATTGGTGGTGGTTTTCCTATAAAACACTCTTTGGGTTTTGAGTACGATTACCAGTTTATGATTAATGAAATTGTAGGCAACATAAAAAAGGCTTGCAAAAAAGCAAAAGTGCCAATGCCTCATATTTTTACCGAGTTTGGTAGCTTTACTGTTGGCGAAAGCATGGCACATATATACAGTGTAATTGCAGAGAAGCAGCAAAACGATAGAGAAACTTGGTACATGATTGACTCATCTTTTATTACCACGCTACCAGATACTTGGGGTATTGGAGAGAAATTTTTGATGTTACCCATTAATAAATGGGATAATGAATACCAGCGTATTGTACTAGGTGGAATTACTTGCGATAGCCACGATTATTATGATAGTGAAGAACACATCAACGAAGTGTTTTTACCCAAGATAGCCACAGCCGATATTAATGACCCAGACAACAAAACACCATTGTATGTAGGCTTCTTTCATACAGGTGCTTACCAAGATCAAATTAGTGGTTATGGAGGTATTAAACACTGCCTTATCCCATCCCCCAAGCATATAATAGTAGAGCATGATAAAACAGGTAAATTAATAGATTGGGTGTACGCCAAAGAACAAACGGCTGCCAGTATGCTTAAAATTTTAGGCTACTTAAGATAATTTATTTTCAACTGATTTAAACCTGTTATGCTTTTGTAGGTATAGCAACTTTTTTAGGCTCATCATTTAAATCTTAAACCCTTTATTAGGAATGTTTTCGAAGAAATATTGATACTAAAAACGCCTCCTTTCCTGCAATTTTTGGAGAACCCTTATTGATAAAAGGATAAACACATTGAGCCCTTGTATAATCTAATTCTAATAGTAATTTATCACTCATTTACTATAATCACAGGAAAGTATTTAGGATGATTACACGAAGAACTGTGTGGAAAACTATATGCTATACTAAAATGCTTTAATAATTCCGAATTTAAAATTCAACGTTGTCATTAGTCTTCCTTTTTGAGTATTAAAGTTTTTAAAGAAGTTGTATAT
>JAYVRD010000297.1:0-4214 GCA_043776595.1 Chitinophagaceae bacterium | reverse complement strand
TTTATTGGCTATCAGCATTTCTACAGGCACTTCTTTAATGCCTAATAAAATATCGCAGCTACTTAAATCTTCTACCACATCTATATGGGCAGCTTTATATTCATCATCTGTAAAACAGCGGTTGGCACTGGTTTGTACCAAAATTTTAAGGTTAGGCACACGCTGCTGCAAAAACTTACATTGTGCAGGCGTAAGGGCTACACGGTTGTCGGCAGGAATTTTTCCTTCTCTAATAAGACCAATAACAAGCATTCGTTTACTTTTGAAATGGCAAGATAAGGAAAGAGAAGTTTTGGGCTGGTTTTGCACTCTCCAAATCAGATTGCATCAAATTATCTTCTCCTTTGGAGAAGATGCCCAAAGGGCAGATGAGGTTAGGGTTGGGTGGGGTTTTATGTAGCGAGCAGTTATATTTCATAGCATCGTCTGTTGCGTCGCACCCTTCAACGTTCAGAACTTTATTCAGCTTTTCCCACCTTCACCATTCACTAATATCTATTCACTACATGAATTATTTTCAACTATACAACATCCACGTTTCGCTAAGTGTAAATTCTGCTGAGCTAAAACAAAAATTTTATCAACTCAGCCGCCAATACCACCCCGATTTTTTTGCCAATGCTACCGAAGCAGAACAAGCAGAAGTGCTGGAAAAATCATCTCAAATAAATAAAGCCTTTAAAACATTTAGCAGCCAAGAAGAAACCATAAAATATGTACTACACTTAAAAGGCTTGCTAGCAGATGATGAAAAATTTGCTTTGCCACCAGCTTTTTTAATGGATATGATGGAATTAAACGAGCAATTGATGGATGCCCAAATGGAAGAAAACAAATTGGCAATTGACAGTTTACAATTGGCAGTAAAAGCCAAGCAAAACGAAGCCTATGAAGCAGTTAAAGAAATTGTGGAGCATTATAAAGAAGATACTACTACCCAAAAAGAGTTGCTGCAAGTAAAAGAATATTATTACAAACAAAAATACCTACAGCGAATTTTGGAAGGTTTCAATTGATGCCTTTATATTTGCAGCCCAAGTTAATAATGGGTTTACTACCAAAAAGCAACTAAACCTGTTTACTAATTAATTTGTATAAATGCCCATGTGGCGGAATTGGTAGACGCAGCAGACTCAAAATCTGCCATTCGCAAGGGTGTGAAGGTTCGATTCCTTTCGTGGGCACTAGGCTCGAAACGTAAGTTTCGGGCTTTTTTATTTGTTCTTTTTCAAGCATTTACTACGAAGAAGAAACGTTTGTGTACATATGTCTAATCTGCTGCACTGCCAATAAAAATCTTTAACGCAAGCCTTACAAATGATACCTTTATTACAAAATATAAAAGGATGAGCGATGTATATTCGAATCTCAGGAAATATATTGGTGAAATAGTAGGAGTGGAGAAGCTAATACAATACAATGTTGGTGCAAAACACCCAACATTGGCGAAGAACGAAGGGAAGAATAACAACTAACTACAGAAGCAGTATTTCAATTGAGCAGGACTACAAAACATTGGACAACATCTCAACCCCCAACACATATGCCCACCACCCACATACAACACTTATATTTGTTTCTGTTTTAACAAATGACAAAAGAAACTGCATACAATAAAATTGAAGAACTTGTAACTCGATTTACAGAACAAATTGTTAGTTACAAAAAATCCGACTACAACGAAACCCAAACTCGTAGAGACTTTATAGACCCATTCTTTAAAGCTCTTGGTTGGGATGTAGATAATGAAAATGGCAATGCAGAAGCATACAGAGAAGTAATTCACGAAGACAGAGTAAAAGTTGGAAAAGCAACAAAAGCACCTGATTATTCTTTTCGTTTGTCAGGTGGCAAACGTTTGTTTTTTGTTGAAGCAAAAAAGCCAAGTGTATTTATTAAAGATGAAGTATTGCCTGCCTATCAAGTTCGTAGATATGGTTGGAGTGCCAAACTTGCCATCAGCATTATTACAGACTTTGAAGAATTTGCCATTTACGATTGCTCCAAAAAACCATTGCCCACAGACAAAGCTGCTGTTGCACGAATTAAATATTTAAACTACAAAGACTACTTAAACGAATTCGATTTTATTTGGGACACCTTTTCAAAAGAAAAAGTTTTAAAAGGAAGTTTCGATAAATTTATACAAGGTACAGCAAACAAAAAAGGCACTACAACAGTTGACAAAGCATTTTTAGAAACACTTGATAGTTGTAGAACAATACTTGCCGAAAGTATTGCAAAACTTAATCCTACATTAGATGAAGACGAAATAAATTTTGCAGTTCAACAAACTATTGACAGAATAATATTTCTTCGTATAGCTGAAGATAGAAGTATTGAACCTTATGGCAATTTGCAAAACGCTGTAAAGCAAGGCAACTTTTACAACAACCTTTTTGGTTTGTTTCGCATTGCCGATGACAAATACAACTCTGGCTTATTCAACTTCAAGAAAGATACAATAAGCCAAAACCTGCAAATTGATAACAAGGTTTTAAAAACAATCATCAACCAATTTTATTACCCCGAATGTCCTTATGAATTTTCTGTTTTAAGTGTCGAAATTTTAGGTAGTGCCTACGAGCAGTTTTTAGGCAAAACAATTACTATAAACAAAAATCACAAAGCAGTAATTGAACTAAAGCCAGAAGTAAGAAAAGCAGGAGGCGTTTATTACACACCACAATACATTGTAGATTATATTGTAGAAAACACATTAGGCAAACTAACCCAAAATAAAACACCAAAACAGGTTGCCGAGTTAAAAGTAGTTGATCCTGCTTGTGGCAGTGGTAGTTTTCTTATTGGTGCATATCAACATTTACTAAATTGGCACAGCACTTTCTACCAACAAAACGAAACACAAGCCAAAAAAGACAAAGCACTCACACCAACAGGCAGCCTATCTACAAGCATTAAAAAGCAAATACTACTCAATAATATTTATGGTGTAGATATAGATGTTAATGCAGTAGAAGTAACCAAACTTAGTTTATTACTAAAATGTATGGAGGGCGAAACCCAAGCCAGCATTGCCACACAAGCATCTTTATTTAACGAGCGTGTTTTACCAACCTTAGACAATAATATTAAAAGTGGCAATAGTTTAATAGATACAGATTACTATGACAACCAAATAGATTTTGGCGAAGAAAAAAAGATAAAACCTTTCAATTGGCAAAAGGCTTTTCCAAATGTGTTTAATAGAGATGTAGAAACGCCAAAAAATAATATTAACGAGTTAGTAAAAAAGGTAAAGCACCACGCCAAAAAAGTTATTGAATATACCGATGAATTAGAAGAACAATTAAACGTTTCAAGCGAACCTAAAGTGCCTTATGGTAAAGTAATTAATGGTGGCTTTGATGTGGTAATTGGAAATCCACCTTATGTAATGCTTCAAACTCTTGAATTAAAAGATGTTTTTAAATATTCTTTGGGGAAATATATTTCAGCGAAATATAAAATAGATACTTATCAACTCTTTACAGAAAAATCACTTGAATTGTTGAGAAAAGGCGGTTTTGTTGGATTTATTACACCTAACACGTTTTTAAAAAATATTCATTCAGAACCATTAAGAAATTTTATTCTAAATAACTCAACATTAAAAGAGATTCTTTTATTTAACTACTCTGTATTTGAAGCAGCCAGTGTTGATACTTGTATTTTTATTCTTAAAAAAGGAAAGGCTGCAAAAGAAGATTTATTAGACGTTAATATATCGAATATAGCTTTTGAAGTAAGTAATTTTTCAAAAATAAATCAATCAATTTTTGCAACAAATATTAGAAGTGATTTCAACCTCTTGGTTTCAGATTTTGATACTGAATTGTTAGATAAGATTAAAACGAAAAGCACATCACTTGGAAATTATTGTGGTGCATATTTTGGTATTCAAACTTTTGATAGAACCCAATATGTATCTAAGATTAAAGAGAACAAGCATTATGAACCCGTTATTGATGGAGGTAATATTGAACCTTTCAAATTAAAACCATGTAAAGAATTTGTAAATTATATTCCTACTGCAATTAAAAGTGGTGGAAATGAAACAATTTATAGGCAAGATAGAATCTGTATAAGGCAGATAGGGGCTGCACCAATTGCAACTTTTGTTCCAGCAAATATTTTTACTTTAAACACAATTTATAATCTTTACCTCATTGATAATAAATTAAGTTTAAAATTTTTGTTAGCAATAATCAATT